>JBBRNS010000132.1:0-10611 GCA_038230175.1 Burkholderiales bacterium
ACAAGCGCATCATTAACGGCAAGACCGACGTCAACCAATTGGTACCATTTAAGTACAAGTGGGCTGGGGAAAAATACTTGGCAACTTGCGCCAACCACTGGATGCCGCAAGAGGTCAACATGACGCGCGATATCGCGCTGTGGAAAGACCCCAACGGACTGACAGAGGACGAACGCCGCATCATTAAGCGTAACCTCGGGTTCTTTGTCACAGCCGACTCTTTGGCTGCTAACAACATCGTTTTGGGCACCTACCGCCACATCACTGCGCCGGAGTGCCGACAGTTTCTGCTGCGCCAAGCGTTTGAAGAAGCGATTCATACCCACGCGTACCAATACATCGTCGAGTCACTGGGCCTGGATGAGAGCGAGATTTTTAACGCCTACAACGAAGTGCAGTCAATTCGTGACAAGGACCAGTTCCTCATCCCGTTCATTGACGCCATCATGGACCCCCACTTCCACACCGGAACGTTGGAGACCGACCAGACCTTGCTCAAATCCTTGATCGTGTTCGCGTGCCTGATGGAAGGCCTGTTTTTCTATGTTGGCTTCACCCAAATTCTGGCCCTGGGCCGCCAGAACAAGATGACCGGTGCGGCGGAGCAGTACCAATACATCTTGCGTGATGAATCCATGCACTGCAATTTCGGCATCGACCTGATCAACCAGCTCAAGCTCGAAAATCCCCAACTCTGGACACCCGAATTCAAGCAAGAGATCAAGGTGCTGTTTGAGCGAGCGGTTGAACTGGAATACCGATATGCAGAAGACACCATGCCGCGTGGTGTGCTGGGCATGAACGCTTCCATGTTCAAGGGCTACTTGCGCTACATCGCCAACCGCCGGGCAACGCAAATCGGGCTGGAGCCGCTTTATCCCCACGAAGAAAATCCCTTTCCCTGGATGAGCGAAATGATTGACCTCAAGAAAGAACGCAATTTCTTTGAGACCCGCGTCATTGAGTACCAATCGGGCGGCGCACTGTCCTGGGACTAAAAAGCTGATGACGCACCCAATTTCACCAAGCCCACACCTCGCCACAGAGCGGTGGTGGGCTGGGTGTCACCCCATTCATGCGGCTGGGCTTTTGCCCAACCGCATGAATCGCTTCTTGCATCCCAACACGCGAGAAGTGCTCTTTGTTAATTGACCAAGGAGAAAAATGATGGCAACTGCAAAAAAACCGGTCGCAAAAAAGACCGCACCTGTGAAGAAAGCTGCACCTGCAAAAAAGGTAGTCGCAAAGAAAGCCGCACCAGCCAAGAAGGCGGCACCTGCTAAGAAAGTAGCCGCTAAAAAGGCTGCACCCGCGAAGAAAACGGCTCCCGCCAAAAAGGTAGTCGCCAAGAAAGCTGCACCGGCTAAAAAAGCGGCACCAGCCAAAAAAGTAGCTGCTAAAAAAGCTGCGCCAGCCAAAAAGGCAGCTCCGGCTAAGAAGGTAGCTGCGAAAAAGGCTGCGCCAGCGAAGAAAGCAGCACCGGCTAAAAAAGCTGCTGCAAAAAAGGCAGCACCAGCGAAGAAAGCAGCGCCGGCTAAAAAGGCTGCTGCAAAAAAGGCAGCGCCCGCCAAAAAGGCGCCGCCCGCTAAAAAGGCTGCTGCAAAAAAAGCAGCACCAGCCAAGAAGGCGGCAACCAAAAAACCCGCTGCCAAACCCGCTGCTACGGCGCAAACCACGCTCAGCCCGCAAGCGGCTTGGCCATTTCCGACCTCCAGCAAGCCGTAAGGCTTGGGTCGATTGGCCCCAAAACCCGGCACCGAAAGGTTCCGGGTTTTTTTATGCCCTAGGGATAGAAAACCAGAAGCCGGTAGCCACTCACCCGCTCTGCATCATCCGCCAATTGCACTCCGATGGACACCACTGCATTCATTTCAGTGCTGGGGGCCATGCTGGTCTGCTGGATGCCAAACTCTTGGGGCGAGAAAACGCGGCGAACGATGGCCTGATCACCCGTATTCGTCAGGGTCAGCTCCAAAGACGGCGTGCCCACTTCATAGACAGCGGTGTTTTTGAGCGTGAAATGCACACGGTATGCGTTAGGGCGAATTTTGACAAAGGCCGAACTGTCAATCACGACCACTTCGATTTCCCGCAAGGGCGACACCTGGCAACCCATAAGCTCACACAGCCCAACCACCATAGGCCGCGTCGCCGGCGCCTTGGCGGCTAACCAGTCACGCTGATGAACCAGTGTTTGCAGGACCAGCGCTACGCCAAACACCACACGCAAAACCAATAGAGTTGCACGCACCGGTGGACGACTCCAAACCGACGGCGCTCGCACGGGCTTCATGAACGACAAACGTGGCCCACCGTCTTGCGGCCCTTCCAACTCGGACGCATCGTCAGCCTGTGGCTCGCCTGTCGGTGCCTGTGTGGATTCAATTGCCAAGTCATCCTCATACGACGACTCTGGTGTGGGCGCCTGCACCTCAAGGTAACGCGGCATGGCATCCATCAGGGCACTGGACTGTGTCTTCAGATCGGACCCCTCGGAGGCCACTGCCGCCAGCACCCAAGCATGCATCTCTTCCTCCGTGGGAGGGGGCGTTTCTTCGTCAGTCCAATCGGACTTAAAAACGTGGTGTGTTGGCTCTACCGGCGTCTCTACAGCCACCTCCAGCGGCACCGATACAGGCCCATCATCCGGCGCGGCGGCATCGGGCTGGTCCATGTCTTGGGTCGGTGCAATAGCCTTTTGCGGTGGCGCGGGCGTGGCAGCCGGATCCGGCGCGACGGGGCGCAAAAGCACTGGAGCGACAGCTTGCAGGTGTGCATTGGCGTCGAACACTTCATCACATTGCCCACAACGCACCCATCCGTCGGAAATACGGAGTTGGTCTGGCACCACCTTAAACAAGGTCGTGCATGCAGGGCATTGCGTGATCAGGCTCATCAGCGCCTCATTGTAGAAGCCGAGTCAAAACCGCGTGGCGGCCGACTAGCGGGACGCGGTCATCAGGATCCAGCCGTCCTCGCCGTCGGCGACCTCCAGCCGACAATACGGTGCGTAGGCAACCTGCAATTCTTCGGCCTGGCGCTCCAAAATACCGGCCAACACCAAGTATCCACCTGGGGCAATATGGGCGCACAGCAAAGGAGCGAGCACTTTTAAAGGCGAGGCCAATATATTGGCCAGAACCAGGCCATAGGCCCCATGTGCGCGGTCGGGCAAGCCAGAAACCAGCGACACGCCATTGGCCGAGGCATTGCGTTCGGTGGACTGAACCGCCGCTTCGTCAATATCGACCGCCACCACGTCGGCCGCGCCATACTTGGCGGCGCCAATCGCCAGAATGCCCGAGCCACAGCCGTAGTCCAGCACGCGCTTGGGTACGGGGTGGGTTGCGATCCAGCGCAGGCACATCCGGGTGGTGGGGTGCGTCCCGGTGCCGAAGGCCAAGCCGGGGTCCAAGCGAATCACGTGGCGGGCCTGCGCCGGGGGCTCGTGCCACGTGGGGACGATCCAAAACTCTGGCGTGATCTCAACCGGCGCAAACTGGGATTGGGTTAAACGCACCCAATCCTGGTCCTGTACTGCCGTCATGCCCAATATCTGGCAGCCCTCAAACAGCGGTTGGGCCTGCAGGACGTCCGACGATTCCTGGGCCAATGCCTCGTCGGCAAACAAGGCGGTGATGCGGGAACGCTGCCAGCCGCCTTTGGGTGCGGGCATGCCAGGCTCACCAAACAGGGCCTGCTCGGCATCCGTCTGGGCATCGGCATCTTCCACGCTGACGCTCAGAGCGTCCAGGGCATCAAGCGCGTCGCTCAGCCACTCGACCCGGTCCTCGGGACACATAACGCTCAGTTCAAACATGGCAGTCCCATTAACGCTTGTGTTGCTCTAGCCAATGCTCCAAGTAATGGATATTGGTGCCCCCGTCCATGAACTTGGCATCCACCATCAGCTCACGGTGCAAGGCAATATTGGTGCTGATGCCTTCGACCACGGTTTCCGCCAACGCGGTACGCATGCGGGCCATGGCCTGCTCACGGGTATCGCCGTGAACAATAATTTTGCCGATCATGGAATCGTAATTCGGCGGCACAAAATAATTGGTGTACACGTGCGAGTCCACCCGCACCCCGGGCCCACCCGGCGCGTGCCAAGTGGTGACCCGACCGGGCGAGGGGGTGAACTTGAAAGGGTCTTCGGCATTCACCCGACACTCCATGGCATGGCCGCGGATCTCGATCTGGCGCTGGGTAAATGGCAGCTTTTCACCTGCCGCAACCATGATTTGCGTGCGCACAATATCAATACCCGTCACCATCTCGGTCACAGGATGCTCGACCTGCACGCGGGTGTTCATTTCAATGAAATAAAACTCACCGTCTTCATACAAAAACTCAAAGGTGCCTGCACCCCGATAACCAATTTTCTTGCAGGCGGCTACGCAGCGCTCGCCCACCCGCTCGATCAGCTTGCGGTTGATGCCTGGCGCAGGAGCCTCTTCCAATATTTTCTGGTGGCGGCGCTGCATTGAGCAATCGCGCTCACCCAGGTAGACCGCGTTCTTATGCTTATCCGCCAGAATCTGGATCTCGATGTGGCGCGGGTTTTGGAGAAACTTCTCCATATAGACGGCCGGATTGTTAAACGCCGCGCCCGCCTCGGCCTTGGTCATGGTCACCGCATTGATCAGTGCCGCCTCGGTATGCACCACACGCATACCGCGCCCACCGCCGCCGCCAGCGGCTTTGATAATGATGGGGTACCCCACCGACTTCGCAATGCGCCGAATTTGAACGGGGTCATCGGGCAGCTCGCCTTCCGAGCCCGGCACACAGGGTACGCCCGCTCGGATCATCGCTTGCTTGGCGGACACCTTGTCGCCCATGATGCGGATCGACTCAGGGGTGGGCCCAATGAACTGAAACCCACTGCGCTCAACCCGCTCCGCAAAGTCGGCGTTTTCGGCCAAAAAACCGTAACCAGGGTGGATGGCCTCGGCATCAGTCACCTCGGCAGCCGAAATAATGGCCGGCACATTGAGGTAACTCAGCGCCGAAGGCGGTGGCCCGATGCACACCGCCTCGTCGGCTAATTTGACATACTTGGCGTCACGGTCCGCTTCGGAATACACCATCACGGCCTTGATGCCCATTTCTCGGCATGCCCGCTGGATACGCAGCGCAATCTCGCCGCGGTTGGCGATCAGGATTTTTTTGAACATGGGTTACGTCGACCCGCTACTCAATAGTGAACAAAGGCTGGCCGTATTCCACCGCTTGCCCGTTGTCACAGAAAACGTGGGTCACGGTTCCCGACTTGTCGGCCTCGATTTCATTAAGGATCTTCATGGCCTCGACGATACAAATGGTCTCACCCTCTTTAATCGCGTCACCCACTTCCACAAAGGCTTTGGCGCCGGGCGAAGCCGAGCGGTAAAACGTGCCCACCATGGGGCACTTCACGGTGTGCCCTGCGGGCTCCTCGGCCACCATCGGCAATACCACCGCCGCAGCCGCAGGCCCGGGCGCTGGGGCTGGCGCATGCTGCTGAGGGTAGGCTGGGCCGTGGGCATAGGTCTGTACCATGGCTGGGCTGCCTTTGACGATACGCACTTTGCCCTCGGCTTCGGTGATTTCCAATTCCGACACATTGGAATCAGACACCAAGTCGATCAATGTCTTGAGTTTTCTTAAATCCATAGAATCTCCAACAACTGTCATTTATTAAGTGGCGAATTTACAGTAAAAACCGCCAACTTACGACAAAATTGCTTAATTTCTATCAAATTACCCGAATTTCACAACTTTGGGCATTCACTCGCGGCTGCCTCTATAGCACAGTAGCTTCCATTGAGGCTGCAAGAGAGGGGCTATTTTAGTCCAGCCCAGGCTTGTAGATCCGACTCCCGCAAACGCCCCAGTTTGCGCTGTAGCACTGCGCCACCGGAACCGACCAACACCGAAAACGGCAAACCACCCGAGGGATTGCCCAGTTTGCGTGCCAGATCCGTGCCTTGGATACCCGCCATCCCAACCGGAAAATCCAGCGGCATGGCCTTCAAAAAGGACTGCACCGGCCCGAGTTTGTCCACCGCCAAACCCAGCACCTGCCAGCCCTTGGCCTGATTCTCCCGGTAAAAGGCATTGATGAGCGGCAACTCTTCCACGCACGGCGGGCACCAGGTTGCCCAAAAATTAAGCAACAGCGGGCGCCCCGCAAAGCCGCGCATGGGCAAGTCGGCACCCGCAGGTGTCTCCCAGCGCATCGCCCAAAAAGCCGCGTCCAATTTATCGGCGGCAGCGTCCCGCGGGTGTTCTGCATTCCACCACGCAGCACCTGCGCCAGCCAACATCGCGGTGGTGGCTGCCAACCCCAGCAGCAGCTGGCGTCGCGGCACGGGCGCCTCTGGTGCAATTTCGGAGACGGGGTCACTATTTTTTGGAATTTCAGTCATAGTCCAGCATCATGCAGCAAACTGCGTAAGGCCTGCGCGTCACCGCGCGGCCGGCGGCCACGGGCATCCGGCTTTAACGCGCCGCGCAAGTCATCAAAATCATAAATCAACAGGTGCACACCGACGTACTCATCCAAATCTACACACCAGGCATTCACACTCAGCGCGTCAACGGTCTCACCCTGAAACCCAGTTACCGCACGCGGTTCAAAACGCACGTGCATGTCAATCAAGCCGATCTCCGCCGATTTAGGGTCATCACAAAACAACTGCAGATAAATATCAGAACGCCGCGTGGCAAAACCATGCCATACCGCCCCACTAATATGCGGACGAAAAAGTGCCATGCGCTCCATCCAGACCAGTGCCAGCGCGCGTAAGGCCTGCAATTCGCCCGGCTGGGTGTCGGCACAAAACAGCGCAATGTATTCGACCACAGCCGCCTCAATCAGGTCGTTGTCGGGCAGTGCCGTACGGGCGGGCAACCCCATTTGCTTGACGGCGCGGCGCTTGGCGCCACCGTACTCCAAGCCCTCCTCCACCACCATCCGGGCAGCAACGGCGGCAATTTCAGCTTTTAACGGGTCCATGTGGGGTATTTTGCACCACCTCCCTGCTATATTTTTAATAGCTGCTTGCGCAACTTCTACGTGGGCTAGAGGCCAAAAACACCCCTATTGGCCGCATAGAATGGCGCCATGCATATTCATATTCTTGGCATTTGTGGCACTTTTATGGGCGGCTTGGCCGCCCTGGCGCGTGAAGCAGGGCACCGGGTGACCGGTTGCGATGCAGGGGTCTACCCCCCCATGAGCGACCAGCTCCAGGCTTTGGGCATTGACCTGGTCGAAGGTTTCAACGCCGACCAAATGGCCCTCAAGCCTGACATGTTTGTGATCGGTAATGTGGTGAGCCGCGCGCGCCTGTCCGATGGGACACCGAAGTTCCCGTTGATGGAGGCCATTCTGGACGCCGGCGCTCCCTACACCAGCGGCCCGCAGTGGCTGTCCGAGCATGTGCTACAGGGCCGCCATGTGCTGGCCATTGCCGGCACCCATGGCAAAACCACGACCACCGCCATGCTGGCCTGGATTTTGGAGTGCGCAGGGCTGCAGCCCGGCTTTTTGGTGGGCGGCGTTCCTCTGAACTTTGGCATCTCCGCGCGACTGGGAAGCCCCGCAGGTAATGGGGTGGAGGGTAATGGGCAGGCAGCGGGCTCTGCTCCGTGTCCCCCGCCCGCTTTGCGGGCTCCTCCTTTACCTCCGCAGAGCCCACTGCCTGCCCACTGCCCTCCAAGCCGACCTCTATTTGTCATTGAAGCCGATGAATACGACACCGCGTTTTTTGACAAACGCAGCAAGTTTGTGCACTACCGGCCCCGCACCGCGGTGTTGAACAACTTGGAATTCGACCACGCAGACATTTTTGACAACCTGGCGGCCATTGAGCGCCAATTCCACCACCTGGTGCGCACGGTACCCCCAACTGGGCGGGTGGTGGTCAATGGGCTGGAAGAGAGCCTGACCCGCGTGCTGCACCAAGGCTGCTGGAGTGAGGTACGCACCTTTGGCGCCGCCGTGAGTGACTTCACTGCTGTCGGCGAACCGAGCGCGTTTGACGTGTGCCTGCACGGCAAGGTGGTAGGTCGGGTGGAGTGGCCCTTGGGCGGGGTACACAACCAGCTCAACGCCTTGGCAGCGATTGCAGCGGCGCAGCATGTTGGCGTCGCGCCCGAAGTGGCCGCCAAGGCCTTGGCGCAGTTTGAAAACGTCAAACGCCGCATGGAGGTACGCGCCCAGATTGCGCTATCGTCCGCAGCGGGAGCAGCGCCGGTGACGATTTATGACGACTTTGCCCACCACCCCACGGCCATTCGCACCACCATCAACGGTTTGCGCCGCACGGTGGGGAGCGCACGCATCTTGGCGGTGTTTGAGCCGCGCAGCAACACCATGAAGCTCGGGGCTATGAAGGCGCAGCTACCCTGGAGCCTCGAAGAATGCGACCTGGCGTTTTGCCATGCCGGCGGCCTAGACTGGGACGCACGCGAAGCCTTGGCGGAGATGGGCGCGCGCGCGCTGGTAGCCGACACAGTGGACTCGCTGGTGGAGCAAGTGGTAGCGCAGGCCCAGGCCGGTGATCACATCCTGTGCATGAGCAACGGGGGCTTTGGCGGCATCCACCTCAAACTAGCCAAGGCGCTACAAAAAACATAGCTGCTTGCGCACGTTCGGCGAGGGCTAGAGGCTGTTTTTGTCTCAAAAATTTGCGCGACTGCCTTAGCGCAGTAGGGTGGCAGCCAAGGTCACGCCACCCAACAAAATGGGCTGGTGCAGCATGTACCACGACAGGCTCCAGCGGCCGATGAACGCCAGCGGGCGCACTGCCTTTTGGCTCCACTGGGGTGGCGGCAGTTGCAGCCACCCCTTATCCAGAGCGAGCTGACCCAAGGCCATGCCCCACCACATAACCCCCAACCAGGGAAGAATGGGCACGTAGTCCTCGGTGAACGGCTTGTGGCTCATCAAGCCGACAAAATGCAGCGGCTTGGCATCAAAGACGGCCATCGCAGGCCACGCTGCGTGCAGCGACGCCGCGCCCAGCCCCAATGCAATCGGCACGCAGCCAGCCAGCCACAGCCAGCGCCCCCAGGGCGCCGTCAGCCGACACAGCACCAGCATGGCCGCCATGCCATGCAGCACACCAAAGTAAATCCAGGTTTTTGGGAACATGATGGCCGAGCCCGCACTCACCAACACCGCGCAGCCCGCAATTTGTAGCCAGCGCCGCCCGAACTGCTGCAGGCCCTGCCCGCGCCGCAAGGCAACGGCCTGCCCCATACCCGCACACAGTAAAAACAGGCTCAAGATGCAGGTACGCTGCACCAGCCACACCGGTGAATGGTAAAAATCGGCTTGGATAAAGCCAAACTGGTTGAGGTCAAAACAAAAATGAAAGACCGTCATCCACAAGACGGCAGCGCCGCGGAGCGCGTCGAGCAGGTCCAGCCGTCCACTTGTTTTTGGTGTGTCTGTCATGGTGGCATTGTGGCGCACAGGGCGGAGTGAGCCTGTGGCGCTCCGACGCGGGCCTCAACCGTGGGCGGCAACTATTTTTTGGTGGATGCGGCGGGTTGCCCGCCAGACGGACCACAACACCAAGGGCATCAAAGCACCAGCCGCCACCTCGGGGTTAATTGGCACCCCTGCGGCCTTGAGCGCCTTGCCGCCGTACAACAGCAAACTGACGACGTAATAAGAGATCGCCGCAATCGACAGGCCCTCCACCGTGGACTGCAGGCGCAACTGCATCTCTTGCCCGCGGGTGAGCTGCGCCAGCAATTCTTGGTTTTGCCCCTCGGTGGCAATATCCACCCGCGTGCGCAGCAGTGCACTGGTGCGCGACACCCGCTCTGACAAAGACGTCAGACGCTTCGCCGTGGCCTCTACCGTTGCCATGGCCGGCGACAGACGCCGCTGCATAAATTCACCAATGGTTTGTGTGCCGGGAATCGTGCGCTCGCTTAGCTCAGCAATACGCTGGGCCACCAGGGCCGCGTAGGCGTTGGTAGCTGAGAAACGGTACATATGCATAGCGGTTGCCCGCTCGATGCGCGCCGCCAAGGCCACAAGGGTGTCCAGCAACTCTTGGTCAGATGACGCATTGCCCTCCAAGTGCGCGGTGATGTCAGCCAACTCGGTCTCGGCCTGTGTGAGCATCGGCGCCAGTTCCTTGGCAACCGGAAGGCCCCGCAGCGCCATGAGGCGGTAGGTTTCCAGCTCCAGCAGGCGCTGGGCCATACGTCCCGCGCGGGTGGGCGTCACATCGGCGGGTGCCACCACCAGCATGCGCTCAAACCCGGTCGGGCGCAGCACAAAGTCGGTTAATGCCAGGGCAGAACCATTGCTGCCAATGACCGACGCCACCGCGGCGTGCTCGCCCAACCACTGCCGCGCCTGCGCCAGGGTCGCGTCCAGCGTATCCAAATCACCCACCACCATGGCCAGCTTGATCGCAACAATCGTTCGCCCCGGAATACCCTGCAACCAGCCCTGCGGCGTCACCAAAGCGGCGGACAAATCGGGGCTCTGGGCCTGCAGCATGGCCCCTTCGGGCAAAGGCTGAACAATGGTGTAACGGGTGAACTCGGAGTGGCGCTCCCACTGCACGGTGTAGCCGGGCAACTCTAGGCGTAGAA
>JBBRNS010000133.1:0-10526 GCA_038230175.1 Burkholderiales bacterium
CCATAGCATCCTGATCAACTCGTCCTTTTGCGCATGACTAAGTTGGCTGAGATCGGGCAGGTTTGGCATTACAACGCATTGTCGCTCACTATTTCATAGCGGACGATGGCCTGACTCATTGGGAGCTGAGTAGTTACATTTATTTAACCAAAATTGGCCGTTAGCCCTCGTGGAATGTGCGCAAGCCGCTATTAATTTTGTAGCAAATACATACGTATTATGGAAATCTTGTTTGAAGTCTTTGGTGAATTGATTCTGCAGGTGGTGGTCGAGGTCTTTTTGCAAAGCGGCATGCATGCCATTGCAGCGCCCTTTCGCAAGGCTTCCAGCCCGTGGCTTGCGGCGCTGGGTTATGTGTTTTTTGGAGCGGTAGCAGGCGGCATGAGTTTGTGGTTCTTCCCGGACTACTTGATGGACAAGCCGCAGTGGCGCGTGGTCAGTGCTGCGTGCACACCCGTGGCCGCGGGCCTGTGTATTGCCGCCCTGGGCGTATGGCGCGAGCGGCGGGGGCAAGCGGTGCTGCGGATCGACAAGTTTGCTTATGGCTACCTGTTTGCGCTGGCTTTTGGGCTGGTGCGCTTTTGGTTTGCGCATTGATCCGGGCCACCCCAAGATCTATTCGCCGCCGGAGACCTTGCCGCGCAGTTTTTTGACGTCACCCCGCGTGGATTTACCCTCAAGGCGCTTGCGTTGGGAACTGCGCGTAGGCTTGGTGGCTTTGCGCGCCTTGGGCAGCACGGCCACGCTGTCGACCAGTGCCTGCAACCGCGCAATGGCGTCGGCCTTGTTTTGCTCCTGGCTGCGGGTGGATTGCGCTTTGATGACCACCACGCCGTCTAGGGTAATGCGCTGGTCGCACAAGGCCAGAAGTCGCTCTTTGATGGCATCGGGCAAAGACGACTGGCCAATGTCGTAGCGCAGGTGGATGGCAGTGGAAACCTTGTTGACGTTTTGCCCCCCGGAGCCCTGCGCACGAATGGCGCTGAACACCATCTCATCGTGCGACAAAGGGATTAGGGCATCAGGCATGGGGTCGTGTGGTTTTAGGTTGCGGCCCATTGTCGGCGAAGCGACCTACAGCGGGCTATTCATGGTGGGCTAGCGCGGCGGCCATAGCAGTTGCTTTGGCACGCCAATCCATTGGCCTGCTGCGCCAATCGCCAACGCCAAGCGCTGGCAAAGGGTGATTGCTCCTAGACTAAGTTTTTTGGACGCGGCGCTCCGTCCTATTGGCGCTACCGGTTCTACAGGGAGGGGCGCACGGTGCAAGATGCTGACTATTTGGTCGTCGGACAGGTGTTCGAAAAATTTGGCATGTGCAAGCAGGTGCTTGCGGTCACGATCGACGAGAACACCTTCTTAGACGGCTGCGTCCAGTGGTGCCACCCTGGCTGCAACGAGGTCCACGCGATGTGGCTTCCACTTTGGCTCAAATGGGCCAGAACCGCGACAAAAATTCCGCAGCGAAGCACATGCGCTGGACAAACCAAGAAATTAAAGGAAATTGAATGACGGTCCCAACACGCTGGGCGTGTTTTTTCGCAGCCATGGTACTCGGCGCCTGTGGCGGTGGCGATGCCAGCGACACCCGGCCGCCCGACGCCAACACCTCCAACAAAGTGGGCCCCGGCATCACCGTCACAGTGCCCTACTTGAGCGGTGGTAAAACCTATGCCACAAGCGGCGCCGAAACCGTGTTTGAGGGTGGCCTCTGCGGCGGCGGCAATGGCCAGCTCAGCGCGACTTGGATATACGGCGATGGATCCTCCAGTACAGCATCCAACCGCCACACCTACGTGACCGACAACACAATTCGGTTTTATGACCTTGTCGTAAAGTGCACCGATACCGCCAACAACCCCTGGGCGACGGTGACCGCCCACGTTGAAGTAAGGCCATAAGCACGCGTTACATACGGCCTTTGCCTGACGAGAATCTCGTTAGCATGGGGCATGCTCTCACCGCCACCGCCCGTTCACATGGATACCTTGCCCGTCGGAACCCGACTGGGCGAATTTGAGATTCTTGGTCTCTTGGGTGTAGGTGGCTTTGGCATGGTGTACCGGGGCTACGACCATTCCCTGCACCGCCCGGTGGCTATTAAAGAATACATGCCCGCCTCGCTGGTGGGGCGCAGGCCCGACCAGCAACTGTCAGCCCGCTCGGGCGCCGACCAGTTGCCGTTTGAAAGCGGACTTGCCTCCTTCATTGACGAAGCGCGCTTACTGGCCCGCTTTGACCACCCCAGTTTGGTAAAAGTCTACCGGTTTTGGGAGGCCAACAGCACCGCCTACATGGCCATGCCGCTGTACCAAGGCATGACCCTCAAACAAGCCCGCAGCCAGATGAGCGGCCCACCGCCCGAGGAATGGCTGCGCAAAGTGCTGTGGTCAGTGGCGCAAGCGCTGAAGGTGCTCCATGCGGGCAACACCCTGCACCGCGACGTGTCGCCGGACAACATCTTCTTGCAAGACGTCGGCCCGCCGGTACTGCTCGATTTGGGCTCAGCCCGGCGCGCCATTACCGAACACAGCCACAAGCACACGGCGGTCCTGAAGGTGAACTACGCGCCGATTGAGCAGTACGCCGACGCCCAGCACATGAAAGAAGGGCCTTGGACCGACCTGTACGCCCTCGCTGCGGTGGTGCACGCCTGCATTTGCAACACTGCGCCGCAACCGGCCACGTTTCGATTGGTAGACGACCGACTGCCGCCCTTGGGGCAAATCGCCAAAACCAGCCAGACGCACTTTGGCACGGGCTATGGCGAACGGTTCTGCCAAGCTATAGATCGCACCATGGCGCTGCGACCCGGCGACAGGCCCCAATGTGTGGACGCGTTCTTGCAGGCGATGGAATTGGCCCCGCCCTCGGATGCGACGCAGTTCAATTGGCGCCAATCGCTGGGGCCGGGCGTCACCTTAGGTGTTGGGGCCGCACCCGACAGTGGCGCAACAACTGTCGCAACACCAATGGCAAGCGACAAGACCCAACCAATACTTGCATCAAGCAGCGCCGCACCACCCTTTGAAACCACTGCGGCGGTGACGCCTGTGCCAGCGTCAAAGCGCCAGCGATGGCGGCTGGTGCTAGCCGGTGCTGCCGCAGTGTTGGGCGCCTTAGCGCTGGTGGGCCGAGGTGCTTTTCAAACGCCCAAACCACCCGAACCACCAAAACCATTAGAACCAGTATCCATCGCAGTGCCCAGTCGCAGCGTGAATACCGCAACCACCACCAAAAATGCCGCACCGTGCGCCAACGAGCCGTTTTACAAACGCAGCTGGTGCCTGCACCAGGCCTGCCAAAAACCGGGCATGTCCAAATCATCAGCCTGCGTTATAGAACATAAACGCCGTGAGGACGCCGCGAAAACACCCCAAGCTTTTTAGACGCCTTACGCGGTCGACTCGTCCAGCGTGTCGTCGTCCAGGTGGCGGTCATCGCCCCAGCCAACCAAGGTCACCGACTCGTCCGTCCAGAGCAATCGGTTGATGGCCGCATTGCCCAGCTCCCAGGTGCGGGCGGCGTGCAGGGGCTGTGCGGTAGCCAAACGGTACAAAATATCCATCACCCCACCGTGGGCCACCAGCACGATGTGCTGGCCTAGGTGCCTGCTCGCAATCGCGTTCAGAGTCTCGCTGACCCGTGCATGCAACTGCAGCGGCGTCTCGCCGCCCGGCGGCGCAAAGTGCGGGTCGCGCTGGCGCCAGCGTTGGGATTCTTCGGGCCAATGGGTCTCAATGTCGGCCCATGTCTTGCCTTCAAAGGTACCAAAGCCGCGCTCGCGCAGCCCCGGGTGCAGGTGCACTTCGCGGGCCAGCGGGTTGCGGCTGTGGCGCGCAATAGCCTGTGCGGTCTGGTGCGCGCGGCTCAAATCGCTGCTGTAAATCTGGTCGATGTGCTCGTCGGCCAGGGCAGCGCCAACCCGTTCGGCCTGCCACAAACCCCGGTCGTTGAGTCCAATGTCCAACTGGCCCTGGATGCGGGTGTCCACGTTCCAGGCAGTCTCGCCATGGCGAACAGCGGTTATGCGGGTGCTGTCACTCATGGGCTTGGGGCTGTCCCTGCGGGCAGTTCAATGATGACGGTGCGGACACCTTGGGGTGGGTTGGGGTAGCCTTGCAAGGCGGCGCGCATCACCACCGGCCATAGCGTCAGGCTGTCGGACCAGGGGCCTTCGAAACGACCGGTGGTCTCGTAAGCAATCTGGCCGCTGGACAAGTCTCGCAGCACGAAATGGGCGGTGTGGAGGTACCACGGCGGCTCCGACAAAAACGCCAGCGGCGAATACACCGGCGTGCCGTCAGCGTTCACAAACGGAGTAACGCCCCCCGTCATTCGGCGCGGCGGGGGCTGAAACGACATGACCTGCGCGGTGACCTGCACGCTGTAGCGCGGTGGTCCATTGGCCTGCGTGGCAAGGTGCAATCCCACCTCTTGCAAGGCCAGTTGTGCAAGGGCTTCCACCTGACCTTGGGGTCGTAGTTGTTGGGATGGCAGTCGCTCAAAGCGGTAACTGGCAGTGGCCGCTGCGCCTGCGGTGCCTACAAAACTTTGAACCTGGCTGTCGATCATTCGGGGCATGCCGCATGCGGTCAGCAGCAGCGATACGCCGATGGCGGCAATGGCACTTGCTATGCCGCTTGCTATGCCGCTTTGCGTGGTGATTGCTACGCCACGCAGTGCGGGCCAGCCGGTCCGCCTCAGAGGCGCTGCGCTTGCCAAGTCGACGGAACCGGCTGCCCCGCACTGCGCAGCTTCGGGATAGGGGTAAGCGGACATTATTTGAACCCGATTGCTGGTACAGCTTTATCCCACTTGCACCACTTGTATGCCGGGCAGCGCCGGGCGCTGCACCGGGGGCAATTCCTCTTCGTCGAAGGCTTTGTCGCCGTTTTCGTCGGGAACACCGGTGGTCTTAAGGTTCTTGAAGTCGTGCAGTTTGGCATCCATCAAATGGCTAGGCACCACGTTTTGCAAAGCAGTAAACATAGTCTCGGCGCGGCCAGGGTACTGCTTTTCCCACTCTTTGAGCATTTTGCTGGCCTGCACCCGCTGCAGGTTTTCTTGGCTACCGCACAGGCTACAAGGGATGATAGGAAACTGACGGTGTTCGGCCCAGCGAACCAGGTCTTTCTCGGCCACATAGGCCAAGGGGCGAATGACGATGAATTCGCCGTTGTCGCTGGTGAGTTTGGGCGGCATGCCCTTGAGCTTGCCTGCAAAGAACATGTTCAAGAAGAAGGTTTGCAGCATGTCGTCACGGTGGTGACCCAGGGCGAGCTTATTGCACTTGAGCTCGCGGGCCACCTTGTACAGAATACCCCGGCGCAGGCGGCTGCACAGGCTGCACATGGTCTTGCCTTCGGGGATATTGCGCTTGACGATGGAGTAGGTATCTTGCGTTTCGATGTGGAACGCCACACCCATGCTTTTCAGGTATTCGGGAAGGATGTGTGCTGGGAAGCCCGGCTGTTTTTGGTCCAGATTGACTGCTACCAGCTCAAATTTGACCGGCGCACGCTGCTGCATTTTGAGCAAGATGTCGAGCATGCCGTAGCTGTCTTTGCCACCGGACATACACACCATCACCCGGTCGCCTTCTTCGATCATGTTGAAGTCCACGATGGCTTGGCCTACCTGGCGGCACAGGCGCTTTTCCAGCTTGTGGGTCTCGCGCTCGATTTTGAGGGGTTTGGTAGCGACGCCGGACTCGTCGTCTTGCCATTCTGCGGTTTCGTTGATTGCGTTCATCGCCCTATTTTAGGTTTCTGCCAGTTGATCTGCCAAAAAACTGCCTTTGTACCTCGATTCGGTGCCTATGCGCCTGCATCGCCAAGCCTGAAATGCACTATCCTCCTCGCTCATACATCTGGGGCAGCGTTATCACACCTCGTACCTTGTTGGTTTTTCAACTGGCGGCCCTGTCGCTGTGCTTAGCTGCGGCGGCGCAGGAGCCCCCTTTGCGTTTTTCGGCATCGGGCAGTTGGGGGATGCCTTACGGTGACGTGCAGAACGACCAATTGGTCGACGGCATCGTGTATGACCTGTCCCAGGCGGTTGGTGCTCTGCTGCAACGCCCTGTGACTTACGTGGTTTTGCCGCGAAAACGCATAGAAGCTGCCGTGCGGGCGGGCGCGATTGACGTACGTTGCTATTTCAATCCAGCGTGGACACGACGGGCGCTGGACTATGTCTTTACAGTGCCTTTGTTTGACGCCTCGGACGTGCTGATAGGCACCAAGGCAAGCGCCAAGGTTACGGATCTGAAACAGCTTGCGAAGGGCACAATGATCGGAACAGTGCTGGGCTTTACATACACAAACTTTGATCAATGGTTTGACGATGCTTCCCTGGTGCGTGATGACGCGCCCGATCAGGCGAAAGTGTTACGAAAGCTTGAATTGGGACGCACGCGGTACGCCATCGTCAATTCGCGGGTTGCTGCTTGGTTCAAGCGTGAACATGGCAAGGACCGCTTTGGTGACTGGACATTGGTTGTTGAGCCGACCGAGTTTTTCTGTGGTGTGGTCAAGAGCACGCGTTTCGACGCCGAGACTGTCGCAAAGGCTTTCAATAGCGTCAAATCCACCGGGGTCCTTAATAAAATACTGGCCAAGTACCGCTAAATGCTACGGCAACCACCGGCCGGTTTCTACCCGTATTGCTACCTCACAATCGTCAAATATTGCCAACTTCGCAATTTTGACCCGCACACCCAGCACGCCGGGTAACTGCATCAGGCGGTGGGCCAACTTGCCGATCAGGCTTTCCAACAGATTGACATGCTCTGCGGTGCACTCGTTGATGATGATTTGGCGCACCTTGCGGTAGTCCAGTACATGGCTGATATCGTCGTCGTGGGGCAGCAGTGGCTGTGGGCCTAGGCAGAGCTCAGCGTCCACCTGAATCGGTTGGGGCGCGGTTTTTTCGTGCTCCAAAATGCCGAGGTTGGCATCAAAGCGCAGGCCGATGAGGGTGAGGGTTTGGTTCCCTGTGGTGAAGGTCACGTCAGATCCTCTTTGATACGAAATACTTCCACGCCGACACCGGCACAGTCTGGGTAAACGTCCGGCTTGCAGGTCGACAGGCGCACCGCCCGCACGCCCGGATGGCGCAAAATCTCAGCCACCAATTCGTCGCACAGGGTTTCTTGCAACTCGACGTGACCGTCCTTGATTCGCCGGGCAATGACCTCGCGCACAAAGTCGTAATCGACCACTTCGTTCAATTGGTCGCGGGAGGGCGTGGAGCGGGCGTAGGGGACAAACAACTCCACGTTGAACACAACCCGCTGTGCGCTACCCTTTTCAAAATCATGGGCGCCAATACGCACGTCCACAATATGGTCGCGTAAAAACAAACGCCGGCAGTTCAGCACGAGCTGTTCAATAGGATCAGTGGCCATGGCGCTCTTTCAATAAATCGTCAACGACAAACATGACGTCGCGTGGCAACGGCACCAAATGTTGGCCGTTGTCTACCGTCAATGTGATGCCGGTGATACAGGGGTTCTCGGCTAAAAATAAGCAGCTTGCGGCCACTTGGGCCGGGTCTGTGGGCTGCCGCATTAAATTGACGGTTCCCGCTGCATCAAAATTTTCTTGGCTTTGCGGGCCACTTAAATACATGAGGCCAGGCGCTACCCCGCAAACCCGAAGCCTGGGCGCCAAGGCCTGTGCCTGCAAGGCCACAGACCGTTCCAAGGCCAACTTCGAGAGTGTGTAACTAAAGTAATCCGGATTGAGGTTAAACACCTTCTGATCCAGAATGTGAATGATGCTGTGCTGGCCAGCAGAGCCTCCTGCAGGAATAGTTTTTGCCATCAGACTCGACAACTGCATCGGTGCCAGCAGGTTCACTTCAAGCTGGTGGCGCGCGGCTTGCACGCCAAACTCTTGCGCACTGTCGGGCTCAAAGCTGGACGCGTTGTTCACCAAACAGGTTAGCGGCCCGGTGGTACCCACAACATGCGCCATGAGCCGTTCGCAGGCGCCAGCGTCCGCCAAATCGGCTTGGACCGCGTAGGCCACACCACCATTGCGCCGCAAGTCGTCACACAGTGCATTGGCGGCGACTGCAGAATGCTGGTAGTGGCACCAAACCACCCACCCTTTGGCAGCAAATATCCGGCAGATCTGTTCGCCCAAGCGAACGCTTGCGCCTGTCACCAAAACGGTGGGCGCACGAGCGAGGGTAGATAAAGAAGAGAACATTGGGGGACAATTCAGCCAGACATGACTACAGAGCCGATTTTAACGACCCCCCCTACCTCTGCCGAATCCAAGGGCAATGCGCTGCAACGCTTGGTGTGCCAGCGCGTGCTGGAAAACGGCGGCTGGTTGAGTTTTGATGCATTTATGGCGTTGGCCCTCTACGCGCCGGGCCTAGGCTATTACGCCCGTGGAGGCACCGTTTTTGGCGCGTTTCCGCAAGGCTTGCGTACGGCCGACGGCGCCACCCACGGCGCCGGAAGCGACTTTGTTACAGCGCCAGAGATGACGCCGTTGTTTGGTCAGGCCTTGGCGAGACAAATTGCGCAAGCCTTGCAAGTGACGGGAACCGATGAAGTGTGGGAGTTTGGCGCAGGTACGGGCGCATTGGCGCTGCACATTCTGGACACGTTGAAGTTCATGGGCGTGGCGGTGTCACGTTACACCATTGTGGACCTGTCGCAACCCCTAAGGGCGCGCCAGCAAGCCACGTTGGCCGGCTATGGCGACACGGTTCAGTGGGTCGACGCGCTGCCCGAGACGATCTGCGGTGTGGTGGTGGGCAATGAGGTGCTCGACGCCATGCCGGTTCAATTACTGGCACGGGTCAATGGTGAATGGCATGAGCGCGGCCTTACTTGTGTCGACGACGCACTGGTGTGGCAAGACCGGGCCACGAACCTACGCCCGCCCACCGACATCGAGGGGCCGCACGACTATGTAAGCGAGATTCACGCCCAAGGCGAAGCCTTTATCCGCACCCTGGCCGACAGGCTGCAGGTGGGCGCTGCATTTTTGCTGGACTATGGTTTTCCAGAAGCCGAGTACTACCACCCACAGCGCCACATGGGCACCGTCATGTGCCACCGGGCCCACCAAGCAGATGGTGATCCGCTCCAAGACATTGGCGACAAAGACATCACCGCCCATGTCAACTTCACCGGTATCGCGGTGGCGGCCCAAGAAGCAGGGTTGGAAGTATTGGGCTACACCAGCCAAGCGCATTTTTTAATCAATTGCGGTCTGGTCGACGCGATGCAAAATGCACCTTTGCCAGACCGGGCGGCAGCCCAAAAGCTGATTTTGGAGCACGAGATGGGTGAGCTATTCAAGGTCATTGGCCTCGGCAAAGGCCCCTACTGGGATGCCATGGGTTTTGCCAAGGGCGACCGCACCCACCGCCTCTAGCAGTTTGACCCGCCCCATAGCTCCCTACATTACAAGGCCACATCGTGAAAAAACACCTTCTTTTTTGCCTTGGTTTTGCCCTACTGAGCGGCGCATGGGCTGCCACGCCCACCCAAACCGCACCACCGGCGGTGGCATTTCACTATGGCGACAATCCGCCCTGGGACGAGTTGCAGGCCTTTGACTTGGTGGTGGTCGACCCCGACCACGTCAAAAATCCCACAGCAGTCAAGCTGCCCCACACCCAACTGGCAGCCTATGTGTCGGTGGGCGAGGTGCACCCCAACCGCGCCTATGTGGCTGACATCCCCAAATCCTGGATCAAGGGAACGAACAAGGACTGGGGCAGTTTGCTCATCGACCAAGCCAATCCTGCATGGCCCACGTTTTTTGCCGACCGTGTGGTCGCGCCTTTGTGGAATGCGGGCTACCGCACCTTCTTTTTCGACACACTGGACTCCTACCAACTATTTGCCAAAACACCTGAAGCGCGTGCACAGCAAGAAGCGGGCATGGTGGCACTGGTCAATTTGGTCAAGCAGCGCTATCCGCAGGCCCAGTTGATGTTTAACCGTGGCTTTGAGATCTTGCCGAGCATCCACCAACACGTGGCATGGGTGGCCGCCGAATCCCTCTTGCAGGGCTACAACGCAGGCAAAGACCAATACGCACCAGTCCCACCAGCGGACCGGGAATGGTTGCTAGGACAACTCAACCGCATTCGCAACGAATACCACTTGCCCGTCATCGTGATCGACTACGCCCCCGTGGGCGACCGAGCACTGGCCCGCAGCACCGCGAACAGCATTGCCGCCATGGGCTTCACACCCTGGGTGGCGACGGGTGACCTGGCGACCGTTGGCGTGGGCTTGGTAGAACCCATGCCACGCCGGATTTTGGTGGTGCAAAGCCCCCAGACCGATCCGTACGAATTGCGCGAATCCGCTGGCGTGCGTTTTTTGACCATGCCGCTCAACTACCTGGGCTATGGCGTGGAATACGCGGAGGTAAACAAGCTCCCCGCCGCCGTCTCCCCCAGCCGATACGCGGGGGTCGTGGTCTGGATGGCCGGACGACCCAATGCAGCTGTTCAGGCCCAGCTGAGCACATGGCTGGCGCAGCGGG
>JBBRNS010000134.1:0-10447 GCA_038230175.1 Burkholderiales bacterium
GAGGCAATCGACTCCCGACTGGGCCAAGCGGTTTTGGACGGCCAACTGAGCGCGCATCAGACCCCCAAGGGCATTGCCTTTGACCTTCAGCTCAACCCCACACAAGGCACCGCCAACCCTGGCACCAAAAAGGCAGCGACCATTGCCGCCAGTGTCGGCTTACGGCTGCAATCGCTGCACGCCAAAGGCCTGTGGGACGACCCCACCGTCACACTGGAGAGTCTGGCCTTGCAAACCGACGACGCCAGCGCCCAGGGCAAAGCCAGCATCAACATCCAAACCTTCGCAACCCAGGGCACGCTGGCATTGGCGCTACCCGGTGCACAAGCCAGCGTGGACGGCGCCATGTCCAGCGACAATGGCCAAGGCGCCTGGAGCCTGCGCGTGGCCGATGCGGCGCAGGCCACACGCTGGGTGAGCCGGCTGCCCGGCATGGGCGGCGCGGCGCCCAGTGTGGCGGGCAACGGTGTGTTCGACGGCACATGGCACGGCGGCTGGAAAAGCCAGGGCCAAACCCTGCGGGTGCAGGCCACGCTGCGGGTGCCCAAATTGGCCCCGCAGCCCACCAGCACCAGCACACAGCCATCCTGGCGGCTGAGCAACGCCATTGCCACCCTTAGTGGCACCCTGCCCGCCCTGCAGCTGAACACCGACGCCACCGTCTTTTTAGGCGACAAGACCCTCGCGCTACAAGCCCAGGCAACGGGCGGGCGCGTGGCCGACGGGCGCTGGCAAGGCCGGATGCAGTCCCTGCAATTGCAGGCACAAGATCCCCAGCGCCCTGGGACATGGGCCATGCAGTTGACCAAGCCGGTGACGCTGGACTGGTCGCAGCGCACCGGCACCAGCGCGCTGGAAGTGGCCCCCGGCACACTGCAACTCACCGGCCCGGTGGCGGGCACGATGGGCATCCAATGGCAGGCCGCGCAGTGGTCACACAGCAGCGACGCCGGCAAGGACCGCACCCAATGGCGCACACAGGGCCGCATTAACGACCTGCCCCTGGCCTGGCTGGACTGGCTGGGCCGATCGCAAATGGCCAACTTGGGCCTGCACGGCGACATGCGCTTGACCGGCCAGTGGGACGCAAGCGGTGGCGACACATTGCGTGTGCAGGCATCCCTTGCACGCAGCAGCGGCGACTTGCAGATTCAGACCGATGTGGCTGCAGCGCCCCGGGTGCAAGCTGGCGTGCGTGAGGCCCGCATCGCCATTGCCGCCGAGGGTGACCGCATCAGCGCAAGCGCGCAGTGGGATAGCGCGCGTGCTGGCACGCTGCAGGCCGACTTTGGCACCCGCTTGCAACGCAAGGGCGACGCCTGGACCTGGCCCGACGACGCCCCGCTGCAAGGCCGTGCCAAAGTGCAAATGCCGCCCTTGGGCGTATGGTCCGTCTTGGCACCACCGGGCTGGCGCCTGCGCGGCACGCTAGATGCGGACGCATCGCTGAGCGGCAGCCGCGCCGCGCCACAGTGGAGCGGCACCCTGGCCGCGCAAGACCTCAGCGTGCGCTCGGTGGTGGACGGCATTGACTTTAGCCAAGGCCGCTTGCGCGCCCGTTTGGCCGGGCAGCGTTTAGAAATTGACGAGTTTTCGGTCCGGGGGGCAGGCGCTGCCAACGGCGGCCTGTTGGGAATCACCGGTGCCCTGTGGTGGCTACCCGGCCAGGATGCAGACCCCGGCACCGCCACCCTGTCACGCCTGCGCATGCAGCTTCAAGCCACAGCCCAAGCCCTGCGGGTGAGTGAGCGTGCCGACCGCAAGCTGGTGGTCTCGGGCAAGCTGTCGGCCGACCTGGACAACGCGGTCTTGGTGTTGCGCGGCAAGCTCATGGCCGACGGGGCGCTGTTCCAGCTGTCCGAGCAATCCGCGCCGCAACTGGGCGACGACGTGGTGGTGCGCCCACCTAGGGCAGCGCAAGCCGCCCCAAACGCCGCACCGCCAAGGCCCGGAAAAGCGGTGGTCACCGACCTGAACATCACCCTAGACCCCGGCCCCAACTTTGTCGTGCAGGGCCGCGGCATCAACACCCGCCTTGCCGGTGAACTGGTGCTGCGCCGGGTGGGCGCCAAGGCGCCACTGCGCTTGACTGGCACGCTGAGCACCGTGGGTGGCACCTACAGGGCCTATGGCCAAAACCTCAACATTGAGCAAGGCGTTATGCGTTTTGAAGGCCCGTACGACAACCCGTCCCTCGACATCTTGGCCATTCGCCCCAACTTGCAGCAGCGCGTAGGCGTGCAAATTGTGGGCACGGTGCAGGTCCCGGTGGTGCGCCTGTATTCCGACCCCGATCTGCCCGATTCTGAAAAACTGGCCTGGCTGGTGCTGGGCCGCTCAGGCGCCAGTGGCGGTGCCGAAACTGCTGTGTTGCAGCAAGCTGCTATGGCCCTGCTGGGTGGCAAAGGCAACGGCCTGTCTAGCCAGCTGATGGACGCGCTGGGCATTGACGAGGTATCGGTACGCGGCGATGGCGCCACCAATCCAGACGGCACCACCAGTGCCACCGTGGTGCTGGGCAAGCGGGTGTCGCGGGATTTTTACCTGGCTTATGAACGCGGTGTGGCCAGTACCATGGGCACTCTGTCCATCTTTTACGACCTGTCACGCCGCTTTGCCATACGCGCACAGGCTGGCGAGCAAAGCGCGGTGGATCTGATCTTTACCCTACCCTACGACTGAGCACTGCGTCACAAATAGAAGGGGGTGCTTGCATTGCCAGTGTCTGTAAAGCTCGCTACGATCACCTGCCAACCCCACACCCCGACTTGATTCTTACGTGCTTAAAACTTTCAACTCGCTTTTGATTGACCAAGACGTGATGCGCGCAGACCCGCTAACGCGTGGTTTGCTGCAATTTCTAGGGGCGATTTACCTGGTGATGGGCACCGCCGCAATGTCGGCCGACTGGTTAACCGAGGCGAAAGATTGGCAACCGGGTGGGCCATTGGCATTCGCGCTCGGCGTGGGCGTTTTGCTTGCATGCCAATCGGGGCAACTCCGGCTTGCCGCCAATATTGGCTGCTGGGGCATGTTGTTTGGGTCGTTTATACACAGCACACTGGCTGGTGGGCTTAGCAGTGGCTCTTGGATTGTTAACCCCATTGCCATCACGCTCGGAGGCTGGCTCATGGGCCGTCGCACCGCCTACCGCATGGCTGTTGCGTCGGGTATCGCTGCCATGGCGATGTATGGGCTCCATGCAACGGGTCACAGTTTTCGAGGCACGCCACCGCTGATTACGCTGACCTTTGCCAATGTGCTATTTAGCTTGGCTGCCGCTGTTCTTAGTGGTGCGAGTGCAGCCACATTTCGCCGCCAACTGGGTGAACTGCGAACGCTCAGCGACCAATTGACAAGCGCAAACACCGAGCTAGAAGCGCGCGTGGCCCGCCGGACCCAAGAGTTGTCAGACAGTTTCGAGAAGCTCAAGCATGCACAGAACCAGCTGATTGAGTCCGAAAAATTGGCCGCACTTGCATCGATGGTGGCAGGCATTTCCCACGAGCTCAACACGCCCCTAGGCAACGCTTTAACCGTATCGACAACCCTCCACCAACGGGCCTCAGAGGTTAAGAGTGCCATGGCCAGTGGTTCTATCCAGAGGTCCTACCTAACGGCTGCCTTAGATGACTTTGTTGGTATGGGCGAGCTCATTGAAAAATCGTTAGGACGAGCGGCCTCTTTGGTCATCAGCTTCAAACAAGTCGCAGTGGCGCAGGCGTCTGAGCGCACTGAGGTTTTTGACTTGCACACTCTGGTTGATGACTTATGCAAAGCCCTGCGACCCAGTATCAAAAAAAATGGAATCACCATTAGCAACGACGTGCCGCCCGATATTCGGTGCAACAGTGTCCCTGGCCCTTTAGGGCAAATCATTCTCAACCTCTTGCAAAACGCGGTTTTTCATGGCTTTGATGGCCGAGATACGGGGACCGTGCGCATCGATGCATCGGTCAAAAGCGGCAAACTGACGGTACACATCACCGATGACGGCGTGGGCATCGACGCGGCTACGCTGGCACGCATATTTGAGCCATTCTTTACCACCAAGCTGGGAAAAGGCGGCTCCGGACTCGGCCTGGCAGTGAGTTACCGGTTGGCGACGAATGTATTGGCTGGGGAGTTGAGTGTGACCTCGACCCAAGGCGCTGGAACACAATTTACGCTGTGCATGCCCTTGGTTACGCCGGTGGGTGCGTAGGGGTTTTTGTTGTGTTTGCTGAGCGCCATTCCAGCATGGCCGGGACTCAATGGCCGGTGCACTTCAGACCTTAGACGCTATCGATTTAGTAGCTGCTTGCGCACGTTTGGCGAGGGCTAGAGGTCGATTTGACCACTTTTTTAGCCCATCGCCTTTTTCAAGCGCCCCACGCCCTCTTCGATCTTGGCTACATCCGCCGTGGCAAAACTCAGCCGCAAGGTAGACGCATCCGGGTTGTTGGCATAAAACGGCGCGCCTGGCACAAAGGCCACGCCCTGGTTAATGGCGCGTTTGGCCAGCTCGGCGCCATCTTTCACTTTGCCGCCAGCGCCAGTTAAACGGGCCCACACAAACAGGCCGCCTTGGGGCTGCACAAAATCGATCGCATCACCCAAGCTGGCACGCAGCGCGTTGCCCATGGCTAGTGCGCGTTCGGCATACACACTGCGCACATGGGCCAGTGTGGCTGGCATTCGCCCGGCTTTGAGGTACTGGGCCGCCGTGGCTTGCGCAAAGGTGCTGGTGTGGGCGTCGCTAAATTGTTTGCACATGGTGGCTTTGGCCAGCAGCTCGGGCGGGGCAATCATCCAGCCCACGCGTAGGCCGGGACTCAGCACTTTACTGAGCGAGCCGCAGTGCACCAACCATTCGCGGCTGCCGGGCACGGTGGCGCTCAGGGCCAAGAGCGACGGTGGCGGTGCGGTGTTGAAATACAGGTCGCCATAGGGGTCGTCCTCCACTACCAGGGTTTGGTACCGCACCGCCAGTTCCAGCACTTTCTTGCGGCGCTCTAGGTTGAGCAATGCACCGCTGGGGTTGCCGAAGGTGGGGATCAGGTAAATAAATTTGGGCTTGTGCTCGGCAATCAAGGCCTCCAGCGCTTCGGTTTGCACGCCGTGCGCGTCTATCGGGGCGCTGATGAGCTGGGCACCGTAGAGCCGAAAGCACTGAATCGTGGCCAAAAAAGTGGGGCCTTCAACAATGACCTTGTCTCCGGGGCTGATGAGTGTTTTACCAATCAGGTCTAGCCCCTGCTGGCTGCCAGTGGTAACGATAAGGTTGTCCGGCGCCACATCGGTGCAGCCCTTGGCGGCCATGAAAGCGGCTAACTGCTCGCGCAAGGGGTTGTAGCCCTCGGTGGCGCCGTATTGCAGGGTGGCACCGGCCTCTTGGGTGAGCGCCGTGTTGACCGCTTCGCGGATGCCCTCCACATCAAACATGGCGGGGTCGGGGAAGCCGCCAGCGAAGCTGATGATGCCGGGCTTGCCCAGCAGTTTGAAAAGCTCGCGGATGGCAGAGGTTTCGACGTTGTTCAGGCGGTCTGCAAATTGAATGGGCATGGCAATGGGTGAAGTGTTGGGTGCGGTGGTTGATCAAGCGAAGCGCAGCCCTCCATTCTCGCGCAAGCCCGCAAGACCCTACCCACAGTGCGCAAGGTAAGGCTAATTCCCCAATGCGGCCCATCAGGCCTAGAATTTGTCGCACCCTACACACCCTGCAAGGCTGCCCACCATGACCACTTCCCCGCTCTCCGAATTGTTGGCCTACGCACGGGAACATGGCGGACCAGCAGGCAACACCATGGTCGAATTTGCGGCGGCGTATTTCACCAACACCGACCCCGACGAGCTGCTGGCCCGTGGCCCTGCCACCCTGTTTGCGATTGCCAAAGCGCACTGGCGTTTGCTGGCGGCAGATCGCCCCAAGCTCGGCGCCAAGGTGCGGGTGTTTAACCCCACGCTGGCCGAAGACGGCTTTGTCAGCGAACACACCGCTATCCAAATCGTGCACGACGATATGCCGTTTTTGGTGGACTCGGTCACGATGGCGGTCAACCGAAGCGGGCGCACGGCACACTGGATTGTTCACCCGCTGATGGGTGTGCAACGTGACAGGGATGGGTCTTTCATCACGGCTGCCATGGCGCACAGCGGCAGCACCGACGCCATGGAGTCGCTCATATTGGTGGAGTGCGACCGCATTCTCAGCGCGGACCACCGCGAAGCACTGGCAGCCGATCTAACCCAGGTGCTGGGTGATGTGCGTGCTGCGGTGCAAGACTGGCGCCCGATGGTGGAGCGCTTGCACGCGGTGGGCGCGGCGGCGGCCGACTCACCCTTTCCACCCGAACGCCAACAAGAAGGCGTGGCTTTTTTGAATTGGCTCGAAGACCGCAACTTCACTTTTTTGGGCGCCCGCGACTACGACCTGGTGCGCAGCGGCGACACCGTACACCTAAAGGCTATTGAAGGCTCTGGCCTGGGCCTGCTGCGCGGTGCAGCCAAAACCAGCAACAGTGTGTTGCCGCCCAACGCGCTAGAACTGCTGGACAAAGACCAGCTGGTGCTGGTAACCAAGGCCATGACCCGCTCTACCGTGCACCGCCCGGCCTGGTTGGATTACCTAGCGGTGAAGCGGTTTGACGCAGCTGGCAAGTTGGTGGGCGAGGCACGCTTTTTGGGCTTGTACACCTCCACCGCCTACTCCGCCCGGGTAGAAGACATTCCGGAGGTCCGCCGCCGGGTGAAACATGTGATGGACATAGCGGGTGGGCTGCCAGACAGCCACACCGCCAAGTCCTTGCAAGCCATCTTAGGCGCCTACCCGCGTGACGAGTTGTTCCAGATCGACACCGCCACGCTCACCGAACACGCCATTGGCATCTTGCGGCTGCAAGAGCGCCAGCGCACCCGCGTCTTCATGCGCCAAGACCCTTACGGGCGCTTTACCTCGGCGCTGGTGTTTGTTCCCCGGGAGCACTTCAACACCGAACTGCGCACCAGGGTGGGCCACGCGCTGATGGATGCACTGCAGGGACAGTTCATCGAGTTCACCCCCATGCTCACCGACAGCCCGCTGGCGCGCATCCACTACCTGGTGATTGCCAAGGGGGGTGCACCACAGGCGGTGGACCTGCACGCGCTAGAGGGGCGCATCGCCCGACTGGCCCAGCGCTGGGAAGACGACTGCACCGCCGAGCTGTTGCGCACCCATGGTGAAGGCCCTGGCCTGGCGCTGGCGCACCAGTTTGCCAATGCGTTTTCCACCGCCTACCGCGAGGACTATGCGCCCGCCGTGGCGGCCGAGGACGCGAGCGTGCTAGCCAGCCTGTCGGAGACCACGCCCTTGGTTGTGCGGCTCTACCGGCCGTTAGAGGCCGAGCCGGGTTTTCTGCGTTTTAAGATTTACAACACCGCCAAAATGGTGTTGTCGGAGTCGTTGCCGGTACTGGAGCACATGGGCGCGCGGGTGCTGGACGAACACCCCTACCGCATTGGTACGAGCAGCTCGGCGCTGTGGATTCACGACCTGGGGCTGCAAGTGCCAGCGACAACAGACCTAGCCAGCGTCAAAACCCGGTTTGAAGACCTATTCACACAAGCCTGGGCCGGCGAGGTTGAAAACGATGACTTGAACAAACTGGTGCTGAGCACCACGCTAGACGCCCGTGGCATCGGCGTGCTGCGCGCCTATAAGCGGTACTTCAAACAGCTGGGGTTTGCCTTTAGCCAACACTACATTGAAGCCGCGCTGAACAAAAACAGTGGCTTGGCACAGGCCTTGTATGCCTTGTTTTCGGCGCGGTTTGACACGGCGTTGACCGTAGATCGTGCCCAGACAGAGCAAGCGCTGCTGGACCACATTGGCGCTGCGCTTGAGCAAGTAGCCAGCCTAGACGAAGACCGCATCTTGCACCAATTTGTGCAAACCATTCTGGCCACCCTGCGCACCAATGCCTGGCAGACCACGCCAGATGGGCGCATAAAGCCTTACTTGAGCTTTAAATTCAACCCCAAGGATGTGCCGGGCGTGCCCGAGCCCAAACCTTTGTTTGAGATTTGGGTGTGCGCCCCGCGTGTCGAAGGCGTGCATTTGCGCGGCGGCAAGGTCGCGCGCGGCGGGCTGCGCTGGTCCGACCGTCTGGAAGACTTCCGTACCGAAATACTGGGTTTGGTCAAAGCGCAACGGGTCAAAAACACGGTCATTGTTCCGGTGGGCTCCAAGGGCGGCTTTGTTCTGAAGAAGGCCCCAGAACCCAGCGACCGCGAGGCCTGGATGGCCGAAGGCATTGCCTGCTACAAACTCTTTTTGTCCGGCCTTTTGGACCTAACCGACAACGTCGTCAAGGGTACCGTCGTGCCACCGCCGCTGGTGGTGCGTTACGACGAAGACGACCCCTATTTGGTGGTGGCCGCCGACAAGGGAACCGCGTCCTTCTCTGACATTGCCAACCAAATATCCAAGGACTATGGCTTTTGGCTGGGTGATGCTTTTGCCTCGGGCGGATCGGTGGGGTACGACCACAAGAAGATGGGTATTACCGCGCGCGGTGCGTGGGAGTCGGTTAAGCGCCATTTCCGCAGCCTTGGCATCAACACCCAGACCACGCCGTTTACCGTGGCAGGCATTGGCGACATGTCGGGCGACGTGTTTGGCAACGGCATGCTGCTGTCCGAACACATTCAGCTGGTGCTGGCCTTTGACCACCGCCATATTTTTATAGACCCCACGCCCGACTGCGCACGCGCGTTTGCCGAGCGCAAGCGCCTGTTCGCCCTGCCCCGCTCCAGTTGGGACGACTACGACAAGCAGCTCATCTCTGCGGGCGGCGGTGTGTACCCGCGCAGCGCCAAATCCATCCCCCTCAGTGAGCAGGCCCGCGCAGTGCTGGGCATCGACGCCCGCACGGTGACCCCGGTCGAACTACTGCGCGCCATTCTGCAAGCACCGGTCGACCTGCTGTTTAACGGCGGCATTGGCACCTATGTCAAAGGCAGCTTAGAGACCCACGCCCAGGTGGGCGACAAAGCCAGCGACGCCTACCGGGTCAATGGTGTGGAACTGCGCTGCAAGGTGTTGGCCGAAGGTGGCAACCTGGGTTGCACACAATTGGGCCGTGTGGAATTCGCACAAAAAGGTGGCAGGATCTATACCGACGCCATCGACAACTCGGCCGGTGTGGACTGCTCGGACCATGAGGTCAATATCAAAATTTTGCTGGACAGGGTGGTAGAAGCCGGTGATCTGACGCAAAAGCAGCGCAACGAGCTACTGGCGACCATGACCGATGAGGTGGCGCAATTGGTTTTGACGGACAACTACTTCCAGACCGAGGCAATAGATGCCGCCTTGCACCGAGCCCTGTATGTATTGGACGGCCAACAACGCCTGATGCAGTGGTTAGAGGGCAGCGAACGCCTGAACCGTGCGCTGGAGTTTTTGCCTACCGACGCCGAAATAGCCCGCCGCCGCGCGCAGCAGCAAGGCTTAACGGCACCCGAAAACGCGATGCTGATGGCTTACGCCAAGATGGCGGTGTATGACGAGCTGCTGGCCAGCAATTTGCCAGACGACCCCTTCTTCGGCCGCGCGTTGCACGCCTACTTCCCAAAGGCTTTGAGCACACGTTTTGGCGCCGCCATTGAGGCGCACCCGCTCAAGCGCGAAATCATCTCCACCTATGTCACCAACCGGGTGCTCAACCGAACCGGCGCCACCTTTGTGAATTTTATGGCGACCGAAGCGGTTGCCACCACCGCCGAGATCGTGCGGGCATTCACCCTGGCGCGGGAGATTTTTGACCTGGAATCGCTATGGGACCAGATTGAAGCCCTGGACTACCAGGTAGGAGCCACGATGCAACTGGACCTGCTGTGCCAGCTCACCACCATTGCCCAGCGCGCTTCGCGCTGGATGTTGCGCCTGCGCAGCCATCAAGACGACCTGCCCACCCTGATTGGGCGCTACCAAAGCGGCGCTCGCGCATTGCGCGCCCATTTGGCAGACTGGCTCCCGGCATCGGTCCAAACTGGCTGGGCCGAGGCATCCGCCGCGCTGGCGCACGCAGGTGTTGACAGCACCCTTGCCCTAGAACTGAGTGCCTTGGGTTACACCTTCCCGGCGCTGGACCTGGTGGACTTGGCCGACAGCACACTCACCAGCCTGGAACAAGTGGCCCGGTTGTACTTTGTAGTGGACTGCGAACTGGGCCTGGCCGGGTGGCGCACCGAGATTGGCCGCCTGCCCACCAATACCCTATGGCAGACCCAAGCCCGTGGCAGCGCCCGGCGATGTCCCGAACTCAGTTGCAGGTTTGAGTCGCTGGTCATGAGAATTATGCTGCCTTCTTGAGTTGCTGGGATTTGGGACGAAGACCGTCAATCAGGGTCTTCAGTTGGTCATGCCCCCGCAGTTTCTTGAAGGACTTTTCCGCCTCCAGGAATCCGGCTGCCGTCCATCTCA
>JBBRNS010000135.1:0-10410 GCA_038230175.1 Burkholderiales bacterium
GCCATAGCATCCTGATCAACTCGTCCTTTTGCGCATGACTAAGTTGGCTGAGATCGGGCAGGTTTGGCATTACAACGCATTGTCGCTCACTATTTCATAGCGGACGATGGCCTGACTCATTGGGAGCTGAGTAGTTACCAATATTTGCGCCTAGGCGGCTCCGATGTTGGGCACCAAGCCAGACACGCTATGCCCGGCGCGCAAGGCTGCAGTAAAAGCCAACATGCGATCAATAGGCCGGCGGGCCAGCAAGCCCAGCGCCGGGTCGATATGAACCGCATTGGCGCCGGTCTCTAGCACCTGCACCAGGTTCGCCAGCCCATTCATCGCCATCCAGGGGCAATGCGCACAGCTTTTGCAGGTGGCGCTATTGCCAGCGGTGGGCGCTTCTATGAAGACCTTGCCGGGGTTGAGCGTGCGCAGCTTGTGCATCATGCCGTTGTCGGTGGCGACGATGAATTCATGGGCGTCCAGGGTGCGGGCGGCCTTCAAGATGGCGCTGGTGGAGCCCACGGCATCGGCCAGCGCCACCACGTCCGCAGGCGATTCAGGGTGCACCAGCACTTTGGCCAGGGGGTGCTCTTTTTTGAGGGCTTCCAACTCAAAAGCCTTGAACTCGTCGTGCACGATGCAGGCGCCGTTCCAAAACACCATGTCGGCGCCGGTTTCGCGCTGGATGTAGCCGCCCAGGTGCCGGTCTGGCGCCCACAGAATCTTTTGCCCCGCGTCTTTGAGGGCGCGCACGATGTCCAGGGCGCAGCTGGACGTTACCAACCAGTCGGCGCGCGCTTTGACGGCCGCACTGGTGTTGGCATAGACCACCACCGTGCGGTCTGGGTGTGCGTCGCAAAACGCGCTGAAGGCGTCAATCGGGCAGCCCAGGTCCAGCGAGCATGTGGCGTCCAGGTCGGGCATCAGAACGGTCTTTTCGGGGGAGAGGATCTTGGCCGTCTCACCCATGAACTTAACGCCCGACACCACCAGGGTTTGCGCCGCGTGGTCGCGACCAAAGCGGGCCATCTCCAGCGAGTCAGACACGATGCCACCGGTCTCTTCGGCCAGGTCTTGCAAGTCGGGGTGCACGTAGTAGTGGGACACCATGACCGCGTTTTTTTCAACCAACAGGTGCCGAATGCGGTCTTTCAGCGCAGCACGCTGGGCTGGGCCGGGTTCTACCGGCACACGGGCCCAAGCGTGGCGGGTGCTGCAGGTTTTGGCGCCACTGGTGGCGTCGGTTTCGGGCTGTTCGTAGTCCACCGCAATGGTGGTCGTGGGGGCGGTGGGGCTCATGCTGTACCTTCCGTGAAGGGTTCAAAACGCATGGAGTAGTCGATGGATTGCACGTCTTTGGTCAGGGTGCCAATCGAAATGCGGTCCACCCCGGTCTCGGCCAAGGCACGCAGGCCCTCCAGCGTCACGCCACCCGAAATTTCCAAGATGGCGGGCGTAACACGCTCGGCGTTGATGCGCACCGCCTCCTGCAGGGTGGGCAGGCCCATGTTGTCGAGCAAGACCATAGTGGCGCCCGCGTCTAAGGCTTGGCGCAACTGGTCCAGCGTTTCGACTTCAATCTCGACAAAATCAGCCTGTGCCGCAATGGGCGCGGCGCGCTGCATCACCTGGGGGATTCCTCCGGCCGCAGCAATGTGGTTCTCTTTGATGAGCACCGCGTCGTACAGGCCCACGCGGTGGTTGGTGCCGCCGCCCGTGCGCACCGCGTACTTTTGCGCCAGGCGCAGACCGGGGATGGTCTTGCGGGTGTCCACAATATGGGCCTTGGTGCCCGCCACAATGGCCACATAGGCGGCCGTTTTGGTGGCTACACCGCTGAGCAACTGCAAAAAGTTAAGCGCAGTGCGTTCGGCCGTCAGCAGCGCTTGGGCGTTGCCGGTTACTTCCAGCACCACTTGGTTGGCAGCGCAGCGCTCGCCGTCGAGCACATGCCATGTGATGTGTGCCGCCGGGTCACACTGGCGCAGGGCGGCATCCACCCACGGCCGGCCACACACCACGGCGCTTTCACGGGCCAACACCCGCGCACGCGCCATGCGGCTGGGGTCAATCAGGCTGGCGGTCAGGTCGCCCGCACCGACGTCTTCCGCCAAAGCACGCTCCACGTCGGTTTGGGCAAGCTGCTGCAGGGAGGAAATAGAAAAATCGAATGACTTTGGCATGGCTAATAGAGGGCGTAAACGTAAGCAGGTTTGAACTAAACTAGGGGCCGTTGGTGAGGCCGGTCTACGATAGTACACATCTTGCCGCCACGCCCCTGCTACCGAGGTACCAAAGCCATGTTCCGAACCCTGCTTAAATCCAAAATCCACCGTGCCAGCGTCACCCACTGCGAGCTGCATTACGAAGGCTCCTGCGCCATCGACGAAGACCTGCTGGACGCGGCCAACATTGGTGAAAACGAGCAGGTGCACATCTGGAACATCAACAATGGCGAGCGCTTCATCACCTACGCCATCCGTGCTGAGCGCGGTAGCCGCATTATTTCGGTCAACGGCTCGGCGGCGCGCCGTGCTTCCAAGGGCGACTTGGTCATCATCGCAACCTTTGCCCAAGTGCATGAAGATGCGCACAAAAGTTTTGTGCCGCAACTGGTGTTTTGCAACCCCGATAACACCATCCAAGAACAGCGCTCCACCATTCCTGTACAGAAGGCCTGAGCCTGATTACAACGGTGGCATGCAAAGCCATTAAGTAGGTTCGTAAAGCCAATAGATCGACCGCCAGAAAAAGCGGTTTATGTTTCAATACAAATGCTATTCGGCTGCGAGTGCTTGCCACGGATTAACGGCGTTTTCGCTCGGCAAATCTTGAACGTTTGTCACGCCGTTGTGCGTTGTACCCATTCCTGAATCCGAATGATTTTCGAGGCGGCGTTGGGCTGGCCTGTTTTTCCGCATTTTGGCGCTCCGTTGGGAGTCATGGCGTGGGAACGCTTGGGGACACATCCAGGTGACAGGTCAAAGTATTGGGGTTGGCGCTACCCACCGGGGTGCATGTATTCAAAGGAACAATGATGAAGACGGTCGTAAGGTTATTGGCATCGGTTTTGCTGGCGTATTCAGCGTCCAGCGGTGCAATGGAGATGCTGTCTGCCAAGGTGATGGACGCGCCGCGCACCTACAAAATTGATGTGCTGCAAGTGACGGACATCGCTCCTTATCAAGAGTCGTTTGACGGCTTTCTTAAGTCGCTTCGCGAAAACGGCATTGTGCAAGGTGAAAACTTGGTAATCCGCCGCGTCAAGATTGATTTTGATGTCGAGAATGGCGGTTTTTGGGACCGCATGGCCGTGCTGCGCCGTATCAAGGATGAAGCCGAAGCCATCGTCCTGAACAAACCGGATTTGGTGCTGACCATTGGAACGCCTGCCACCAAATACGCGCGCCGCATTTTGGAAGTGGGTCGCATTCCCGCCGTGTTCACGGCCGTGGCCAATCCGGTCGATGCCGGAACTACTTCGTTGATGGACGGCGGCCCCGGCATGACCGGCTCCACTTTGTACATCGACATGGTGGACTCCATGAAGATGGTGAAAGAGATTTACCCCGCCATTTCCCGCATTGGCATGGTGCATACCGATGATGAAAACGGAGTCACCCACGTTGAGGGTGCCCGTACCAGCGGTGAGCAAATGGGCATCGCCGTAACGTCTCGCTTGGTGAACAAGCAAGAGAGCATCATTCCGTCATTGAAAGAGCTGTACAACGGCGGCAAGGGCGTACAAATGTTTGCAGTGCCCCTGGATACCTACTACGCCATGCGCAAGTATGAGCCCACCCATGATTTGAGCGACTTCGCGGTGGAATACAAAGTGCCCGTCGTGTCGTTCGCTCTGGTACCCGTGCCCGGTGCGGTGTTTTACGTGGGTGCAGATTTTGGACTGGTGGGTAGCCTCGCAGGAACCCAGGCGGTGAAGATTCTCAAGTTCCGCAAGAAGGCGGATGTGCTGCCTATCTTGCGCCAAGAAAACCCCACCGTGTTGGTTGATCCAAACCGTGCGGCAGCACTCAAGCTCACGCTGCCACAGTCGGTGCTGAACCGCAAGTCAGTGCGCCCTGATGGCTTCTGGGAAATCGCGGCCGACGGCGGACGTTAAACCTGCGGCGGTTTGCCGGTTGCTGGTGGGGCGTGTACAAACCCTCAGCGTTGGCAAGCTGATTTACCAAAAGCAATGGCACCCTCGGGTGCCATTGCTTTTTTTGGTGTTGGATCGCGTCGGATTTAGGGTTGTAGCCCTCGACCAATTTGCGCAAGTTGCTCTCAAATTGGGAGCAATCAATTGGAGCAGGTCTAAAAAACGCCCGTGACCTTCAATAGCCAAGCGCGCAACAGCGGCCCTATGTTGGCGACTGTTTCACTGGGTGGGGCTTCCGTCACGCCGATATTGTGGATGTCGAGCGCTTTGGAACATCCCATATATGCCACCCCGCGCACCACACAGCCCAGAAAGCCTTCTGCATTGTTTCTGCGTGGAAAAGACAGGTTTTACAAAAGCCTTTGTTTTGCAAATGCAGCTGGTTTGACGGGTGGTACGCCCCTACGATTCTTCCTGTTATCAGCGCAAGCGCCAGAAGTCCTGGCTAAGCGAAATTTTTGATTAGTGCCCACGCACTCTTGACTCAACCTTGCCATGAAAGAACACAACTATGCGTAACTACCCCACCGATAGCCCGCAGGCTGCCGCCCGCATCATCGCGCTGACCGTCGTGGCCGACGGAGAGATTGACAGGGCTGAGCTGACACTACTGGATCGTCTGGGCTTAGAGGCCCAACTTGGCTTGGCGCCAGGCGCGTTTCATGGCGTGCTCGACGCGTTTTGCGAGGACCTGTTGTCCAGCCAGCAACTTCAGCTGGCTGATGCATGCCCTGTTGATGATGCAACACTGGCGCAACTGATGGGCGACATCCAGTCGCCTGCGCTGCGCAAGCAGTTGCTGCGGCTTTGCATTGACATAGCGGAGTCCGACGCGCACTTGGCGGAGGGCGAGTCCATCGTGCTCAATGCGGCGGTAGAGCATTGGGCGCTGCAGCGCTTTATGCTGGAGCCCCTGCATTAGGCTGCACTTTGCGCTGCACGTTGCATGCGCCGTGCACGCTTGATCACAGGCGTTAGGAAGAAGATTTGCACCAGCGCGTAGGCATTGGCTGCCAGTAAAGCGGCCAAAACCGGTAAACCGACTAGCAATGGCCAGCCCAGCGCGCCCATCCACTCACCCACGCCCAGCGCCCAGGCGCCCATTCCCCCATCGGGCGCCACAAACGGCGCAATGGCGTGGTTCCCCGGCAAGAGAAACGCACCGATCTGAAAGGCCACCCAATACAAGGGGACGATGGTCAATGGGTTGGTGTAAGCCGTCGCAATGGCAGCCGCAATGACGTTGCCTCGCAGCCAGGCACACAAGGCAAGAGAGCCCAGAATCTGCAAGGGCCCCGGAATGAGGCCGCACAACATTCCAAACGCAATGCCCCGGGCCAGTGGCTCGCGGGTGAAGCTGAAGACATCGTGGCGGTCAAGCCACGGGCGCAGGCGTCTGAGGACCGGGCTGTTCAAGGTGTCCAGAACGCGTGGCTCTAGGTGCCGCAACCACAACCGAAATTGGCGCGTGTAACCCATTCCTTCAGGCCTGAGTATTGACTAAGACACTATTTTCCGTCCCATGGTGAAGGCCAGAGGGCGAGCGTACAACCAGCACAGCCCCTTGCGCGCCATGAATGACCTGCTGGGCGACAGAGCCCAACAGCAGGCTTTCGGTGGTGTTCATGCCGCGCGCACCAATAACGATACCCCGACTGCTCAGTGACGCGGCAAGTGCGACGATGCTGTCTGCAGGTGCTCCCATACGCACATGCAGCCGCCACCCGAAACCGCCTGCATCGAGGCGGGCGCACGCCTCGGCCACCATGGCCCAGCCGAACTGGGCCAGATGCATTTCAGCGGCTTCCTTGCTCAGCCAGGGTTGCGCATACACAAGGTCGAGCGCAGTTGCACCAGACTCCTTGGCAAGGCGCATGGCTTGGGTTAGCGCCTGCAGCGCGTGCTCAGAGCCGTCGATCGCAACGAGCCAGTAGGTGCCCGCAGGTTGGGGCGTAGGGTGCCGCTCCGACTCTAGACTTATAGCAATAAGCCGACCGTCGTTATCGCGCTGTTCATGATGCGGTGCTGGCTGCACACGGTCGCTATGGATTACATGGGCCTTGCCAGGCGTGCTGTGGTCTGATCGGCTGGTGAGTACCGATGCGATGACGGATGCCACGATGAAGCCCGCAGTGACCATCAGCGCAACACCAATTGGGATCTTATAAAAATCAACCAACAGCATTTTGCCGCCAATGAACACCAGTACCAGTGCCAATCCGTAGGCCAGCAAATGGAAGCGGCTGGCCATATCGGCCAACAGAAAGTACAGCGCGCGCAAACCCAGAATGGCAAAAATGTTGGCGGTGAGCACAATGAATGGGTCGCTGGTGATGGCAAAGATGGCGGGGATACTGTCCACTGCAAAAATGACATCGGTTGCGCCAATCATCACCAACACCACAAACAAGGGGGTGTAGTGCTTCACCCCTTGCACCATGGTTGTCAGCTTTTCACCGTCAAAGCGGTCACTGATCTTGATGCGTTTTTTCAGAAACTTGAGCACCGGGTTGTCGGCAATGTCGGGCTCCTGGCCGGCTGCAACCCACATCTTGACACCCGTTATTACCAGAAAAGCACCAAACACGTACAGCAGCCAGTGGAAGGTGGCCAGCAGCCAGGCCCCCGCCAGAATGAGCGCAGCCCGCAAGACAATGGCGCCGATGATGCCCATGATCAAGGCGCGCTTCTGGTACTGCTCAGGCACTGCAAAGTAGGTGAAGATCATCAGGAACACAAAGATGTTGTCAATGGACAAACTCTTCTCCACCAGGTAACCGGTGAGGAACTGCATGGACACCGTATTGGCCACTTCTCGGCCCTGCGAGCTGTCAAGGTACCACCACAGTAGTGCTACGAACACAAAAGCCAGAGAGAACCACATCACGCTCCAACCGGCAGCTTCTTTCATGGTGACTTTGTGGGCACCCTGCTTCTCCATCACCAAAAGGTCAACGGCAATGGCCACCAACACGAAGACGGCAAAGCCCGCCCACATCCACCACGTTCCTATCGTTTCCATGACGCACCCTAATCAGAAAGCCCCGCTTTTGCAGGGCTGAATTGTCAGACGGACCACGCAGTGGCCGCCCCTAGACTGCGCTTTTAGTCGTCGCCGCTGCTAAAGCCAAACAGGCTCAGCAAACTGGTGAACAGGTTGAATAGTGACACGAACAAACCAACCGTGGCCAGCACATAGTTGGTCTCTCCGCCATTCACAATGCGGCTGGTCTCGAACAAGATCAGGCCAGCCGAGAGCAGCGCCACCATGGCCGATACCGCCATGCCCAGTGCAGGCACTTCAAACACCATGGCCCCCACGCCCGCCAGCAGTGCGATCAACATACCGGCAAACAGAAAGCCCCCCATGAAACTGAAGTCTTTGCGGGTGGTGAGCACATAGGCTGACAGGGCAAAGAACGTCACACCCGTGGCACCCAGCGCCATACCAATGATCTCGCCGCCATTGGGCAGGCCGCTGTAGCGGGTAAGAATAGGCCCCAAGGTGTAGCCCATGAACCCGGTCAACCCAAAAACGGCCGCCAAAGCCCAGGCGCTGTTTTGCAGCTTGTGCACCGCGTATAGCAGGCCAAAGTAACCCACCAGTGTGATGATGATTCCGGGGCTGGGCGCTTGCACGGCCATGGCCACTGTGGCGACGCCCGCACTGAACAAGAGCGTCATCGCCAGCAAGGCGTAGGTGTTGCGCACCACGCGGTTGTGCAGCGCGGGGGAGGCCTGGCTGCCGCTGCCCCCATGCTGTGCATCGGTCCCGGGCCAGGCGATGGCGCGGGCTGGGTTGTTTCGGCTTGAGTCGTTCATGATTTTCTCCGTTGGGTTAGACGTGATAAGGGGCGGGGTTTAGCCGTCGGTTTGCGCCAGCGCCAGGGTTTTCATGGACAGGCGCTTGGGCCGCTTGGCCTGTGTCCGTGTTTTGACCAGCTTGGCCACCATGCGTCGCAGCGCGTCTTCTAAGGCCGTGCGCCAGTTGCTGGCCGTGGCACCCACGATCACCGTGCCGTGGGATTCCAAGTGCAATTGAATTTGGGCATGTTTGTCGACACCGCCACGCGGGCCGTTCACGTCGGTAAAGCGCACATGGGCGGTGCTGACTTGCTTTGCCATGCGGCGCAGGGCAAAGCGCAGGCGATCTGCCGCAACGTCCTTCAGTGGTTTGGCATCGGTGGGTTTGGCGTCAAAAACAATCTGCATGGTTGGCTCCAAAGTTGGGTGATTAAATGGTGTCACGCCTTGAATTTAGCGCTCTAATGGGAAATAAAAAAGTATGCAATACCTTAATATTGAAAAGTAAATTACTTACTGTTTTGGCATGCTGAAATAGCCCCATTCAGCGCCCGTCGCCATCCAGTCCTCCATTGCCCAGAGGGCGGGCATTCAAATCCACAAACTTAAGGGGGGGTCTTTAACGGTGGCACGCAGTATGTCCCCGCGCGACACGACGCCAAGCAACAGACCGCCATCGTCAACGATGGGAATCGCGTTCAGCCCTGTCGCCAGCAATACGTGCGCGATTCGCCGCACATCCGTCACCGGCGCAGAGCATGTGACCGGTGTCACCATCAGCTCACCAATAAGGCGGTTGAGCAGGCCGGTGAGCATGTTTCCTTCCAAATTGGCCACCGTAAGGAGATCGCGATCACTGACCATGCCCACCACCTCCATCTTCGGGCCAAGCACCGGTGCCTGGTGTACCCGCCGCGCGGCCAGCTGCAGCCAGGCGTGGCCCACGGTGTCGGTCGGCTTAAGCGTCAACACCTCGTGGCTCATGATCTGGTAGGCATGGCACACCGGTAAGCGCTTGTTGGCCTGGCGGTGCATCTTGTCATACACCTTTGCTGCCTGGCTGTACCTGGATTGCGTGTCGTTGTTTCGTTGGCCTTCATGATCGACGTGAAGCGGCCGGTCGCTGGCATCGAAAACTGGGTCGCCTGGCTCGCGTGTTTTGCGGGACTTGAGTACCGCAGCCAGCGGCATCAAACTCTCAAATGCCCCGCGAAAAGTTTGGCCGCTGGTGCCATAGACAGAAAACATATTTTTCTCCTGTGCGTGTTGGGCTGGTTCACCTTTTGGACGCTCGCGACCCAAGTTACAAAATGCCCAAATGTAGATCGCGAAGGTGATTGAAAAAAGAATTCAAAAACGACTAATAATCAAGAAAATACCTAACCATTTTTAGCGGGGTTCCCGATGAGCCAAACCTTTAACTACCGCCACCTGTACTATTTCTGGATCGTTGCCAAAGAGGGTGGCATGGCCCGCGCTGCGGAAAGGCTGGACATGTCGCTGCCCACCATCAGCACCCAGGTGCGGGAGCTGGAGAAGTCGCTCGGCGTGAGCCTGCTAAAGGCGCAGGGCCGTAACTTGGTGTTGACCGAGGCCGGTGTGGCGGCCATGCGTGAGGCCGACCAGATATTTGCCCTGGGCGAGGGGCTGCCGCACCGGGTGCGTGAGGTCGTGAGCGGCACCAACGTGCGCTTTAACGTTGGCATATCGGACGGCATTGCCAAACTGGCGGTGCACCGCATGCTGGAGCCCGTATTGCGTGAGCCCAATCTGCGCTTGCTGTGCCACGAAGGGGAGTTTGAGCAACTGTTAGCCGAGTTGGCCCTGCACAAGCTCGATGCGGTGCTGTCAGACCGGGCAGCTCCGGCGAAGTCAGAGCTGCGCATCACCAGCCAATTGCTCTCCAGCAGCCCCATTGCCTGGTACGCGCCCTCGAATTGGGCTGACGCTGCCCGCGCCGACTTCCCGCACAGTTTTGCGAATGTGCCCGTTTTGCTGCCGACACGGCATTCCGCCGTGCGCTTGCGCATCGACCATTGGCTGGAGCGTGAGCGTATCAAGCCAATGGTCGTTGGCGAGTTTGAGGACAGCGCGCTGCTGACGACTTTTGGCTCAGCCGGAATGGGCGTCTTCCCGGCGCCAGAGTCCATCCACGATGACCTGCTGGGGACCCACAAATTGGCGCAGATTGGAACCTGCGATGAGGTGCAGGAGGAGTTCCACCTCATCTACACTGCACGCAAAGTGCTGCACCCGCTATTGGTCCGACTTTTGCCGAGTCAATAGCCACCCAATCAACCACCCCCGCCAAAGGATCGTAAGTGCTCCACAAACCCCAGTAAGTCAATCGGCCGTTTCGCCCGATAAATCTGCTATGCGCACATTCCAAGGCAGCAACGCCTCAACATCCTCGACCGTCTTGGCCGCAGGCAAATCGCGCAGCACCCGGCGCAGCC
>JBBRNS010000136.1:0-10378 GCA_038230175.1 Burkholderiales bacterium
ATTCGAACTTGTCCACCGCCTTCATCAAACCGATGTTGCCTTCTTGGATCAAATCCAAGAACTGCAAACCACGGTTGGTGTATTTTTTGGCAATGGAGATGACGAGGCGCAAGTTGGCCTCGATCATTTCCTTCTTTGCTGCGCGGGATGCATATTCACCCGCGTTCATGCGCTTGTTGATGTCTTTGAGCTGGTCAAGCGGCACAACCACTGCCGCTTGCAGATCGGTGAGCTTTTGTTGCAGATCTTGCACTGGAGGAATGTTGCGGCCCATGATGGCGCTCCACGGCTTACCAGCCGCGGCCTGCTTCTCAATCCATTTCAGATTGAGCAGTTGGGAGGCCACCTTGTTGCCGTTTTTGTCACGGCCACTGAAATCAGCAATAAAGCTTTCCTGTGAATAACCGCACTTGTCGACGATGATGCGGCGCAGTTCGCGCTCTTTCTTGCGGACATCGTCGACCTGTGAGCGCACCATGTCGCACAGCTTTTCAATTGCCTTAGCGGTGAAACGAATCGACATGAGTTCTTCGGACAGGGTCTTCTGTATCTTGTTGTAAGCAGGGGTTCCGTATCCCTCTTTGTCGTACACCTTGTGCACTTTTTCAAAGTAGTCTCGCAGCTTGTCAAAGCGCTCGAGTGCTTGCTTTTTTAGCTCTTCCAGCTTTTTGGTGAGGGCCTTGGAGCCACCTTTGCCGTCGTCATCGTCGGCTTCGTCGAACTCGTCAAAATCTTCCTCGGCCACGTAATCGTCGGCCTCATTGGGGTTGGAGAAGCCGTCCACGATGGTGGTAATGACCACTTTGCCTTCGCGAATGTCTTCGCCCAGGCGCAGGATTTCGGCGATCGTGGCAGGAGATGCACTGATGGCTTCCATCATGTCCATCAAACCGCCTTCGATGCGTTTGGCAATCTCGATCTCGCCTTCGCGGGTCAGCAACTCCACCGTACCCATTTCGCGCATGTACATGCGCACCGGGTCTGTCGTGCGGCCGAACTCGCTGTCTACGGTGGACAACGCAGCTTCGGCTTCTTCTTCGGCTTCTTCGGCGGTGGCCGCGGTCGATACATTGTTGTTGAGTAACAGGGTTTCCGCGTCAGGCGTTTGTTCGTAGACCGCTACACCCATGTCGTTGAGCATGGAAATGACGACTTCAAGTGTCTCGGCATCAACCAGCTTGTCGGGCAGGTGGTCTGAAATTTCGCCGTGTGTAAGGTATCCGCGGGTTTTGCCCAAGGTGATCAGGGCCTTGAGGCGCTGGCGGCGCTTGGCGATGTCTTCTTCCGACAGTACCGTCTCGTCCAGACCAAACTCTTTCATCAAGGCGCGTTCTTTGGCCTTGCTTATCTTCATGCGCAGCGGCTTGACTTTTTCGCCTGTGGCAGTGACAGCCGTTGTTTCGCTGACCTCACCAACCAAATCAGCCTCAATGTCTGACATATCCATATCGTCACCCGACGGCTCGGCTGCCGCTTTGGGTTTGCGGCCCCGCTTTGCACCCGCTTTTGCGGGCGCGCTGGACTCCTCTGCTGCGGCCTTTGGTGGGCGTCCAGGTTTCTTCTTGGCCGTTGCACCCGAATTCAGGAGCGCGTCAGCTGCTTCCTTTAAGAGTTGAGCCTTTGACTTGGTAACGGGTGTCTTGGATGCTGGCACGGATGGGGCTTTCTTATCAGACGACTTCGGAGGCGGAATCGCTTTGGCTGGCTTTTAGGCATTTTTACGTAACCTCAGGACATAAAAACGGGCGAAAAATCGAGTGCCGTCTACGGTGCACGACGTGCAGTCGCAGCAGGCAGGGAAAGTAAATATTTTCCCAAATGGCAAGGTGGGAGGGCGAACATTTGGAATGCAGTCCTTGCGGTATGGTGGCCTATTGGGGATTTTCCAATGGATGGCCTGGACCGGAGGTGTTGCTGTCGCGCTTGCCGAAACAACCAAATATTATAACTTGCTGGTCTAATTATTCAAGGCTATCGGCGAAAGTATTCGCGTTTAGTTGTGTTGGGCGCAACGATTTACAGGCTGGCCGACTCGCCCACCAGCAATACCAGTCAGCTGGTTGACTCATCGGTGGGACGCATTGCCAATTCGAGCGCAAGCCGCCGAGTTTGGATTTCCCGGTAACGCTGCAAGGCCTGTGAATCCTGGGCAGAGGCCGTTATGGCAAGCGTTTCTTGCTCTTTGAGCCGTTCAACCAACATGCGATTGAGCAGGTCACGAAGTTCTGAGGCAGACTCATGCGTCGTCTCGCCCGTTTGCTCGGCGCGTAGCGCGGGGTCGGCCATCAAACGCACCGCCAAATCTTCGGCCACGTGACCGGGTAGTGCGTCACGCAGCGCGCCCCATGTCAGTGGACCATGCTCGTGCAATTGGGCTTCCAACCAGGCCAATAAGGCGCCATGAGGGTCGGGCAGTTCACACAACAGCGCGTGGTCTTCGCCCGACAGTGTTTCCCACAAGCCGCTATGGCGCAGCAGTATGCGGGTGGCGTGGTCGGCGCGGCTTGCAGGAGGCGAGCGTGGACCTGAAGGTGCGCGATGGGTCCCGAAGTTGCCCTTGTCTTTCCACGATCCTTTCCAAGGTCCAGACTTACCAGCGCGCTTACCGTGGGTTTCGTTGTCGGCCATACGTTCAGGGCGCCAGGGCGCGTCAAGCGCAGTTTGGGTGTCTGTGGGCGGCTTGGCCACGGGGGGGGTCGCTGGCGTCCACAGTGCCAGCAGATCTTGGCTGCTGATTTGCACTTGGCTGGCCAGCTCCGCCAAAAGCTGCATCTTGAGTGCACCCTCGGGCAACAGTTGCCAAAGGGGCTTGGCATTGGCAGCCATGTGGGCGCGTCCCTCAGCCGAGGTGACGTCGCAGTCCTCGCGTGCCGCCTCCACCAAGAAACGGCTCAAGGGTGTGGCTTCGCTCACATAACGTGAGAACGCCTCTTTGCCGTTGGCGCGGATAAAGCTGTCTGGGTCGTGCTCGGCGGGCAAAAACAGGAACTTGATGCTGCGCACATCGCTGGCATAGGGCAGGGCGGCGTCCAGCGCCTTGCGCGCCGCGCGCCGCCCCGCAGCGTCCCCGTCAAAACTAAACACCACCGTGTCGGTAAAACGAAACAGTTTGTGGACATGGTCCGCCGTGCAGGCCGTGCCCAGCGTGGCGACCACATTGGGAAAGCCCAGCTGTGCCAAGGCCACCACGTCCATATAGCCTTCGGTTACCAACACATAGCCGTGTTCGCGCAAGGCGTTGCGCGCCTCGAACAGTCCATACAGCTCCCGCCCTTTGCTAAACACGGGGGTCTCAGGTGAGTTGAGGTATTTGGGCTTGTCGTCTCCCAACACCCGCCCGCCAAACCCAATGCATTCGCCTTTGATGTTGCGAATGGGGAACATCACCCGGTCCCGGAACCGGTCGTAGCGCTTTTCTTCGGTGCTGCCTTCTTCGGTGTTGCTGATAACCAAGCCGCTTTCCACCAGGAGCGGGTCGTCGTAGTGGGGAAATACGCTGGCCAGACTGCGCCACCCCTCTGGGGCGTAGCCCAGTCCAAACTGCTTGGCGATGGCGCCGGAAAGGCCGCGCCCCTTAAAGTAGTCAATGGCGCGCGGAGATTCTTTGAGCGCGTGGCGGTAGGCTTCGCCCGCCTTTTCCAGCACGTCGCACAGGGTATCTTGCTTTTGGCGCTGCGCTTGGGCGCGTGCACGGTCCTCGGGCGAGGCGTCCTCCTCGGGGATCTGCATGCCGTATTGCTGCGCCAAGTCTTTGACGGCTTCTACAAAACTCATACCCGCGTGGTCCATCAAAAAGCTGATGGCATTACCGTTTTTTCCGCAGCCGAAGCAATGGTAAAACTGCTTGGTAGGGCTCACCGAGAAGGAGGGCGATTTTTCCCCGTGGAACGGGCATAACCCCATGAAATTGGCGCCGCCCTTTTTGAGTTGCACATAGCGGCCAACGATCTCCACCACGTCGGTGCGCGACAGTAGCTCTTGAATAAACGTTTGGGGAATGGCCATGGGGTGATTGTAGAAACCCCGGCGCACCGAGGCATTGCCCCCCTGCACGCGGGTTGGGGTGTCGCCTTACGCGACCTTTTTCCTGCGCTGTATTCGGATGGGTTGGGGCGATGGGGTATTGGCAGCCCGATCACCTCCCGCCGGCAGAAGGTCTTGCAGGGTTACGCCGTCTAGCACTCCGAAGTAGGCCCTAGTAGCGTTGTTCAGAACCCCTTTGAGGGTGCACGACGGCGTCAGGATGCAGGAATTGCGCTCCCGGTCAAAACATTCGGCCATGTGGAAGTCAGTCTCGGTGTTGCGGACAAGATCCCCGATAAGGATGTCTGCGGGTTCCTTGCCCAAGCGAAGCCCACCATTGCGCCCCCGAACGGTCTGAACGACACCCAGTAACCCGAGCTGGTGAACTACCTTGGTGAGGTGGTTTTTGGCGATATTGTGCAAACCCGCTATGTCCTGAATGGTGACTAAGCGGTCCCGGTTCGCGCCCAGGTACATCAGGGTGCGTAACGCGTAGTCGGTATAGGCGGTCAGTTTCATGGTGCGGCAGAGTAGTTCTTGATCCAATGGCGCTGGCAGCATCTTCAAAAAATGCTGCATCAACATGGCATGTTTATCACAATTCTGACTGACTTGCGAATGTGCACCCCATGCAATCCGAAAAGTGTGCTCCCTTGCCGCTGGATAGCAACTGCACTAGCGGCCAATGCCATGGTGCCATTCGTTACCCGCTGCTACTTCCTTTTTGTGACTTTTCGTCGGACGCAGGCTTACCAGACCCTCAATTCACCCGCCGAAAACGAGTACCCGTAATGCCAATAGGGGCGGTCCGGGATGCACAATTGCTACAAAGTTCATAGCTGCTTGCGCAGGTTACTAAAGGGCTAGAGCCCAATTTGACTTGAAATTTGGATGGGGAGCGCCAAGAACCCGGTGGCAGCGTTTGACAGACTATACATATCACCTAAGATACATGTTAAATACATCTTACAAATTAACGGTGAACACCATGGCCATTACATTGACAAACGCGGCAGCCCGCCAAATAGCCACCCAGCTTGCCAAGCACGGCAGCGGCTTGGGGCTGCGTGTGGGGGTCAAACCCGTGGGCTGCTCGGGATTGGCCTATACCTACGCCATTGCCGACAGCATCCACCCAGACGACCGCGTGTTCGAACACGCGGGCGCCTCGCTGGTGGTCGATGCCAAAAGCCTGACCAGTATTGACGGTGCGCGGCTGGACTTTGTGACGGACGGCATGAAGCAAACCTTTCAGTTCGACAACCCCAACGTCGACAGCACCTGCGGCTGCGGCGAGAGCTTCAATTTGAAAAAGGTTACCCCATGAGCAGCACCCTGCAAGACCTGGTCAGCCAGCCTTACCGGCATGGCTTTGTGACCGACATCGAGTCGGACGTGGCGGCCAAAGGCCTGAGCGAAGACACGGTGCGCATGATCTCGGCCAAAAAGAACGAGCCCGACTGGTTACTGGAGTTTCGTCTTAAAGCCCTGCGCCACTGGCTGACCATGAAAGAGCCCGAGTGGGCCAAGGTTCACTACCCAAAAATTGACTTTCAGGACATCAGCTATTACGCCGCCCCCAAGCAAAAGGCCAAGCTGGCCAGCATGGACGAGGTGGACCCCGAGCTGCTGCGCACGTTCGAGAAGCTGGGTGTGCCCCTGCACGAGCGCGCCGCGCTGGCCGGTGTGGCGGTGGATGTGATTTTTGACAGCGTATCGGTCACCACCACCTACAAAGCCAAGTTGGCCGAGGTTGGCATCATCTTTGGCTCGATCTCCGAGGCGGTTCAAAACCACCCCGAACTGGTGCAAAAGTATTTGGGCACCGTTGTGCCCACGGCCGACAATTTCTACGCCGCCTTGAACTCGGCAGTGTTTACCGATGGCTCGTTTTGCTACATCCCCAAAGGCGTGAAGTGCCCCATGGACCTGTCTACCTACTTTCGGATCAACACCGAAGGCAGCGGGCAGTTTGAGCGCACCCTGATCATTGCCGAGGAGGGCGCCAGTGTGTCCTACCTAGAGGGTTGCACAGCCCCCCGGTTCGACACCAACCAGTTGCATGCGGCCGTGGTGGAGTTGGTGGCGCTGGACAACGCCGATATCAAATACTCCACCGTGCAGAACTGGTACGCGGGCGACGAAAACGGCCTGGGTGGCATCTACAACTTTGTGACCAAGCGGGGCTTGGCCAAGGGGGTTAACTCCCGCATCTCTTGGACGCAGGTGGAGACCGGCTCGGCCATCACCTGGAAATACCCGTCTTGCATTTTGCAGGGCGACAATTCGGTGGGCGAGTTTTACTCGGTGGCGGTGACCAACCACCACCAGCAGGCCGACACCGGCACCAAGATGATCCACCTGGGCAAGAACACCCGCAGCACCATTGTGAGCAAGGGCATCTCGGCCGGTCAATCCAGCAACAGCTACCGTGGGCTGGTCAAAGTCATGCCCAAGGCCACGAATGCCCGCAGCTATTCGCAGTGCGACTCCATGCTGATCGGGCAAAAGAGTGGCGCGCATACCTTTCCGTACATCCAGGTGCGCAACGACAGCGCCACGGTTGAGCATGAGGCATCCACCTCGCGCATCGGTGAAGACCAGTTGTTTTATTTTGCGCAGCGCGGGATTGGCAGTGAAGAGGCCATCTCCATGATCATCAACGGGTTTTGCAAGGATGTGTTTCAGCAATTGCCCATGGAATTTGCCGTAGAAGCGACCCAGCTACTCGGCCTCAAACTCGAAGGAAGTGTCGGATGATTGTTCCCAATAGCCCCACCTTGCTGGAGGTGCGTGACCTGCACGCCAGCATTAACGGTAGCCCCATTCTTAAGGGCGTCAACCTCACCATCAAATGTGGCGAGATTCACGCCATCATGGGCCCCAATGGATCGGGTAAAAGCACCCTGTCCAAAGTGCTGGCCGGGCACACGGCCTATGAAGTGACCGGCGGCGCTGTGCTGTTCGAAGGCAAGAACTTGCTCGAATTGGCACCCGAGCAGCGCGCGCAGGCCGGTGTGTTTTTGGCCTTCCAGTACCCGATCGAAATCCCCGGAGTGGGTAACAGCCAGTTTTTGCGCCTGGCCTACAACACCGTACATGGCGCCCGTGGCAAGGACGAACTTGATCCGCTGGAGTTTGACGACCTGGTGCGCGACAAGATGAAGCTGCTGGAGATGAGCCCCGACTTTTTAAAGCGCAGCGTCAACGAAGGGTTCTCTGGGGGCGAGAAAAAGCGCAACGAAATCTTGCAAATGGCGCTGCTGGAGCCCCGCTTGGCCATCCTTGACGAAACCGACTCGGGCTTGGACATTGACGCATTGCGCGTCATCTCGCAGGGCATCAACCACCTGGCAACCGCGCACAACGCGCTGCTGCTCATCACCCACTACCAACGGCTGCTCAACTACATCGTGCCCGACTTTGTGCATGTGATTGACGGCGGACGCATCACCATGACCGGCGACAAAGCGCTGGCGTTGGAGCTGGAAGACCGGGGCTACGACTGGGTGCAGCCTCAGGCCACACAGGACGGTCAGGCGGAGCCTGCGCCATGACGGAAGCCACCCTGGCGTCTACAGCCGGCGCAGCGGCCCACGCTTATGTCGCTGCCCTACGGTCCGCTGCACAGGAGCGGGCAGGCCGTTTGGCCGCGCCCACGGTACACGACGAGGCCTGGCGTTTTACCAGCCTTGCCGCGCTCTTTCGCACCCCCTTGCAAGCAAGCAGCGCTTCGGCACCGCTGACTTTGGACGACCTTGCGCCTTGGACGTTTGCCGAGGCGGGGCATCGGATGGTGTTTGTTGATGGGGTGTATGCCCCCCATTTGGGTTGCAGCCCAGCGACCGACTCGGTTACGGTTTGCACCCTGGCGCAGGCCCTGCAATCCCACCCGGCCGAGCTTGCGCAGCATTTGGGGCGCCACGCCACGGACCCCGAGCAATATTTCACCGCCGGTAACACGGCCCAGCTGCAGGACGCGGCAGTGGTCATCGTGCCCCGCCACAGCGCGGTGGCGGCACCGGTGCATGTGCTGTTTGTCGCAACCCAGCCAGACGCCAGCAGCTGTGCGCGTATTTTGCTCATTGCAGGGGAGGGCAGTGCGCTGACCTTGGTGGAAGACTATGTCGCCGTCACGGATGGTGCCTACTTGACCAATAGCGTGGCGGAGCTGGCCATCGGCGCGCAGGCGCAGGTGCAGCACGTCCGCCTGCAGCGCGAAAGTGTGAACGCCTTTCATATTGCCCGTTGTGCGGTCTCGCAAGGGCCATCTAGCCAGTACCACGCGATCCAAGTTGCCCAGGGGGCAGAAACATCTCGCCTGGATGCCACCGTCGTGCAACAGGGCGAGGGCGCACACACCGCGCTGGATGGCTTGGCCTACATCGTGGGGCAGCAGGTGGCGGATACACACACCTGCATCACCCACGCCCACCCCCACGGCACCAGCCGCCAGCTGCATAAGTGCATCGTGGCCGACACCGCCCATGCGGTTTTTAACGGCCGGGTTCAGGTCAAGCCGGGTGCCCAGAAAACGGACTCATCCCAGTCCAGCCGCACGCTGCTTTTAGGCCCCAAAGCACAGGTCAACACCCTGCCGCAGTTAGAGATCAATGCCGACGACGTGCGATGCACCCATGGCGCGACCGTAGGGCAGTTGGACAACGAAGAAGTTTTTTACCTGCAAAGCCGTGGGCTCACCGCTCAGGGTGCGCGCCAATTGCTGACCTATGGCTTTTCGGCGGAGATCATCGCCCGCATTCCGGTGCCATCGTTGCGCGACGCGCTGCAAGACACGGTGCAGCAGCACAGGACTACGCCATGAGCCATACAAACACCGGTCATTCGGACGCCGCAGCCAGCACACTGACGCCCGCTGACTTGGATGTGCAGCGCGTGCGCGCAGACTTTCCAATACTGTCCCGGACGGTAGGCGGCAAGCCTCTGGTCTACTTGGACAACGCTGCGTCTAGCCAGATGCCCACGCCGGTGATGGACCGCTTGCACCACTATCAGACGTTTGAGCACGCCAACATCCACCGTGCGGTGCACACGCTTTCAGAAACCGCAACGGCGGCCTATGAGGCTGCGCGGTGCACGGTGCAGCAGTTTGTGGGCGCGCGTGAGGCGCGCGAAATCATTTTTACCAGTGGCACGACCGACAGCATCAATTTGGTCATGCACGGTTGGGGCCGAAAGTTTATTGGTGCGGGTGACGAGATCATCATCACCGTGCTAGAGCACCACTCCAACATCGTCCCGTGGCACATGTTGTGCGCAGAGAAGGGCGCCACGCTCAAAGTGGTGCCTATTAACGACGCGGGCGAGTTGCAAATTGATGCTTACGCTGCTTTGTTTAACGACCGCACCCGGTTGGTCTGTGTGGGCCACGTTTCCAACGCGCTGGGCAGCATCAACCCGGTCAAAGAGATGATTGCCACGGCGCACACGCACGGCGTGCTAGTGCTGGTGGATGGGGCCCAGGCTGCGCCGCACCTGGGGGTGAATGTTCAAGAGTTGGACTGCGATTTTTACGCGTTTTCCGGCCACAAGCTGTGTGGCCCAACCGGCATTGGCGTGCTCTATGGGCGCGCCGCACTGTTGGAGCAGATGCAGCCATTTAAGGGCGGCGGTGACATGATCCACACCGTGACGTTGGAAAAGTCCACCTACGCGCCCATTCCCAACAAGTTTGAAGCGGGCACGCCGCCCATTGCCGCTGCCATCGGTCTTGCCGCTGCCGTGGACTACCTACAGGGTTTGGGTATGGCCGCCATTGCAGCACATGAGCACGCGCTGCTGCAATACGCTACGGCGCAATTGGGCGACATGCCCGGCGTGCGCCTGATCGGCACCGCGCGCGAGAAGGCCGCTGTGCTCTCCTTTGCCCTAGTAGGCATCCACCCACATGACGTGGGCACGCTGCTCAATGCCGAAGGCATTGCAGTGCGCACCGGCCACCACTGCGCGCAGCCGCTGATGCAGCGCCTGGGTGTGCCGGCTACGGCCCGTGCTTCGTTTGCGTTTTACAACACTGCTGCCGAGGTGGATGCGCTGATGGCCGGCATTCGCAAAGTTCAGCACGTTTTTGCCTGAAATGACGGCGAAGAAACACAGAGTAAACCCATGAGTGCAGACCCCACATCCCTGTACCAAGAAGTGATCTTGGACCACAACAAAAAGCCACGCAACTTTGGCACGCTGGTGCAGGCGACCCACCGCGCAGAGGGGCTCAACCCCTTGTGTGGTGACCATATCCATGTGGACATGGAGCTGGCCGACGGTGCAATCCATGGCATTGCATTCCACGGCGAATCGTGCGCCATTTGCAAGGCTTCGGCCTCGATGATGACCA
>JBBRNS010000137.1:0-10356 GCA_038230175.1 Burkholderiales bacterium
CAGTTGCATCGCTTTCATGGTGTCGTCGCGGCAATCGGGGTAGCCCGAAAAGTCGGCCTCACACACGCCGGTAACCATTACCTGCAAATCACGCCGGTAGGCCACTGCCGCTGCCAGGGTTAAAAACAGCAGGTTGCGCCCGGGCACAAAGGTGTTGGGTAGGCCACTGGCTTCCATTTTGAACGCGGTGTCACGGGTGAGCGAGGTCTCACTCACCTTGCCCAACACGGCAAGGTCCAATAGATGGTCCTCGCCCAGCTTGTGCGCCCATTGCGGAAATTGCAGGCGAATTTCGCGCAACACCACCAAGCGAGCGTCTAGCTCGACGCTGTGGCGCTGGCGGTAGTCAAAGGCAATGGTTTCGACCCGTTCGTAGCGCTCAAGTGCGTGGGCTAAACAGGTGGTGGAATCTTGGCCACCGGAGAATAAAACAAGGGCGCTGGTATGCATAGTGCCAATGGTAGAGCATCAGCAGGCATGCCCGCACTAGGGCCACGCTAGCCGGGGCGAAGCGTCCTTAAGCGCTCAAACCTCGCCGGCTTTGGGAATCTTGCTGGGCGTGTAGACCAAGGCCTCTTTGGCCAGTGTTCCCGGTGCGTCGGTGGGCGACACTGCGGGAGGCGGCGTGAGGATGTTGCCAACCTGTTCGATCTGGATGGCGCTGGCCCCGGGCGTCAACATCACCTTGAGGTGGTCGATCAGCACCTGGTACATCGGCTTGGGTGCGGGCTCTTCGACCTTGTCAGGGGCGGGGCGGCGCACAGTCCAGTCTTTCGGCGTAGTCGCGGCCTCGGAGCCTGGCCGTGCAGGGTCCGACACGCTGGTGTAGACGGATTGCGCTGCGCTGGCTTTCAGCGCCGGGTCGATCAGGTCAATCACGCTGGGGGTGCCGGGTGACGACTGCTGCGCAGGCGTATCGGACGACGGGCTTATTCGAACCGGCGGATTAACGGGCGCCACTGGAATCACCCTGCTGGCTCCGGCCGGAGCCGCCTCTGCACCGATAGGGCGCACAAACGATGCGCGATCAAAGGAAGGAAATTGCATAGGGCTTCAGGCTCATTAGCCGCCTCTGGTTACTTTTACGGATTAACGTAACGTTGTTAACGGCAGATTTAGGAGGTAATTTAGGCCTATTTCTAAAATATTTTCATTTTTTGCATGCCAATGCCGCACGCGGGCCCACGCTGCACCAAATTAGTGCAAATCTATCGATTGGTATGGACTACCCGTGCCAAGGGCTAGATACAGCGATTACCCGTCGATTGCTATTACTTTAATAGCGCACTGCGCAATAACCACGAGGGCTAGAGGCATAAATCGGCCAAAAAATGCCTAGAACGGCATGCGCGGCATGCCTTTCATGCCGGCCATACGCTTCATCATTTTCATCATGCCGCCGCCCTTCATCTTTTTCATCATGTCCTGCATTTGCTCAAACTCTTTGAGCATGCGGTTGACGTCTTGCACCTGCACGCCGGAACCTGCTGCAATGCGGCGTTTGCGGGTGGCCTTGATGAGTTCGGGCTTGCGCCGCTCCAGCGGCGTCATGCTGTGGATGATGCCTTCTTTGCGCTTGATGTCTTTCTCGGCCCGATCCATATCCACCTGACCGGCTTGGGCGGCCATGGCAGCTGGCAGCTTGTCCATCAGGCTGGACAGGCCACCCATCTGCTTCATCTGCTGAATTTGGGCCAAAAAATCGTTGAGGTCAAAACCTGCACCGCTCTTGACCTTGGCGGCCAATTTTTGTGCCGCTTCTATATTGACACCGGCGGTGACCTGCTCTACCAGGGCCAAGATATCGCCCATGCCCAGGATGCGTCCGGCATGGCGCTCGGCGTCGAACACCTCCAGGCCATCGAGCTTTTCGCTGGTACCGGCAAACTTAATGGGCGCGCCGGTGACCTGGCGCACCGACAAGGCCGCACCGCCGCGCGAATCACCGTCAAGCTTGGTCAGAATAATGCCGGTCAGGGGCAAGGCTTCCTTAAACGCCTTGGCGGTGTTGACCGCATCTTGGCCCTGCATGGCGTCCACCACAAACAGGGTTTCCACCGGGTTTAACGCCGCATGCAGGTCTTTGATCTCGCGCATCAGCGCCTCGTCAATGGCCAAACGGCCGGCGGTATCGACCAAGAGCACGTCAAAAAAGTGCTTCTTGGCATAGTCCAGCGCGGCCAGGCCGATGTCGACCGGCTTTTGGTCCGCCGTGCTGGGGAACCACTCTGCGCCAGCCTGGGCAGTCACTGTCTTGAGCTGTTCAATGGCCGCAGGGCGGTAGACGTCGCCCGACACGGTCAGCACTTTTTTCTTGCGCTTCTCGATCAGGTGTTTGGCCAGTTTGGCGGTGGTGGTGGTTTTACCCGCACCCTGCAAGCCCGCCATCAGGATCACGGCCGGTGGTTGGGCGGCCAAGTTGATGTCACTCACCCCCTGACCCATGGTGGCCGACAACTCCTTGTTCACAATGCTGACCAACACTTGGCCTGGCTGCAAGGAGGTCAACACTTCTTGGCCCATCGCCTTCTCTTTGACCCGGGCGATGAAGTCACGCACCACTGGCAGGGCCACGTCGGCCTCCAAGAGGGCCATGCGCACCTCGCGCAGCATGTCGGTGACATTGGTCTCGGTGATGCGGGCCTGGCCTCGCATTTCTTTAACGAGGCGGGAAAGTTTGTCGGAGAGTGCGGAGGCCATAAGACGTATTCCGTTGCGCGGAACCCAGTGAGGAGGCCGGCATAGGCCGGCGAGTAGCAAAACGCTAAACTGTGTGTCTATGATTTTAGCCAGTGCGCCCCCCATCCACTTGATGCTGTCGGTTTCAGCCGCCGCTGCCTATGCATGGCCGGCACTGCGGGCGCGTCAAATGGGCGCGGCTTCGGCCCGTGTGTGGGTGGCGCTGGCGTGGTTGCTGCACGGCAGTGTGTTGACCTGGAGCCTTTTTGGCGAGCGCGCCCAGTTCGGATTCGCCCCGGCGATGTCGGTCACGGCCTGGCTGGTGGCAGCGGTGTATGCGGTGGAGAGCCAGATATTCCCGCAACTCCCCACCCGCTGGACGCTGTGCTCGGTGGGTGCGGTAGCAGTCATGCTGGCGTATTTCTTCCCGGGCAACCCCATGCCCAGCACGGCATCAGCGTGGCTAGCCTTGCATCTGGCGTTGGGCGTGGCTTGTTATGGCTTGTTTGGTATTGCTGTGGTGCACGCTTGGTTCATGACCCGCGCCGAAGCCCGCTTTCGCAGCGGCCAAGACCCGCACAGCGGTCTGCCCTTGCTAACACTGGAGCGGCTGACCTTTCGTTTCGTGGGCGCTGGTTTTGTGCTGCTAAGTGCCACCTTACTGGCGGGGCTCTTGTTTGGCGAGTCGCTGTATGGCCCAGGGCATGCATGGCACTGGAGTCACAAAACCGTCTTTTCGCTGCTGGCTTGGGTCACGTTCTCGGCGCTGCTGGTAGGGCGATCCGCCTTTGGTTGGCGGGGCAAACGGGCGGTCCACACCCTGTACGCTGGCTCTGTTTTTCTGTTGCTGGCCTATGTAGGCTCACGTTTTGTGATGGAAATTGTTCTGGGCCGCACGGTATGAAATTTTTGCTGGTGGCTGTGGTGATTTTGATATTAGCCTGGCGTTGGCGCACAGCACGCAGTACCACACTGAACCAGCGCGCCCAGCCCAAGACACCACCGCCTGCCACCGCCTTGTCCATGGTGGTCTGTCGGCACTGCGGCGTACACATTCCCGCGCCAGACGCGGTCCGCGGTGCGCAAGGTGTTTATTGCAGCAACGCCCACCGCCAGCTCGCCGAGGCCTGAATGGCTGCACAACCTGTGAGCTCCACGTGGCTTAACACACCGGTCATAGCACCCTTGCCCGAGAACTCGGGCGACTCGAGCGAATTGGTGCGCATGTGGCAGGGATTCATGACCGCCCGCTTGACCCTCGGTCTGGTCTTATTGGTGCTGCAAATGTTGCTGTTTGCCACAGGCACCGCGCACAACAGTCTGTTGGTTGCCATCAGCACTGCCTACTTTGCCGGCACCTTGGCGGCGCGGGTGTTTATCCGGCCGCGCCCCCTGGGTCATACCTTCAATTTGTCGTGGGGCTTTGTGGTGGGGATGGACGTATTGGTGTTTTCCAGCTTGCAAATTCTGCAAGGCAGCACGGTTAATTACACCCCCCTGTTTGCATTGCCCATCCTACTGGCATCGGTGCTGGGCTCGTTGCGGCTGGCGCTAGGCACTGCGGCGAGTGTGACCGTGCTGCTGCTGGGCAGCAGTTTGTGGGCCTTTTTGCTGCCCCAGTCGGATGCCGCGCCCTACTTTGTGCAATCGGCGCTCAGCGGCGTCGGGTATTTTGTGATTGCCCTCTTGGGCAACCAACTGGCCACCCGACTTGCCACAGAGGCCCAACGCGCCCAGGTCAACCAGCGAGCCATACGCATCCAACGTGAGGTCAACGCCTTGGTTATCGAGTCACTGCCGGACGGTGTGCTGGTCGTCGACAACCACGGGCATGTGCGGGCCGCCAACCCCGCTGCCCGCACTTTGCTGGGCGCGCCTGTCGATGGAGAAGTCCCTATGTTCGACCTACACCAAGAACCCGGCTGGAAGCCATTGGTGCACCTCACCCAGGCCAGTGTGTCCACCGGCGAAGGGCAGGAAGAAGACGTCACGATCTGGCACGGTGACCAAAGTCCGCGCAAAGTCCATGCCCGCACCCGCCTGGCTGCGCCGCATGGCTTGGGAGGCGAGAGCCTGTGTGTGCTGTTTATGCAGGACCAGCGTGAATTGGAAGCCCGCATGCGTACCGAACGGCTAGCCAGCATGGGGCGCATGTCGACCGCCGTTGCGCATGAAATCCGCAACCCGCTGGCCGCGATCACGCAGGCCAACGCCCTCCTCGACGAAGACCTCACCGAGCCACGACTTAAACAACTCACCGCCATGGTCGGACAAAATGCGAAACGCTTGGCCAAAATTGTCGATGACATTCTCAACGTGTCGCGTGTGCAACCGGCAGAGTCTGAGCGAACCCTCTTTGCACTGGACCTGAACGCAACGCTGCACCGTGTATGCGACGACTGGGCCGTGCAAAGTGGCAGCCAACACCAGATGCGGCTGACCCCCTGCGAGACCAACATTGCCATCCAGTTCGACCCTGAACACCTGCGCCGTGTGCTGGTTAACCTGCTCGACAATGCCCACCGTTACGCCAGCAAGCGCCCCGAATCCATCCAAGTCCGAGCGGACCTGGGCGACGCTCAGGGCGCCACCATTTCGGTGTGGAGCGACGGTGCGCCGCTGGACCCGTCCATTGAGCGCCACCTGTTTGAGCCCTTCTTTTCGTCTGAGAGCCGCTCCAGCGGGCTCGGTCTGTACATTTGCCGGGAGTTGTGTGAAGGGCACCACGCATCCATCTCGTACCGGCGCACCGTCCACACCGCACGCGGGCACGCGGCCGAAGGCAATGAATTTGTGATCACCGTTGTGCGGGCCGACCCCCAAGACAATGCCTACCTGCTTGAATTGAACGCAACACCATGGCAAACCACCCTGTATTAGCCAATGCGCAAGTGCTGGTCATTGATGACGAGCCCGATCTGCGCACGCTGTATGAATTGACCTTACTGCGAGAAGGCTACCGCGTGGATACGGCAGAGAACCTGCACGAAGCTTGGCACCTGCTCAACACACAACGTTTTGACGTGGTCATTACCGACATGCGGCTGCCTGACGGCCTTGGCATCGACATCCTCAGTGGGTTGCGCCTGCAGCAGCGCAACGAACGCTGCGTCGTGATCACCGCCCACGGGTCGGCTGAGAACGCGGTGGAGTCACTCAAGGCCGGCGCTTTTGACTACCTCACCAAGCCGGTGGACCTCAAACAATTTCGCGCAGCGATCGCCTCTGCGGTGCAAGGTAGCACGCCGCGTCCCATGGCCAGCCCGGCGCGGCGTGCCACCGACCTGCGCCGCCCTGAGGGCGCGCGGCCGTCGTCGAGTGCCGAGACGGCGTTGCGCCGTCTGGCCGGCAACTCGGCGGCCATGCGCAGTGTTAAAGACCGCATCGTGCGGGTGGCGCGCAGCATGGCGCCAGTGCTGGTTCAAGGAGAATCAGGGACCGGCAAAGAGCTGGTGGCCAGTGCCTTACACGCCAACAGCCACCGAAACTCCGGCCCGTGGGTGGCGGTCAACTGCAGCGCCATCCCAGAGAACCTGCTGGAAACGGAGTTCTTCGGTGCAAAGAAAGGCGCGTACACCGGCTCCACCCACGACCGCGAAGGCTTTTTTCAAGCGGCCAAAGGCGGCACCCTCTTTCTGGATGAAATTGGTGACCTTCCGCTGGCCATGCAGTCCAAGCTGCTGCGCGCCATACAAGAGCGCTGTGTGCGCGCGGTCGGCTCCAACCAAGAAGAATCAGTGGACGTACGCATCATTAGCGCAACCCACAAAGATTTGCCCGCCGAAGTGGCTGCGGGCCGTTTCCGCCAAGACTTGTATTACCGGCTCAACGTGATCGACATCGTCATTCCACCATTGCGGGAACGGGCTGAAGACCTGCCCGCGTTGTGCGAGGCCTTGCTGGCGCGTATTGCGCAGGAGTCTGGCATCGCAACACCCCATCTCGACGCTGCTGCCATTGCACAGTTGGCATTACTGCCGCTGCACGGCAACGTGCGCGAGCTGGAGAACCTTCTGCACCGGGCCGTGGCGCTGGGCGACGGGGACACCCTCTGCGTCGACGACCTGCAACCCTCTTGCAGCGCGCCAGCACCCTTGGATGGAACACCAAACACCAACGCAGCAGCGCTGGCAGCAGACGCCCCCATCCCCAGCGACTTGCAAAGCCACTTAGACCAACAAGAGCGCGAGATTTTGGTTAAGACGCTGCAAGAAACCGGATTCAACCGCACGCTGGCTGCGTCCCTGCTAGGCCTGAGCCTGCGGCAGATTCGCTACCGCATTGCCCGCCTCAAAATCGACACGCCCCTGTCGCGTGACGACGGTGCCGATGACTAAGCTCGGCACCCCGCCACGGCCCCTGTGGCAGGACGGTTGGTTGCGTAGCGCGCGCCGTTTGGCGTCACCCAACTTCGGTCCGCGGCCGGCTTTGGCGGTGGTTGACCTCATCGTGTTGCACTCGATCAGCCTGCCGCCAGGCATCTATGGGGGCGACCAGGTCCAAGCGTTTTTCACCAACCAACTAGACTGGTCGCAGCACCCCTACTACCGCCAAATTGAAGGCATCCAGGTGTCTGCCCACTTCTATGTGCGGCGCAGCGGTGAACTCTGGCAGTTTGTCAGCGGTGATGACCGGGCATGGCATGCAGGCCAGTCGTGTTACCGCGGGCGGGACAACTGCAACGATGATTCCATTGGCATTGAGCTCGAAGGCCTTGAGGGCGACACCTTCGAGCCTGCACAGTACACGACGCTCGCAAACCTAATTCCGGCATTGACCCAGCGTTACCCAATTACCCACATCGCTGGGCATGAGCACATCGCACCGGGGCGAAAGTTGGACCCTGGCCCCGGCCTAGATTGGACGCTGCTGAAGCTCACGCTGGGACTCGCCCCTCAGTGTTTTCCCGAAGGCATCGCCAAAACGCCTTAACGGTGACACGCCAAGATCCGCAGCCCCCAACGCTAGACGGAAACAAAGCACCTTCTACTGTAGTGCTGACAACCATCCACCCGGTCCAATATCCATGCGGCTTTTGCCGCCAAAACCCGCTGCAAGCCGCGCAGACAGTGGGGCTTAATGTTCGCACGCCGATGGCATAAGGCTTGCACAGGTCCGCTGCCCGGCCACCCAATAGCGCGGCCGCTCAACGACCAGTCTACGGGCAGTGTTCGGTCACCCCCATAACCAAGCGCCGCATTGGTATAAACACTACCGGTAGTGCCTTGCAAGGTCTTTGAACACCATATATAGTGCATGCAACCTCCACTGTCGGTCCTACCCCAAGCATCTGAACGGACACTGTGGAGTCCCGTATTTCCACAATAAAGCCAACCTCCACGAGGACCTATGCAGACACACTCTTCTTCCACCATCGCCGCTTCGTCCCCTTCGCGCACGACCGCGGTCGACTCTGCGCAGCAGGCCTCCTCCAGCCACCTGCCCAACTACCAAATCATTCGCCGCAACGGCGCGGTAGTGCCGTTTGAACCCAACAAAATCGCCGTAGCCATGATGAAGGCCTTTTTGGCCGTTCACGTTACACAGGGCGCGGCTTCGGCAAGTGTTCGCGAGGTGGTCGACGAACTCACCCAACAGGTCATCCGCGCGCTGATGCGCTCACGCCCAGCCGGAGGAACCTTCCATATAGAAGATGTGCAAGACCAAGTCGAACTGGGCTTGATGCGCGGCGGGCACCACGAGATTGCACGGGCCTATGTTCTGTACCGCGAGCGCCGCACCCAAGAGCGCGCCAAACATGTCGCCGAAGTAGCGCCCGTCGCGTCTGTGCTGCATGTACTCGATGGCGGGCAGCGCATCGCACTGGATCTGGGTCATTTGCAGACCTTGATTAGCAACGCTTGCGCCGGTTTGAGCGCCGACGTGAAAGCCGAGCCCATCTTGAATGAAACCATGCGCAACCTGTACGACGGCGTGCCCATGGACGAGGTCTACAAGGCCGCGATTTTGGCTGCACGCACCCTGATCGAAAAAGACCCGGACTACACCTACGCCACTGCACGTTTGTTGTTCCACACCATTTCGCGCGAGGTGCTGGGGCACGACGTAGCAGCCGCCGATATGGCGCAGGCTTACACAGACTATTTCCCAGGCTTTATCAAGCGCGGTGTGGGCGCCGAATTGCTGGATGAACGCATGATGCAGTTTGACCTGCAGCGGCTGGGCGCAGCATTGAAGGCCGAGCGCGACCTGCAGTTTGACTACCTGGGCCTACAGACGCTGTACGACCGTTACTTCTTGCACGAAGGCAAGACCCGCATTGAGTTGCCTCAGGCATTTTTTATGCGCGTGGCTATGGGTCTGTCGCTGGGTGAAATTGACCGAGAAGCCCGCGCCATCGAGTTCTACGAGGTGTTGTCGCGCTTTGACTTTATGTCCAGCACGCCTACGCTGTTTAACGCTGGCACACAGCGCTCACAGCTCTCGAGCTGCTACCTAACCACCGTGCCGGACGACCTGGACGGCATTTACGAATCCATCAAAGAAAACGCTCTGCTCTCCAAGTTTGCCGGCGGTCTGGGCAACGACTGGACCCGTGTGCGGGCACTGGGCGCACACATCAAAGGCACCAATGGCGAGTCGCAAGGCGTGGTGCCCTTCCTCAAAGTCGTGAACGACACGGCTGTGGCGGTGAACCAGGGCGGCAAGCGAAAGGGTGCCGTGTGCACCTACCTGGAAACCTGGCACCTGGACATTGAAGAGTTCCTGGAGCTGCGCAAAAACACCGGCGACGACCGCCGCCGTACCCACGACATGAACACCGCCAATTGGGTTCCTGACCTGTTCATGCGCCGCGTGATGGAGCAAGGCACCTGGACCCTGTTCTCCCCTAACAACGTGCCCGACCTGCATGACTTGTTCGGCGCCGCCTTTGAAAAGGCGTATGTGGCCTACGAAGCTAAGGCCGCCCGGGGCGAGATCAAACCCGCGCGCACCATCCAGGCCAGCGACCTGTGGCGCAAGATGTTGACCATGCTGTTTGAAACCGGCCATCCGTGGATTACTTTCAAAGATGCCTGCAACGTGCGCTCGCCCCAGCAACACGCCGGTGTGGTGCACTCCAGCAATCTGTGCACCGAGATCACGCTCAACACCTCCGACACCGAAACCGCGGTCTGTAACCTGGGCTCGGTGAACCTGCGCCAGCATTTGAAGGACGGCCCCAAGGGCAAAGAGATCGACCACGAAAAACTCAAGCGCACCGTGTCTACCGCCATGCGCATGCTCGACAACGTGATCGACATCAACTACTACGCAGTTAAAAAAGCACGCGACTCCAACCTGCGCCACCGCCCGGTCGGTTTGGGTGTGATGGCCTTCCAAGACAGCCTGTATGAGCTGCGTATTCCCTACGCCAGCACCGCTGCCGTCGAGTTTGCCGACCAGTCCATGGAAGCCATCAGCTACTACGCCTACTGGGCCTCGACCGAGTTGGCCAAAGAGCGGGGTCGCTACTCCAGCTACAGGGGCTCGCTGTGGGATCAGGGCGTGCTGCCCTTGGACACGCTGGACATGCTGGCCAATGCGCGCGGTGGGTATGTTGAGGTGGACCGCTCCGCGACGCTGGACTGGGACGCACTGCGCAAGAAGATCGCGGCAGACGGCATGCGCAATTCCAATTGCGTAGCCATCGCACCAACAGCCACTATTTCCAAC
>JBBRNS010000138.1:0-10314 GCA_038230175.1 Burkholderiales bacterium
AATTACCATTCGGCTGGATGAAGAATCAATCAATTACTTCAAGTCGATATCGCAAGACGCTGGTATTCCGTACCAGAGCCTCATTAATCTCTATCTGCGTGACTGTGCCACTTCTCACCGCAAGCTCAATCTGAATTGGTCGTAAAGGTACCTGATGCTCCACGTCAGCCGCATAAGCCAGCACCGCCAGAATATCTTCCGAAGTAAGTTCGGGAAAATCGTCCTGTATATCCTGCTGGCTCATGCCGTTAGACAACATGGCAAGCACGTCGTACACAGTGGTGCGTAACCCACGTATGGGTGACCTGCCTCCACGTTTTCCGCGCTCCAGGGTGATTCTGTTTATTGCAAAACTCCAAACGACTGGCGTAACAGTAGCATGGCAAGTCGCTATTCGTTATTCACCGATAAGCTCTAAGTCGTCAAAACCAATAATGAGAAACCTCCAAGTATTCTTACAGCCAAGTCCTGGTGTAAGGAAAAGAAAAGACTTCTAGGTAGTTTCATAAGATTGGCTTTCCAACCGCGATTCGGAAGTTCTAAAGAACCACTCGTATAAAAATAATCTATCACTTCGTAACCAGTGTCTTTTAGGGTTGCTAAAGCAGTTTCTTTTGTGAAGTAGTGAATATGCCCAACCGATTGTCTGACTTTCGATATGGGCGTCTCTCGTAAAACCGACTGAACAGACAAATCTAGGGGAATATGAAATATTTTGTATGTCCCTTTTTTCTTAAGTTTGCGCAAAAACCCAAAGTAATTCTCGACGTGTTCGAATACATCAATAGCCATCACCACATCGAATTCAACTGCTTCATCGTCAAGCAGGTCTTTCAAAAAGAAGTGAAGGTTCGGCTTTACCTTCTTTCTGCAAATTTCGAATGCTTGCGGGGAAATATCATATCCAGAAAACACAACATCTTCACCATATTCATTTGCCAAGCAGTTCAATATATCGCCTGCTCCACATCCAATTTCACATATTCTTGACGGGACGATATTGTTATTTTTTAATATTTTTGCCAATTGTTTGGCTTTCCATGGCGAGTCTTCTTCATGCCATGTTGGGTTTTTTTCAAGATAGGCCCCGTCTTTATAAATGGTATCTGAGCTGGTAGCTTGGCTCATAATTGGTTCCTTGGTAGGTTCTGACGCTCAATCGGAATAGGAAGAAGCGTCACGAGCCCTTCCCTGCCTCACGACCGCGCGTCCGGGTGAGGTACACGGCGTTCAGCAGATTGAGGAGCATACATGAGAACATTGTGCAAAATTGAGCATCGTCAGCCGATGCTCGTCACCACGCCCGGGCTCGAATGGCTGCGGCGCCGTATCAGCGATCCGCGTAATTCGGCGAACGTGACTGGTGATTTCGGCATCGTGACCGAATTGTCGGCGACGCATTGGCTCAGCCAGACCTAGCTGTTGGGTGCGCTTGCTGCAATGGGGTTAATGGCTCGTCGGCGTGAGTAGCAGGTGTGGTCCGACATTAGTTAGTTACTGCCCTATCCCGCAACCGCGAGCGTTGGCCGCCGTACCTATAGGCGTGCCAGGGCACGCGTCTTGCAAATCGGCAATCCCATCGCTGTCTGAATCGACAATGGAAGGGTCGCGAGTGTAGACAATTCCCGTGGCAAGTGCATTTAAGCTGCTTGGCCAAACAATCGATTGACCCGATGAAAAATCAACATACTGGCTGCAAGCTGTTTGGGAGGCGCCAACTTCCGGGCAGGCGACAGACAAAGGCATCGAGGTTGGATTTAGCAGGATATTCGTGCGAAGACTAGTGCCCACGGGCCGCTGTGGAACCAGTTCAACGTTCGCAAGATTGATTACCTCGCCGCGCACGACATCGCGAAATTCCAGGCGTGCGCCAGTATCCCCGGTCACTGGATCCTGGAAAGTGATACTTTTGACCGCAGTGAATGTGAGCGTATACCGCTTCCAGGCGGTGGTGCCGAAGAGATACTGAAAACCGTTGGAAAGCAATTCGTACCCGTTGATCCCCCCGCCTCCGCGTTTGAGCGCAACCGTGACCCGCTGATTCGGCGTGCCGACCTTCATGTCAAATGACAGCCGATAAGTTTGTCCCGCCGTCACGCTAAAGTTGCGCGGATAGAACATGCTGTATGGTTCTCCACCCACGAGTCGAATTGATCGAACGCCGTTAACATTCTCAACTGCCATTTGGCCAACAGGAAGTGTGGGGCTCCAAGTTACCCAGTCAAGAAGTCCAGCGGACATATCGCCGTTGAACAAAATGTTGGAGCCGGTTATCTCGGACGACGTGTACCCAACCTGAGCAACTTGCCTGCCGTTAAGTTCAAGGTTTCGCGCGGCGCCCGCGTCAGTAGCGCCTTTCCATGTGGCGAGCGTGAACAGGCGGTCGCTGGTCGCGGACTTTTCTCTCGCAATATAAGTATTCAAAAGTGAAGAATAAATGTTCCAGTCATACGTCGCAAAATCCGTCGTGGTCGCGAGCAATGTTTGTTGCAATATCGCCGAGGCGGCGTTGGAGGGAAAAAACTGGTTTGTCCGCACTACGTTATTGAAAACGTCGCCTCTAGGACGTATCGTGTTAGTACTGGCCGACAACCAAAGTTGGTTGCTTCGATTACCGTAGAGTTTGTTGTCCTCTATCAAATTGCCGTTTGCGTTGTGCAGCAGGACGCCATGCTCTGCATTCGAGATCGTATTGCCGCGGACGGTGACGCCGGAAGAAAGCTCGTCAAGATAAATTCCAGCTACGAGGGGCAGCGCTCTCTCGGTACCCGCGGTTGTGCCGACGAGGTCTGAAACCAGGTTGCCGGCAATAGTGCTGTTGTTATCTTGGCCCATCACATAAATGCCAGCACAGTCATCAAGCAGCGCGCAGCTATTCTTGATTACATTTCCTGTTACGGTGCTGCCTGCGTGCACCCGCACCCCGTGATACGCGGTCTGCTCCACCGTATTCCCCGAGACAGTGCCAGCAATACCCGTTTGTATTGCGGCGGCGGAAAAGGCAGGCAGGCTTGCTTGGCCGGTTGCACGCGTGGCCGCTGCACTTTGCGCAATGGCGTTGCCGGTAATCGTCATCTGATTGGGAAGAGCAGCAGGCGCCTTGCGTGAAATGGCGTCCAGTCCGGTTCTTTGAATGACATTACGATCAATCAAGCCGGCTGTAGCAGCCGAGATGTCAATGCCTTCGCTCACCGTGTCGGAAATGGTTGAGTTCTTAATCGCAACTCCGGTGGTCTGAGACATTACGATGCCCACACCTACTCCGCGGATACTCAAGCCATCTACCGTGACGTATTGCTGCCCTGTTAGGTCGACCCCCGCTACCATCGCTGCAACGGCAACTCTCTTGCCCGGCACTTGCCCGTCAGGCATCCAGATATAAAGTGTTTTGGTCACGGTGTCGAAATGCCATTCGCCAGGCTCATCAAGCATCCACAAACTGCCGACCAAGAGAAAGCTCGCACCGGCTTGTGGTGTATGTGAACTGGCAGGGCTGAACCGCAAGGTTGAACCGGTCATGCCTGTCACCGTCCGCTCCTCAACCAACCAAGGCGCCGGGCGCAAAAGCAGCTTTTGCCCGGCCTGCAATGATCCGTTGGGACCCAAGTTGAAGTCTGGTCCGACAGTTACATAGTCGCTTCCTGGCGGCACGTTAGTATTTGAAGCGGCCAAGACATTAAAGTAGACCGAAGTCGGTTTGGTCTGATCGTGTCCCGCATTCGGATGATGTGCTTGCGAAACGGCACGCCCGTCCACATTGACCCCTAGCACCGAGGTCGCATTTTGCGTAAGAGTTACATCATCAAGCGATAACGGTACGAGGCCAGGTGGGATCTCGATATTGAAGAGCGCTGTTTCAGCACTTGTGGAGGGCTTGAAGTCGAACGAGTACGCAGCCCAGTCGCCCGTTCCCACGATTGCCTGGTCGACGCCAAATGTGTCCCATGGATGCGAATTGCGGCGAATCAACGCACGATAGGTGACGCCTAGCGGCGCCTTTGCGGAAAACCGCAACGTATATGAAAAGTTCGGGCTGAGGGTAAACAAACTTCCGTAAACAGAAAGTCGGCCCGAAACCCCACTGGTAGCCAACAAGCAGGGCGGAGCACGCGTACCACAGTTCGTAGAAGAGGCGATTTTGGCGTCACCGTTTGTCGACCAAACCGCCCAGTTTTCAACGCCGCTGCTCTGGGTTTTGTCAGAAAACAAGTCAACAGGTAGCTGCGCCTTGTAAATGCTGCCAGTGTGCACGGTCCATCCCTTGGCCGGTAACGCGACCGTTCCATCTATGACTGGCTTGTTGGGGCACGCTGCCGGAAAGTTGCCGATGGTGATTGGGCTGCCGGCTGTGCCGCTTGAACGCAGTACTAGGGGCTCGTGCCAGCTTAGACCGCATTTAAGAAGGATGGAATCGCCTGGCAGAAAAGTACGACCGGCAAGCGGTTTCAGGCTTTGCCACGGGCCATTTGTTGGCGGGGACCCGGTGGCTGCGCTCTGCTTACCGCTCCAAAGATCGTACCCCCCCAACGCGTCGACATAGTACGTATTGCCAGCACCCGTCGAGGCGGCCAAGCGAACTGCGCTGAGAGTTTCGGTGGCGTGGGCCGAGGCTTCCGTCGCATCAGCGGCCCCCTTTACATCGCCACCCCCACCTCCGCATGCAGTTAGCAAAATGCCGGTAGATAGACTCACCAGAGTGCCAAAGATCAAGCGGACCAAAATCAGTTTCATATGAGCCTAGAAAATCTCTGACGAAGCATTGGATAAAAACGCAGCCGCAATGGTCAAATAGCTTTGGGATAAAAGCTTGCGAATCGCAAAGCGATGTTGGTGCGCTGCCTAACCACAATCCGTGGAAAATGGGGAATCACAATGTCTGCCTGCCTACTTTGCGGCAAGCGACTCGCCACACGGTGGCTTCGGAAATCAATACCTATGTGGTTCGCGAAAAACTCAATTGGACCACTTGGCAATGCATACCAATCGTGAGTAAACGAGGGTAAAAACCGCTCTTTACCGGCTCGGGTCTGGCGACGCACGCCAAAGTTTGCCTTAGCCCCATCGAGAATTTGAAAAGTTCTGACGCAACAGCATCATGCCGCCGCCGGTAGTTTCCAAAATTGATCGACCAGTTCTCTGGTGTTGCGAATATTCCCCCGGCTCGAAGCGCCGAACACGATGGATTCGATGTTCGGTTGTTGACATATCCATTCGATGGCCTCTTTCGGTGGAATGGCGCCTGAGGCAAATACCGACATGGCAATGGCCCGAAACTTCTTTTCACGCCGCGCCTTCTCGTATGCTTCAAAACCGCCGCACATTCGGAAGCCGATTTTGTTGATGTTGCTGCACACAATCGGGTTATCAATGCCCAGCCCTTCCAGCACATCCAAGAGCATCGGCATATTCATTGTGATGAAGCCGGGCTCGGCGTCGTAGCGCGCCTTAACGTGGTCGGCAAAGATGCGAAATGCCTCGTTAAAGCCCATTCCCAACAGTAGGTCTACCACTACGTTCTGCAAGAAGATCACCGGCGTCTTGAGCCCGGAGAACATCTTCATCTCGGCGTCTATCAGAAGTGTGGTGACGCCTTCGATGTCTTTCCGCGCCAGTGACATGCCGCCGCGCATGGCTGCATTCAGAAAACCTTCGTCTGGCATAAAGCGCTTCAAGGTGCCAAGAATGCCGTCCTCCGTCACCGCGTTGGCGTACTTGTGTGCATAGGGCATGCAGGGCATGAACTGATAACTCGCGTAACGATGTGGGTTAGCGCGCATGTGGTCACAAACCAGCGCAATGCGGTCATGTGTCGTGCACATGAAGCTCCTTACGCCTTCATCCAGTGCGTTGTCCAGAACCGCAATCACCGCATCAATGTTTTGAAACCGCATGGCCTGGCCGCGCGCCTTTTCTTCCGACATGTGGTTCACGCCAAAAAACTGGTTGTCACCAAATAACAATCGATCCATCTACAACTCCAAACAGGTAGGCAGACGCAAGGCCAAGGCGGCTTAGCGCAGGGCGGCGAACAGACTTTTCTTCTTTTTGGGCGCATCTGATAATGCGTCACTGTTCGTTATGGACGCGCCTTTTTCGGCATCTGCAATCATCATGGAGATGACCTTGTCGGTGACCAAAGCGCCTTCAAACGAGTTGACGTTGTCATGTGCGCGCTTGTCTTCGATGCAGGTTACAAAATACTCCAGCTGGGCCGAATACTCTTCACCCCTCAGGTAAAACCACACCGGTGCAGTGAGGTCGGTGGTGTAGCGGATATTCCAGCCCGTCTGGTATCCCGCAGGCAGCGTTCCGGTGTCGCGCAGGTACACCTGGCACTCCTGCCGGTCTGCGGTTATGCGGCCCGCTGTGCCCCAGATGGAAATCTTGGTGCTCATCTTACGAAACGACTCATCACTCCAGTTCACCGATATCTGGGCACTTTTGCCGTCTGCAAAATACAGCGTGCCAAATACTTCGTCATCGATCTCTTTAGAAAAAATTTTGTTCAGCACGGTGCCGCCCACGCCTTTGGGTGCACCAAAGTACCAGTTCACCAGGTTGATTGGGTGGGCGGCATAGTCGTACAGGCAGCCACCGCCCTCCGAACGCCGCGTGCGCCACGACGAGGACTTGGGCTTGAGAACCACTGGGCCATAGGCCTCCGCCAGCACATGGGTCACTTTGCCAATTGCATTGGCGCTGAGCAGGCGCTTGACCTCCTGGAAAGCAGCAACAAAACGGTAGTGGTAACCCACTTGGTTCACCAGACCTTTTTCGTTGGCGGTGCGGGTGGCGGCTACGCCTTCCCGGGTGTCAAGGCAGAACGGCTTCTCGCAAAACACATGTAAGCCTTTGGCCAGTGCCGCCTTTACCATCTTGGCATGCATGCTGGACGGCGTGGCGATGATGACTGCGTCCAACCCCACTGTGGCAAGCATGGCATCAAAGTCGGTAAAGGTGCGCACACCGGTGTATTTGTTCAATACATCCAGCACATAACCGGTCGCATCACACACCGCCTCTACTTTCACACGCGGGTGCGCGTTAATCATGGCGTGATGGGACAAGCCCATCTTGCCCAAGCCTACTACTGCTAACCGAATCATCAATATTTCTCCCTGAAGTTCTCAACCGTTCAATATTGCGGCCTTTACCATGTCATACGCTGCCTTTCCTTTTTCCAGCAACTCGCGATTGGGAGGCCTGTGGGCCATCATATTTAGATAGGCGAGTGCTTCCTTTGCCGTCAATGCCGGTTTGTGCTCGAAAGCACCGATATCGAGCAAATACCGGTCCACGTCCAGCAACTCGTCTTGATAGACGGAAATTGTGGGAATACCTAGTACTGCCATCTCGCGCGTCATGGTGCCGCCCGCGCCAATGAACATGTCGCAATCGGGCGCGATATCTGCTATATCCAATGCCTTGTTCACGACCCGGATGCCGGCGAATTGCGTACCCTGGTAGTGAACGCCTTGATCCGTTCCACGCGGTAGCAGGACGATGTCTACATATTGCTTCAAGCCAAACAACAAGTCATCGAGAAAATTCCGGCTCCCTTTGTAATACTGCGCCGTCCATGGTTCGGGGCGCACATAAACGACTTTGCGCACCCTGTGCTGCCGGGTTACCGCGCCGGCGCTTCGCAAGCGCTGGTCCAGATCCCAAAGGTAAATACCTTCCTTCACACCAGGATAGTGAACCACCTTCCTCGGGTTCGCGCACTGCTTCTTCAATTTTTCGATTTTCAAAAACTCGGGCACCATAATTGTGTTGGCGCAAATAAAAGCGGGCACGTTGCCCATGGCATGTTCGTTGTCGTTCATGTAGATTGAACGCAGGCCCAGCAGACGTGCAACCACCGGCGAATGAAATGAACTTTGGGAGATTGCTACATCTATTTTTTTTGGCGCCAGGTATTTCTTCAACTGCATTACCCGAATCGGGAACCCAAATACTTTTGCGAGCAACTTGCCGCCATAGTGCACGCCCACCACCTGGTACTGGAGTCCGTGGAGGTCCAGCAAATCGATGGTATTTGCAAGTGGCCGGCAAGTAATAACGACATGGTGCGCGCGCTCAAGGTCACGGATCATGGTCGCGAACATGTTGATGTGCGGTGAGTTGGAGAGGTCGAACCAAATACGCATGCGCAGGTCTCTTTCAACCGTGGAAGGAATCTTTGAACTTCGGTGCAAACGTGATGCGCGTTCTGACAACCGACCCCGAACTAATAGGGCCTGAGCTAATCAACACGGGCGAAGCCTGCCGTTCGTAAAAGCAACTTGAATACCATCCGGCAGGAGGATTGTCAGCGCCAGCGATGACACGACTGTCAAAACCCTCGGAATCGAGTGTCAAAGACAGCCTCCCAACTTCACGCGTGGCCGTCCAAGTCGATCCCTCCCCCTCAATTTGGCACTCTGGCGCGAAATGCCACCTGACCTCACAAAGATGCGGTTTAAGGCAATCAAACCGATCTTCAATCCAAACCTCAAGGGCATCGCGATGTAACACCACCGCGCGGGTGTGCTTGACCGGGTCTGCGAGCCGCATATATCCATCGTGGCTCGCTTCAACTACAACGTTCGAACCATCGTCGACGTAGCTATGCAATGTCGAATTTACGTCCCTGAGCCACAGGAAACTTCCACCGTAAATCGATTGGTCCATCCCATCAATAACTACGGTGTTGTGCGCGGAAGTTCCGCGGAAGTAGTGCCGCAGGTCCGGTGCCGCGTTATAGCAAAATGTGCCGGGATCCACCAAGAAATCCTGCCCTGCAACCGAGAGCAGCACCGACAAGGCGTCTGCATGGCCATGCCCCGCGATTTTGTTGGACCCCAATGGCCCCACGTCCATCGTGAGACGAAACTCGGTTCGGCAATGCAGCGCCCTGCCCATCAGCAGGTAGCCGCCATCCACGAACTTGGTTGGGAGAGCCGTTTCTGCGTCAGCGGACTTCTCAGAAGGGTTGGCTCGAATTATCTTCAACCAAAGGCTATCGACTGTCTGATCCTTCCCGAGCAGTCGTAGCTTTTCTGAGATGGCTGGCGAACCGGACATAGCCGCGCCGGCGACCAGCATGGAGTCATAGGCAGAAAAGTCACCGCCCACGGCAAAGGCAAACACTTTGCCGTCGTCTGAATCACCAATCGCAGGTGCCCGGCCGTTGCAATCCATCATGGCGGCCAAAAACTCCACAGCCGACTGAAACCTCGTCATGAAAGCCAGTGAGAAGCCATCGCCATTTGCCTCACCGGTCACCATCGAGGCCAGCACGAACTCCAGCGAGAACTTGTGATAACACACCGCTTGTTCGAGGTTGACTCCATCAGCGGCAAACTGCTTGCCCATTTCAGCTTCAAGAATTGTCTTGGCCCGCACACGCAGCACACGTGTTTCTGCCCAAAGGTCCCAGGTATGCGCCGCTACAAACACCCCTGCCGCTTCGCCTATCAGGTGGTTGTCGGCTGAGGAATGCAGAGAGTAGTTGTCGCTCGCGAACCGCATGTGCTGGTACACCGAGGTGATCCAGCGTTCGCGCAACTCTTGCCCGGCTGCGGAGGCAAACATAGGCGAATCCGCCCCCCCAATCAAGTGCCAAACAATGCTCCAGTTAATTAATCGAATGCCGTGCTCAACCGGTGAAGACCAGTTCGCGCCTCGGGCATAGGGGCACTCGACCAGCCAGTTGTCCAGGAGGGTGCTCAATGCCTGCAAGAATCGTTGTTCGCCCGTAGCGGCAAATGTTTGCGCCAGGGGAACCCACCACACGTGGCGATTGAGTTCCCATAAATACTTGATATCGACGCCATCCGCGAGGTGTCGAAAGTCGATCGACAGGCCAAAAGTCTGGTCGACGATCGTGCCGGTTTTTGGGTCACGGTTCCAAGCGGGCGCGCCGTCGTCGAGAGGGACATTCACGCCGAACACTACCGGCCCCGCAGTCAAAGTCTTCTCGGCAACCGCTACCAGGAATTGTGAGTCAACCAAGTGGTCAGCAGGCACGTGTACCCAAGGGTATCCGAAACATGCGTCAGCAGCGCGTAGCGGCGGGCATCTGGCATCCCACCAGCCACGGGCTTGTGCCGATGCACGCAAAACGCTAGCGATGCGATAGGGAATCTCCGCAGGGGAAATTCTGCTTAGTCGACGGACCAGCCAGCCAATGCGCTTAAAGCTTATTCCGGCCATCGGAGCCCTTGCTTCAGCCGGCGGTGGGAAAAAATGACCACATCGGCTTCCCGTGTAAACAGAGCGTGGGTCCCCGTGCTTGCTGTGACTGGCGTGGGTCATGAGAACGGCCGAGGT
>JBBRNS010000139.1:0-10268 GCA_038230175.1 Burkholderiales bacterium
ATTGCTGGTCAATGATGCGGCGCACCTCGTCGTCAACCTTGCGCATGGTTTGCTCGCTCATATTGGTCGTCTTGGTGACCGAGCGGCCCAAAAAGACTTCGCCTTCGTTTTCCGCATAGACCATGGGGCCCAGGGCGTCGGTCATGCCGTAACGGGTGACCATGTCTCTAGCGATATGGGTGGCGCGCTCAAAGTCGTTGCTGGCAACGGTGGTCATCTGTTTCATGAACACCTCTTCGGCGATACGTCCACCAAACAACATGCTGATTTGGTTGAGCATGAATTCGCTGTCGTAGCTGTAGCGGTCTTGCGCGGGCAAGCTCATGGTCACGCCCAGGGCGCGTCCACGCGGAATGATGGTGACTTTGTGCACCGGGTCGCACTTGGGCAACAACTTGCCAATCAAGGCGTGGCCAGACTCGTGGTAAGCCGTGTTGCGGCGTTCTTCCTCGGGCATGACCATGCTCTTGCGCTCAGGGCCCATTTGGATTTTGTCTTTGGCTTTTTCGAAGTCTTGCATCTCCACCACGCGGGCGTTGCGCCGCGCAGCCATCAGGGCGGCCTCGTTACACAGGTTGGCCAAGTCGGCGCCGGACATACCGGGTGTGCCGCGTGCGATCACGCTGGCGCTGACGTCTTGTCCCAAAGGCACCTTGCGCATGTGCACTGTCAAAATTTGCTCGCGGCCACGAATGTCGGGCAGCGTGACATACACCTGGCGGTCAAAACGGCCGGGGCGCAACAAAGCCGAGTCCAAAATATCGGGGCGGTTGGTCGCAGCGACCACGATCACACCGACGTTGGTCTCAAAGCCGTCCATCTCGACCAGCATCTGATTCAAGGTCTGCTCGCGCTCGTCATTACCGCCACCGACACCCGCACCGCGCTGGCGACCCACGGCGTCGATCTCGTCAATAAAGATGATGCACGGTGCGTTCTTCTTGGCGTTGTCAAACATGTCGCGCACGCGGGACGCACCCACACCAACAAACATTTCCACAAAATCAGAACCGGAAATGCTGAAGAACGGCACCTTGGCTTCGCCCGCGATGGACTTGGCCAAAAGCGTTTTACCGGTTCCCGGTGGGCCCACCAACAGCAAACCACGGGGAATGCGACCACCGAGTTTTTGGAATTTGCCCGGGTCTTTCAGAAAGTCGACGACTTCTTTGACTTCTTCTTTAGCCTCATCGCAACCCGCAACGTCCGCAAAGGTCACTGTATTGGTGCTCTCGTCCAGCAAGCGGGCCTTGCTTTTGCCAAAGCTGAATGCGCCGCCTTTGCCGCCACCCTGCATCTGGCGCATGAAATAAATCCACACCCCCACCAGCAAGAGCATCGGGCCCCAGCTAACCAGCAGGGCCATGAGCAGCGAGCCTTCTTCGCGGGGCTTGACGTCAAACTTGACGTTGTTGTTGATCAGGTCGCCCACCAAACCACGGTCCAGGTAGGTGGCGGTGGTTTTGATTTTGGAGTCGTCGGTCTTGGTTGCAACAATATCGGTGCCGCCTTGGCCCTCTTGGATCACGGCGCTCTTGATATTTTTGTTGCGCACCTCGTCCAGGAAGTCGGAGTAGCCGACGCTGGTCGCGCCAGACGCGCTGTGCGAATCGAATTGCTTGAATACGGTGAACAGCACCAAGCCAATCACCAACCACACTGCAATTTTTGAAAACCACTGATTATTCAAGCGAAGCTCCAAGAGTGGCACCAGTAGAAATACCGGTGCGTTGCTTATCTGCGACCTATTTTAGGCGTTTCAAGGCGTTCAGCGCGGTATTTTGTGGATTTCGTCCACACCCACGCCATGGAATTGCCTGCTATGACCCAAGTCAACGCGCAGGCAAGCTCTACTTCAAACCCACACCGACCAAAAAGGTCTCTGACGACCGGTCGCGCGAGGCCTTGGGCTTAATCGGTTTAACCACCTGAAAAGCGTCTTTAAAACGCTTAACCACGTCGTTGTAGCTACCGCCATGAAACACTTTGGCCACCAAGGCGCCATTCTTTTTCATGTGGTTTTGCGCAAATTCAATCGCCAATTCAACCAAATTCTCAATACGCGCGGCATCTGCCGATGAGATGCCCGACAAATTGGGCGCCATGTCCGACACCACCACGTCGGCTTGGCGCCCTTGCATGGCCGCTTCCAACTGGGCGAGAACCTCCGCCTCCCTGAAGTCACCTTGGATAAAAGTCACCCCTTCAATGGGATCCATAGGCGCCATATCCAATGCGATGATGCTGCCATTGAGGTCGCCCACAGCGGCGCCGCTTGGCGACAGGCGTCGGCGCACATATTGGCTCCAGGCACCCGGCGTACTGCCCAGGTCCACCACCAGGCTGCCGGGCTTGATCAGACCGAAGGTCTCGTCTATTTCCTTGAGCTTGTACGCCGCGCGGGCACGGTAACCCTCCCGGCCCGCGAGTTTGACGTAGGGGTCGTTGATGTGGTCGTGTAACCAGGCCTTGTTGACCTTTTTGCCCTTGCTGGGTGTTTTCATTCTGACTTTCTGAGCGGGCGGCTCTACCGCCCACGTTTCATTCAACCGATAATAGCGGGATGCCTCTTATACAACTCACACCCGCCCAACGAAAAGAACACCGTTCTGAAGCCCACCACCTTGACCCCGTCGTCATGGTGGGCAACGATGGCCTGACCCCCGCGGTCAAAAAAGAAATCCACAACGCGCTCAACGCACACGGCCTGATCAAGGTACGCGTGTTTTCCGACGACCGGGTTGCCCGCGAAGCCATGTTCCAGGCCCTGGCCGAAGACCTGAGTGCTGCGCCAATCCAACACATCGGCAAGCTGCTGGTGCTGTGGCGCCCCAAGGTCGAAAAAGAGAAAGCCGTCGACGAAGACCGCATGGCCGGCCCACGCGACTTCAAGGTCCTGAAATACAGCAAACGCGCTGGCCAGCGCCCCGAAGTCAAAACCCTGCGGGTTTTGGGCAACCAGCGGCTTACCGCCGGTGGCAACGTCAAACGGGCCAAGCCTAAACCACAAGTCAGCGTCAAAAAACGCAGCCAAACTTAAACTGTCAAGCTGGGGGTGCGGGTTAGGCTCCCTGCAAAGCTCCGTGTCCCCCGCCCTGCGGGCTCCTCCTTTACCTGCGCTTTGCAGGGAGCCCAACCCTTAAGCTGATGCGACAGTAGTGCCGGATTCCTTAGTCCGTGCCGTGGGCCAACTTCCCAAAAACGACACCAGCGCAAATCCACTGCAACACGTAAATTGCACTACCCACCGCGTGCCACAGGGCCAAATTGTCGCGCGCCACAATTCTGGGGGCAACCGCAAACTCCACCAACACTGCCAGCAGCACCCCAGCCACTACAAAAAGTGTAGCGGTTTGCGCAATGTCTTCGGGGGCTAGCGGCCTATTTGACCTAAAAAATACCAGAAGCAACAGGCCGCACACCACCGACACCCAGGTCTGCGCCGAAAAAAGGTGGGCCGCCATATTGCCAGCCATCGCAGGGCTTGGCAGATGCACAAACAGCATGGGCACCACCAAGAAACCCAGTGTCGTCAGGCTGCCCCACCACAAAGCGGCCAGCCAAACCGGCAGCTTAGATATAACGCACCGCCACGATCTCATAGGCCTTGATGCCACCGGGTGCCTGCACCTCGGCCACATCGCCCTCGACCTTGCCGATTAGGGCACGGGAGATGGGGGAACCAATGTTGATACGGCCCAACTTGAGGTCGGCCTCGTCTTCACCAACGATTTGGTAGGTGACCTTAGCGCCGGACTCTTCCTCTTCGAGGTCGACCGTTGCGCCAAACACCACCTTACCACCCGCGTTGAGCTCGGACGGGTCAATGATCTGGGCGGCTGAGAGTTTGCCTTCAACCTCTTGAATGCGGCCTTCAATAAAACCCTGGCGGTCTTTGGCGGCGTCGTATTCGGCGTTTTCGCTCAAATCGCCCTGTGCGCGCGCTTCGGAAATGGCGTTGATCACCCAAGGGCGGTCCACCGTCTTGAGTTTATGCAGCTCGGCCTTGAGAGACTCGGCGCCGCGCTTGGTAATAGGAATGGTTGTCATATTAAACAGTGACTTAAAAACGGGAATTACAAAAACGGGGTCTAAAAGTAACAAGGACAGTACCGCGTGTGCACGCCGCACTGTCCCGTCGCAAGAAAAGCTGGATTATGCCAACTTTGCGCCGCCAGCCAAAACCATCACCTTACTGGGGCAACGCCAGTTGTGCGTGCATTTCTTGGATAGAAATCACACCCAGGTGGTCTAGGTATTGCATGCCCTGCACAGCGGCCTCAGCCCCCGCAATGGTGGTGTAGGTGGTGACCCGAGCCAACAAGGCCGAAGTACGAATTTGGCGCGAGTCGGCAATTGCATTGCGGCGCTCTTCCACGGTATTGACCACCATGGCCAAGGGTTCATTCTTGATCATGTCCACAATGTGTGGGCGCCCTTCGGCCACCTTATTCACCACCGCGCAAGCCACACCTGCGGCCACAATCGCGGCAGCAGTGCCCTTGGTCGCTACCAGGGTAAAGCCCTGGGCTACGAGACTGCGCGCCACTTCCACGGCGCGCGGCTTGTCGGCCTGCTTGACCGAGATAAACACTTTGCCCGAACGCGGCAGCTTGGCGCCAGCGCCCAACTGCGACTTAACAAACGCCTCGCCAAAGGTTTTGCCCACACCCATAACCTCGCCGGTGGACTTCATCTCGGGGCCGAGAATGGTGTCCACACCGGGGAACTTGACGAATGGGAACACGGCTTCTTTCACGCTGAAATAAGGCGGGTTAACTTCGTTTTGAATGCCTTGCGATGCCAACGACTGGCCGACCATGCAGCGCGCGGCCACCTTGGCTAGCTGTATGCCGGTGGCCTTGCTGACAAAAGGCACTGTTCGGGATGCGCGGGGGTTCACTTCGAGCACGAAGATGACATCTTCGCCTTCGATGCGCTGGATGGCGAATTGCACATTCATCAGGCCCACCACGTTCAGCGCTTGTGCCATGGCAGCGGTTTGGCGCTTGATCTCGGTCACCGTATCGGCACCCAGGCTGTAGGGTGGCAACGAGCAGGCCGAGTCACCACTGTGCACACCCGCTTGTTCGATGTGTTCCATCACACCACCGATAAAGGTCACGCCCAGTGGGTCGCGGATACAGTCCACATCGCACTCAATGGCGTCGTTCAAAAAGCGGTCTAGGAGCACGGGGGAATCGTGGCTAACCTTGACCGCTTCGCGCATGTAGCGCTCCAGATCGCGCTGCTCGTGCACGATTTCCATAGCACGCCCGCCCAGCACATAGCTGGGGCGCACTACCAGGGGGTAACCCAAGGCAGCGGCTTTTTCCAAAGCCTCTGGTTCGGTACGGGCTGTGGCATTGGGCGGCTGGCGCAGCTTCAACTCGTGCAGCAGCTTTTGGAAACGCTCGCGGTCTTCTGCGGCGTCAATCATGTCAGGGCTGGTGCCGATGATGGGCACGCCGTTGGCTTCCAAGTCGAGTGCCAGCTTCAAAGGCGTTTGGCCGCCGTATTGCACGATCACGCCCACCGGCTTTTCTTTGTCGACAATTTCCAGCACGTCTTCCAGCGTCAAGGGCTCGAAGTACAGGCGATCTGATGTGTCGTAGTCAGTGGACACGGTCTCAGGGTTGCAGTTGACCATGATGGTCTCGTACCCGTCTTCGCGCATGGCCAAGGCGGCGTGCACGCAGCAGTAGTCAAACTCGATACCCTGGCCAATGCGGTTAGGCCCGCCGCCCAGCACCATGATCTTTTTGTTGGTGGTGGGTGCGGATTCGCACTCCGCGCCTTCGGACTCGTAGGTGGAGTACATGTAGGCGGTGTTGGTGCCAAACTCGGCCGCACAGGTGTCTACCCGCTTGTAGACCGGGCGAACGCCCAAAGCGTGGCGCTTGTCGCGCACCACTTTGTCGGTGGTTTTGAACTGGCGCGCGAGGCGGCGGTCTGAAAAACCTTTTTGTTTCAGGGTGCGCAGGGTGGCGGCGTCGATTGTGTCGAACGCAATACCAGTGGCGGGCTGGGGCAGGCCCTCAATCTCCAGCTCGATCTTGACGATCTGCTCAATTTGCACCAAAAACCAGCGGTCGATTTTGGTCAGCGCAAACACCTCGTCCACGCTCATGCCTTGGGCAAAGGCGTCGCCCACGTACCATATGCGCTCGGGACCGGGCTCACCCAGCTCACGCTCCAGCACTTCACGGTCTTGGGTTTTCTCGTTCATACCGTCCACGCCCACTTCCAGCCCGCGCAGGGCTTTTTGGAAGGACTCTTGGAAGGTGCGGCCCATGGCCATGACCTCGCCGACGCTCTTCATTTGCGTAGTCAGGCGGCTGTCGGCAGCGGGAAATTTTTCAAACGCAAAACGCGGAATTTTGGTGACAACATAGTCGATGCTGGGCTCAAACGACGCCGGGGTTGCACCACCGGTAATGTCGTTGCGCAGCTCGTCCAGCGTGAAACCCACCGCCAGTTTGGCGGCGATTTTGGCAATCGGGAAGCCCGTGGCTTTGGATGCCAACGCGGATGAACGGCTCACGCGCGGGTTCATCTCGATCACCACCATGCGGCCATCGTCCGGGTTGATAGAGAACTGAACGTTCGACCCGCCAGTGTCCACACCAATCTCGCGCAGCACAGCCAGGCTGGCGTTGCGCAAAATTTGGTATTCCTTGTCGGTCAGGGTCTGCGCGGGGGCCACGGTGATGGAGTCACCGGTGTGCACGCCCATGGGGTCTAAGTTTTCAATCGAGCAAACGATGATGCAGTTGTCCGCCTTGTCGCGCACCACTTCCATCTCGTACTCTTTCCAGCCCAAGAGCGACTCTTCGATCAACAGCTCATTGGTGGGCGAGGCCTCCAGGCCGCGCTTGCAGATGACTTCAAATTCATCGGGGTTGTAGGCAATGCCGCCGCCGGTGCCGCCCAGCGTGAAACTGGGGCGAATGACGGTGGGGAAGCCCAGCGTCTTTTGCACTGCCCAAGCCTCTTCCAGGCTGTGGGCAATGCCAGAGCGGGCCGAACCCAGACCAATTTTGGTCATGGCGTCTTTGAACTTGAGGCGGTCTTCGGCCTTGTCGATGGCCTCTGGCGTGGCGCCGATGAGTTCGACCTTGTACTTCTCTAGCACGCCGTGGTGCCACAGGTCCAGTGCGCAGTTCAGCGCGGTTTGTCCACCCATGGTGGGCAAAATCGCATCGGGCTTTTCTTTGGCGATGATCTTCTCAACCGTCTGCCAGGTGATGGGCTCAATGTAGGTGACGTCCGCCGTGGCGGGGTCGGTCATGATGGTGGCGGGGTTGCTGTTGATCAGGATGACCTTGTAGCCCTCTTCGCGCAGCGCCTTGCAGGCCTGCACACCCGAGTAGTCGAACTCACATGCCTGCCCAATGATGATGGGGCCCGCGCCGATGATGAGAATGCTTTTGATGTCTGTACGTTTAGGCATGGTGGTTGCTCCCGCAGGACCGCTCCAAGGGAGCAAAGGCCCCTTTGGGGGGCAGAGAAACGGCGAAGCCGTGAACGTGGGGGCTCATACTTTCTTCTCCATCGACGCGATGAAACGGTCAAACAAGTAACCGATGTCATGGGGGCCTGGTGATGCCTCGGGGTGACCCTGGAAGCAAAACGCGGGCTTGTCGGTGCGCTCTAGGCCCTGCAGCGTGTTGTCAAACAGGCTGATGTGGGTGGCGCGCAGGTTGGCGGGCAGGGATTTTTCGTCCACCGCAAAACCGTGGTTCTGGCTGGTGATGCTGACGCGGCCACTGTCTAAGTCTTTGACCGGATGGTTGGCGCCGTGGTGGCCAAACTTCATCTTGAAGGTTTTGGCACCCGATGCCAGCGCCATGATCTGGTGGCCCAGGCAAATACCGAAGGTGGGGATGCCGGACTCAATTAGCTCAGCAGCCGCCTTGATGGCATAGTCACACGGCTCTGGGTCACCCGGCCCATTGCTGAGGAAAATGCCGTCGGGCTTGTGCTTGAGCACCTCGGCGGCAGGCGTTTGTGCGGGCACCACGGTGACCTTGCAGCCGCGCTGGGCCAACATGCGCAAGATGTTGTGCTTGACGCCAAAGTCATACGCCACCACATGAAAACGCGGTGTGCTTTGCTGGCCGTAGCCCGGCTTGCCGTCGGCGCCGGACAGCGACCACTCGGTCTCGGTCCACAGGCTGGTTTGCTTTGCAGTAACCACCTTTGCCAAGTCCAGCCCGGCCATCGAAGGCGCCGCCTTGGCAGCCGCCACGGCCTTGGCGACAACCGCACTGGTCACCGCCTCGCCCGCGCTCAAGGCCAAAATGCAGCCGTTTTGCGCGCCTTGGGTGCGCAACTGGCGGGTGAGTTGGCGGGTGTCGATGTTGGCAATGGCCACAGTGCCAGCGGCCACCAAATATTCGCTCAAAGTAGCGGTGCTGCGAAAGTTGGACGCCACCATGGGCAGATCACGAATGATCAGGCCTGCGGCGTGCACCCGGTCAGACTCCACGTCTTGCGGGTTGGTGCCGTAGTTGCCAATGTGGGGGTAGGTCAGCGTGACGATCTGCTGGCAGTAGCTGGGGTCGGTCAGGATCTCTTGGTAGCCGGACATGGACGTGTTGAACACGACCTCGCCAACCGTGGAGCCGGGGGCCCCAATAGAGTTGCCAATATAGACCGTGCCGTCTGCGAGCGCCAAGATGGCGGGGGGGGTGGTTCCCTTAAGAGACAAGAGCACTGGGTTCTCCGAATGGTTTACGGGTACGCCCAAGCGCGCTCAAGGATGGCCTTGGCTGCTGTATCGAAGTAGGGATAAGGTGCTAGAGCAGCGCTTGGGACGGCTGATTTCTGGGTAGCCCCCTATTATAGCGGAGGGGTTGGCGCTTTTAGCCCAATAGCCTGGTTGACCTGCGCGGGTATGCGCCGCGGGCGCATGGTGGCCGTATCCACACAGCCCACCCGCACCCGCGCTTGGGCCAACAGTGTGTCGCCGCGCCACGCCTGCTGTGCCAGCACCATCGACGCCGGGCCACGCTCCACCACCTGCACGTCCACTGTGAGTAAATCGTCCAACCGAGCCGAAGCCAAATAGCGCACATTGACCTCGGCCACCACAAACAGCACGCCGTCTTGGGCCTGCAAAGCGCCCTGCTCGATGCCCAGGCTGCGCAGCCACTCGGTGCGGGCGCGCTCGAAGAACTTGAGGTAGTTGGCGTAATACACAACGCCGCCGGCGTCGGTGTCTTCCCAGTAGATGCGCAAGGTTAGTGGGTTGGGCAAAGGTTGCATAGCGGTATTTGATGGGGGCGTGGGTGGGACGACTTTAATAAATGCAAATCGAGCGAAGCCACCTTTTTCTCTAGCCTTTTCAAGCGGCCCAGTTGTCCAGCTTGAGCCCTTGCACCCGTTCAAATTCGCTGGTGTTGTTGGTGACCAGCGTGCAATCGCCGGCCAGCGCATGGCAGGCAATCCACAGGTCGTTGGCACCAATGGGAGTGCCCGCTGCTCGCAACATGGTGAAATGCACCGCATAGTGTTCGCACATGGCAGCACTGGCACCGTAGCGCACAGGGATAGAGCGGGTCAATTCGGCCAAGCCTCTAAGCACTTCGACCTTGCGGGTGCTGCGCTCGGCCCCCTTGAGCAACTCGGCATAGGTGAAGAAGGACATGCACAACTCGTCGCTGGGGTCCAGCGCATTGATCCGCGTCGCGACCGATGGCGGCTTATTCTTGATCAGATAAATCAGGATATTCGTATCCAGCATGTACCTCACAAAGACTCCCGGTCTTGCATGGGCGGCTGTTCACATTGGTCGGCTTGCAGCAAATCTGCAAACCCGTCATCCAATGCGTGCAATGCCTGCAGCAGCGCCGCCCCCCGATCTGCTGCCACCGGGTGAAGCACAAGGTCGCCATCGGCATTGCGGTGTATCTCCACCCGGCTGGTGTTAAACCGAAACTCCTGCGGAATACGCACTGCTTGGCTGTTGCCATTCATAAAAACTCGGCTGATGGCTGTTTGCATCCCGACGCTCCTTGTACACACGTTATGGTGTGTATTTTAGAGCTTTCTGTGAAGGGCAGTCAATCGTGCAGTGGGCTAATCCACCCGGCAATTGGCAATTCGAGCCCGCCCACTTTTTAAGTAACTACTCAGCTCACCAAGCCAACTGAGGCTGGGTAGGCTGACCGTTAAAAGTACTGATCAGGCACTCAAACAGGCAAGCTCCCTGCTTGCGCATGGTCGCCAGATAGGAGCGGATAGTAAAGAAGGTCGTGGCGCCG
>JBBRNS010000140.1:0-10103 GCA_038230175.1 Burkholderiales bacterium
GGTCGCCACCAATACCACCTTGAATCGCGACGCGGTACAAGGGATGCCGTATGCGCAAGAGGCAGGTGGGTTGTCTGGGGCGCCGGTGCGCGAACTGAGCAACAAGGTCATTAAGCAATTGCGGGCAGCATTGGGGCCTACCTTTCCGATCATCGGTGTAGGTGGCATCATGAGCGCAGCGGACGCCGTGGCAAAAATTGAGGCCGGAGCCGATGTGGTGCAAATCTATACAGGCCTGATTTACAAAGGGCCCGACTTGGTGCGCGAGGCAGCACAGGCCATCAAATCGTCGGTCGCAGGTGTTGACAGGCGCCGCCCGCGATAACGCACTTCCTCCCATGCAGCGCATCACACCAACCGACCAGCTCGCGCTTCACGGCGTGGCGGCAACCCGTACCCTGGAGCAATCCGCTGCGGCCAATTTGCCGCCCCACGCACTAATGCACCGCGCGGGCCTGGCAATCGCAAAACTAGCCCAAGCATTACACCCGCATGCTCGCACCATTTGGGTGGCTTGCGGCCCCGGCAACAACGGCGGTGACGGCATTGAGGCGGCCATTCACCTGTTGCGCCGCGGCTACCAGCCCGTCGTTACATGGCTGGGCCAACCCGGCGCAGTCCCAGCGGACACGCAGGCGTCCTGGGAGCGCGCAGTGCAAGCCGGTGTATCTTTTTCCGACACTCCACCAGAAAGCGCTGATCTGTCTATCGATGCCATGCTTGGCATCGGCAGTACCAGGGCGCCCGAGGGACTGATGGCTGAATGGGTCCGCCGCATGAACCATGGCGCCACACCCATCTTAGCCGTCGACATACCGACGGGGTTACAGGCGGACACGGGTGCGGCAGCACCCTGTTGCGTAAAAGCACACCACACCTTGAGCCTACTCACGCTCAAGCCGGGCCTTTTCACCGCCCAGGGACGCGACAGTGCGGGACAGGTATGGCACGATGCCCTGGGCACCTGTGCGTCCGATGCCGACGCCACGGCTTTTCTGGGTGGTATGCCACAGCAACGGCGGCCCCGCCTTCTGCACGCCACCCACAAAGGCACGCATGGTGACGTGGTCGTGATCGGAGGCGCGCCCGGCATGACGGGTGCTGCCCTGCTGGCGGCCTCAGCCGCATTACATGCGGGGGCGGGACGGGTCATGGTAAGCCTGCTCGATGACGCCGCATTGGGGGTTGACGTGTTTCAGCCAGAACTCATGGTGCGACCCTTTAACGCCCTCGCGCTAGACACGCTAACGGCGGTGTGCGGGTGTGGCGGCGGCACGGCGGTTGCAAATGTTCTGCAAGAGGTCATACAGCGCGTACCTCGCCTTGTCTTGGATGCGGACGCATTGAACTGCGTTGCAGCTACTGCAAAGGCCTTGCTGCGCAGCCGTGCGTCAGATTTTCAGACCGTATTGACGCCTCACCCGCTTGAAGCCGCACGACTGTTGGGGTGGACGACGGCTGAGGTTCAGGCAAGCCGACTGGCAGCCGCCCAGCAGTTGGCCGACGGTCTGGCCTGTACAGTCGTTCTCAAAGGTTCCGGCACTGTCATTGCTGCAACGGGCCAAAAGCCGGTCATCAACCCGACCGGAAACGGCCTGCTTGCAACCGGGGGCACTGGAGATGTCCTTGCTGGCCTATTGGCCGCCCGACTTGCAAGCGGCGCCATGGCATTTGAAGCCGCCTGCACAGCGGTCTACCACCATGGCGACCTAGCGGACCATTGGCCCATAGAACATGCTCTAACGGCGGGGCGCTTGGCCCGAGCATTGCGTTAATGCCACCCGCCACGCAACATTTAACGGCCAACGGGTGGCGCCAGATTTGCTTGGGTCTCCAACTCGGAAAGGCCAAAAACCAAGCTTGCCCCACCGGTGGCGGTTTTTCCGTAGCCGTAGCCGCGTGTTTCACCTAACAAGCTCATTTGGATGTCGGCCATGACGCTGCCGTTACACCGCATGTCAACTGCGCCTGTAGCGGCCGCGGTGTAACGCAGCCGCCCCATGCAAGACGTGAGTGGTCCCGCAGGTGACCCGCCGACATCCACCGCACGCAAGGTCACAGTGCCGGTGTGGTTCGGAAAAATTCGCATATCACCTTGCAGGCGCTGCCCATCCACAATGGCAACGGCCGCAACACTGGATGAAAAGAGCGCTAGCGCGGTGTCATTGACTTGTGCACATCCCAGCAACCCAAAAACAACAAACGCCACCATAGCGGTATTAATTGATTGCTGCTTCATGGTCAACTCCATCATAGTAAAGGCACACTGCGAGAGCACGATCTTAAGGCGCTTGTGTTACCAGAAGCGCAAAGATAACCGCCAAAAAAGAGCCCTTCAATCCATTTTGATCGCATGACCTCCAGCCCGACCAACCGGGAGAACACATCCCCCCCGCTTTGGCTAAGCGTGGCCCTTGGCGGGCTGGCTGCAGTATCACTAACCGCAGGTGTCTTGCTGTCCACTGCTCGCAGCCGAATTGGGCCAAAGCCCCCGTCGCCACGCCCTAAGCCGCCGCGCGACATTGACCGACTGGAACGATGGCTCAATGCACAGGAAGCCAAATTTACCGATATCAAGCCCGGCAATGCCAAGGGTATCGGGTGGGCCAATACACGCCATGAACGCACGCCTTGGGCGGTCGTTTACCTGCATGGATTCTCCGCCAGCCGGCTGGAAACGGCTCCGGTCTCAGACCAAGTCGCCCTCGCCTTAGGGGCCAACGTGTTTCACTCCCGACTTGCCGGCCATGGTCGCACTACGGCAGCCCTGTGCACGGCAAGTGCGCAAGACTGGATGGCGGACGCATTGGAGGCGTTACAGATAGGGCAGATTTTGGGTGAAAGGGTTCTGATCGTTAGTTGCTCAACCGGATCCACACTGGCAACCTGGTTGGCCCTTTCCAGCAAGGGGCGTAACGTCGCAGGCCACGTCTTTATTTCGCCTAACTTTGGACTTCGGGATAAGCGCGCCGAGCTGATTTATAGCCTTTGGAACAAGCCGTTGGCATTGGCACTGCGCAAGCAACTCGTTGGATGGGCGCCTGCATTTCCGGAAGAGGCCAATGCATGGACAACACCCTACCCCATGCGCGCGCTTTTACCGATGATGGCACTACTAAGGCATGTTCGTCGCAGCGACCTCACCCAATTTAAGGCACCTGTTTTGGTATTCTTCAGCGAGGACGACCAGACCGTCAATCCGGAGAAAACGCGCTTGGCCTTTTCAAAGTTCGCGTCGCCGGTCAAAGCGATCAAAAATGTGAGCTACAGCGTGGCCAAAGGCCAACACGTGTTGGCCGGAGCCCTGCGTGACCCGCATGCCGTTAGCCCCATGGTGGCAAGCATCGTCAAGTGGGTCAAAACGCTGCCCGCAATGCAAAAAAGGTCCAAGCGTGGGTAGGAGCCAACACCTCTCAACCCAAACAAGGGATAACCCCAAGGGAGACGGCTGCTCTCAGCGCGAATAATGGACAGAGCAGTCGGCGCAACCGAGAATTGGCGGAAAATCGCCGTCAATACATGATGACAATGTCGAAAATTGAGGAGCTTTCCCCCAATGTTTAAATCCGGAATGAGTCTTGTCAAACGCTTAGCCATAAGCGTTTGCGTCACCAGCGTTTTTAAGTTGGGCGACGATTGCGAAAACCAACCACCGACCAGAATTCCGTCTATCGGACAGATTGGTTGACCGGGATAACCCGGTCAACCGCTACCCCACTTTTCGCATTAATAGCTTTATCAGCCCCTTAAGGAGACTTTGTATGACAGTTGGATCTCGCCGCAATCTATTCCTCTCCATTGGCGCGCTAGCCGTGGCATTGGCATTCCCAGTGCAAGCGATGACCGTAGGTAGCATCAAGGTGGAAGACACGGCCACCGTAGGTGGCAAGACACTGGTACTCAATGGCGCCGCTCAACGCCAAATTTTGATTATCAAAGTGTATGCTATCGGTATTTACGGTGAGAAGAAGACCACCAATGCAGCAGAATTTATGGATTCCAGTGGACCTAAACGCATTGCCCTGCATATTCAACGCACAATCGACAGCGACGAGTTTGGCCAGTTATTCATTACCTCCATGAGCAAGAATTCCACCAAGGAACAAAAAGCCAAAGTGGTTAACCAAACCAGTAAATTTGGTGAAATTTTTGCTGATTTGGGTGAAGTTAAAAAAGGTGACGTTATCTGGCTGGATTGGATTCCCGGAAAAGGTACTGTTAACCATCTGAACGGGAAGGCGACTGGAGAACCCATGGCTGGCTATGAGTTCTACCAAGCTATTATGCGGATTTGGCTGGGCGAAAACCCACCGCAGCCCAACATGAAATCCGCCTTACTGGGTGGTTAAACCATTGTCGCAACACCCAGCCCCTACTTTGTATCGAAGGTGGGGGGCTTCCGTGGAAAATTCAGTTCGACCTTGACTAGGGTCGAACCTGGTTCACGGTTAGTCGGATATTTTTCGCACCTAATTTGATAGTTTGCATGCCCGACTTCAGGTCGCCTGATTCGGGCATTGCCATTCCTGATTTCGAAATCCGTGCCTCCACGGTGACCTCTTGCACGGTGGATATACGGGCCTGAGGACTCATCGACAATGTGTCATCAAGAATAAATTTCAACGGTAACTCGGCTGCGCTGGTACGCAAAACGGCACGCGGCATGCGCTCGCCCGGTGCACGCGCAATCACCATCAGCACATCGTTCGCAGAGACCTTGGACCGCAGCGATGCATCCAGTTCTACGACGCCCGATACGCTCGGAACAGCTGCTCCAGCATTGCTGCCATCGCCAACCGACGCTGCTCCGGCGGGCGACGCAACGACAGAGTCTGCAGGGCTACGAACGCCCGACCTCACCGATGCCTCTTTGATTGATGCTTGCAAAGCGCCAGCTTCTTCAGACCCTTGAGGCAGTTGCAACAAGAGCTGTTCCCATGTTTTTATTGCGATCGCGTAGTCTTGCGCTTGGAACGCGGCTGAGCCGGCCAGCCAGAGTGCCAACGGATTATTCGCATCCAGCTTAAGCGCCTTTGCAATAAGCTTGGCGGGCTTGCCAGAGTAGTCACCGTTGGCATTGGTTGCGACCAAATCAGCGTAGATGGCCAACAACTGCGCATTGCCATCGATATACGTTGCTGCACCGGCAAATGCCTGCTCTGCATCGGCGGTGCGACCCAATACCTTGTAGGACCGCGCCAATATCTCCCAGCCTTGCGGATTCTCGGGATCTTGCTTCAACTTAAGTGCCAACGCCTCCAACATGCCATTGACATCCGATGCCGCAGATTGCTGCGTCGGCACCCTATAGTCTATTGCCGCCGGATTACCCAACATGAGGTACAAGCCAAGTGCGGCAACGGGAAGCAACACCACCAGTCCAAAAATGGTCTTCCTAGGCGCAGCCACTGTGACGGAAGCACCCTCTTCGCTGGCTTCATCAATAATACGGCGCTGCAACTCCGAACGGGCTTGCAAATAGTCCTGTTCACCGAGCATGTTTTCCGCACGGTCTTGGTCCAACTTGACAAACTGGTCGCGATAAATGGCCGCGTTCATCTCCTTATGAGAATGGGACACAAGCGACTTCTTGCCGACGGTTGACCACAGGAGGAGCGTCAAGGCCGCGACGACGACTAAAGCGGCCGCCACAAAAAATTCAATCATCGTTTAACTTCATCCATTAAGGCTTGGGCCCGTGCACGCTCTTCGTCGGTCAGTGGCTTCGTTTCTACTGATCGGCCGCGCTTGCGCAAGTACAACAGCAAGGCCGCAACCCCTGCAACCATCAGTAAAAACGGCCCCACCCATAACATCCAGGTAATTGGTTTGAAGGGGGGACGGTACAAAACAAAATCGCCGTAGCGACTGACCATAAAGTCTTTGATCTCAGCGTCGGTCTTGCCGTCTTTGATTAGCTCCCGCAACTCCCGTCGCAGGTCTTGTGCAAGGTCCGCATGCGACCCGGCAAGCGACTCGTTCTGACAAACCAAACACCGCATCTCTTCCGAGATGGCAATCAGCCGCTGCTCCACCACAGGGTCTTGCGCCAAAGACACGGCCTCCTTTGCCTGCACGGCCCCTACAGAAAACAGCACCAACACCAACACCAACGCAAACAAATATTTCACGATTTTTTCAATTCATTGATCAGCGGCATGATCGTGTTTTGCAGTATCTCGGGGGTAATAGGGCCGGTTTGTTTAAACCGAATCACACCTTGCTTGTCAATGATGTAGCTCTCTGGCACACCATAAACCCCATAGTCGATGCCAATACGACCATCCGAGTCTTGCGCGACGATGTCGAACGGGTTGCCGTGTGTGCGCAGAAACGTGAGCCCATCAACCGATTTTTTCTCTTTGTAGTCCAAACCGATGATGGGCAGAGTGTGCGTGCGCGAAAAAGCCAGGAGCACGGGATGCTCCTCACGGCAGCCAACGCACCAGGAAGCCCATACGTTCAGCATCCAAACCTTGCCTCGGAGGTCGCTCGGGGAAAAATTTAATTCGGGTTGCTCCAACTGCGGCGCAGTAAAAGCAGGCGCAGGCTTATTTACCAACGGCGATGGCACGTCCCTCGGGTCGAGATTGAGCCCGACCAACAAAAACGCCACCAAGACGGCAAACAGGGCCAGCGGAATCAAGAACTTGGCCTTCATGCGACTGCCCCCGATTTAGACCCACCATTCTTCATGCGCAGGCGGTACCGCCGGTCAGACATCGCCAGCACACCGCCCAATGCCATCAACACACAGCCACCCCATATCCAGTCCACAAATGGCTTGAAATACACACGCACGGCCCATGCGCGTCCGTCGTCCAGTGGTTCGCCCAACGAGACATACACGTCACGGGTAAACCCCGCGTCAATGGACGCGTTGGTCATCGGCATGGACGACGAAAAGTAACTGCGTTTCTCGGGTTTCAAGGTTGATACCTTGCCATCACCAGCCCGCACCTCAAACTCCGCTCTTGAAGCGTCATAGTTGGGCCCCGCAACCTCTTTGACCCCTAAAAATCGGAATTCATGCCCGCCAACCGTTACGACGTCGCCGGCCTCCATGCGAACGTCCTTTTCTTCCTGAAAACCACCCACCAGCGTCACACCCACCACAAACACGGCAATACCAAAATGCCCAAAATGCATTCCCCAAAAAGACAGCGGTGGGTTGCCCGATTTCAGACGGCGCGCCACTTGCAGAACACCGGATGCGGCAAGCCACACGGCCAACGCCATACCCATACCGGTGAGAGGTGTCCACCCACCCATCCACACTGGCACGAGCCAACCCGCAATCAGCGCTGCAACGCCTGGAACGACCATCTTCCCCACAACAGGGCCAATCTGGGCGTGTTTCCAACGAAGCAGCGGAACCACGGCCATCAAAAACAACACCGGCACCATCACCGGAACAAAAACGGCATTGAAATACGGTGGTCCCACAGAGATCTTGCCAAGGTTCAGGGCATCGACCAGCAGCGGATAAAGCGTTCCCAGCAACACCGTCGCCGTGGCCACGACCAGCAACACATTCCCAACCAGCAAAAACGTCTCACGGGACACCAATGAAAATGCACCGCCCAGTGCGACTTTGGGTGCACGCCATGCAAAAAGCACCAGTGACGAACCAACCACGACCGAGAGCAAGACCAGAATAAAAATGCCGCGACGGGGGTCCGTCGCAAACGCATGGACCGACGTCAACACGCCAGACCGGACCAAAAAAGTTCCCAACAAGGACAGGGAAAATGCGCCGATGGCCAAAAGCACAGTCCAACTCTTGAAACTGCCCCTTTTTTCGGTGACCGCTAAAGAATGCAGCAATGCTGTACCAACCAGCCACGGCAAGAATGATGCGTTCTCGACCGGGTCCCAAAACCACCAACCACCCCAGCCAAGGGTGTAATACGCCCACCACGAGCCCATTGCGATACCCAGGGTCAGAAATATCCAGGCGGCAAGCGTCCAGGGGCGAGACCACCGGGCCCAGGCGGCATCCAACTTTCCAGCGATCAGGGCCGCAATAGCAAACGAAAACGCCACAGAAAAGCCGACGTAACCCATATAGAGCATTGGCGGGTGAAAAACTAGGCCGGGGTCCTGCAGCATGGGGTTCAAATCGTATCCATCGGCCGGGGCTGGCAAGATCCTCTCAAAGGGGTTGGACGTAAACAAAATAAACAACAACAAACCCGTTATCAACAGGCCCAGCACCGAAAGAACCCGCGCCACCATGGCGTCGTCCAGGGTGCGTGAAAGCCGGGCCACCGCAAACGCCCACGCCGACATAAAAAACACCCAGAGCAACAACGATCCTTCATGCCCTCCCCAAACTGCTCCAAGTCGGTAGATGGTGGGCAACTGGGCGTTGGAGTGCTGGGCCACATACAGCACCGAGAAGTCTTTGGCGTAAAAGCTCCACGCCAAGGCGGCAAAAGAACCCGCCAACAACAAAAACACCGCATGGGCTGCGGGGCGCGCCAACTGCAACCACTCCAAGCGCCCACGCTGTGCCCCGATCAGGGGCAAAGTGCCTTGCACCAACGCGACACAGAGTGCCAATATGAGGGAGAAATGCCCCAGTTCAGCAATCATGGTGCGACAGAGCCTTTGTTTGCTTGTGCTTTCTCCAGAGCATGCTTCGCCTCCGGAGGCATGTAATTTTCATCATGCTTGGCAAGCACTTCTGAGGCAGTAAATTGGCCATCGTCGCCAAGGCGTCCCTGGATAACTGCGCCCTTACCTTCCTTAAACAGGTCTGGGAGTATCCCGGTGTATGCAACCGGGATGTCTTGGGCGATGTCAGTGATCACAAAATGAACCGTCAAATTCTCGCGCTTAAGCGACCCCGCTTTGACTAAGCCACCAATTCGAAAAGCGCGCCCCTTGGGGGCGTTACCTGCAACCACGTCGCTCGGCGTCACGTACAAGGCTATGTTGCTATCGAGCGCGTTGAGCACCAAGGCCGCAGCAATGCCCAGAACAGCCAATCCCGCACCGATGATGGCTGCGCGTTTTTTCCAGCGTTTCACAACAATTCCTTTTCCATTTTTTGGGCCAGTACTTGGCGCCGTAGGATATGCAATATGGCAGCCCGCCGCTTGGCTATAAGCCACGGCTCTAACACCATTGCAAGTAGACAGACGCTAAAACTGCCCCACACGTAGAGCGCATAGCCTCCCATCGCCCAAAACTCAGCGGCAGAATTCCAGTTCATACCCGCACCTCGTTTAATGTCTTAACCCAATCGGCATGGGACTCGCGCTCCAGCATGATGGCGCGTACCCGCTGCAAGGCCACTGCTATTGAATACATCCATAGGCACAAGGCCATCAACAACATTCCCCAGAGCATGGTGAGCGCCATCGATGGCGACTTGTTCATAGACACAGAGGCCCCTTGGTGCAAGGTGTTCCACCATTTCACCGAAAAATAGATGATGGGCACATTAACGACGCCCACCAACGCTAAGATCGCGCCCGCTTTGTCCGCTCGCCGTGGGTCGTCAATGGAGGCTTGAAGCGCGATGAACCCTACGTACAAGAAAAACAGAATCAACTCCGATGTCAGGCGTGCGTCCCACACCCACCACGCCCCCCACATAGGCTTACCCCACAACGCGCCTGTCCACAAGGACAGAAACGCCATGAGAGCGCCCGTAGGCGCCAGTGCTTGCGCCATCATTCCTGATAGGCGCGCGTTCAGCGCCAATCCCAAACCGGCCCATGCTGCCATCATCAAGTAAATAACCATGGACATCCATGACGTCGGCACATGAATGAAGATGATGCGATACCCCTCACCCTGGGTTGCATCGGTAGGGGCGACAAAAAAACCCATCCACAACCCGGCAATGCCAAATACGACGGACAGAAACCAGAACAATGGGATCAGTCTTCCCGCTAACGGATAGAAGTTGGCCGGGCTTGCAAACGCAAACCAATTGATAAAACGGTTATTCATTCCAATGAAATCCTCAACGCAGCCGTCGTTGCCAACGGCGCAAAAAACAAGGCCACCAACAACATGGCCCCTAGCAATGACAAATGCCCCGATGCGCCCAGACCAGAAATGTGGGCCTCAACCGCGCCCGCACCAAA
>JBBRNS010000141.1:0-10037 GCA_038230175.1 Burkholderiales bacterium
ACCACCTTTTGGATCAGGTAGGGGCTAACGGAAAACCCGCCGTTGGCAAACACCGAATAGGCTCCAGCCATCTGCAGTGGTGTGACCGCTCCGGTGCCCAGCGACAGGGTGTAGTTAACCGGTTGTTTGGCCAAGTCAAACCCAAACCGAGACAAAAAATTATGGGCGTATTGCGGGGTGATGGCCCGCAAGAGCCGCACCGCAGCCACGTTTTTCGACTGGGCCAGGGCAACGCGAAGACTAATGGCCCCGCTGTAGACACCGTCGTCATTCTGAGGGCTCCAAGATTGCCCGCCCGTCTCAGCACCGCTCAAGGTTAGAGGTGCATCGTTGATCACGGTGGCAGGCGAGAAACCCTTATCCAGCGCAGCCGAATAGATAAACGGCTTTATGGCCGAGCCCGGCTGACGCCATGCTTGGTTGACATGGTTAAACGGACTGGTGCCAAAGTCAAAGCCCCCCACCAGCGCGCGGTAGGCGCCGGTTTGGTTGTTCAGCGCCACCAAGGCGGCCCCCACATTGGGCAACTGGCTGATCTGCCAGCGCCCCTTACTGGTGGCCACCACCCGGATGACCGAGCCCACTTTGATACGCAGCGCGGCATTGGCCTTGGACGACAGGCCAGACGCCGCCCAGCGCAACCCCTCGCCGGTGACGTCCATCACCTCGCCATTGGATCGCAGCGCCTGGACGCGCGTGGGGCTCACGCTGCGCACTACCGCTGCCACCAGGTTGTCGCTATCCGAATACTTTTGCAAGGTGGACTCGATCAATTTTTCGCGCTGCGCTGCATCACGCGGCAGTGCCACAAAAGCTTCCGGACCTCGGTAGCCATGGCGTTGGTCGTAGGCCAGCACGTTCTTGCGCACGGCCTCATAAGCGGCATCTTGCTCGGCGCGCACCAAGGTGGTGGTGACCATGATGCCGCGGGTGTATGTCTCTTCCTTGAACTGCGCAAAAATGGCTTGGCGCACCATCTCGGCCACGTATTGCGCGTGGCTGTTGTACGACTGGCCTTCGGCAATGACGTGCAGGTCTTCTTGTAATGCCTTCTTGTACTGCGCTTCAGTGATGTAGCCTAGGTCACCCATGCGCTTTAAGACAAGGTGTTGGCGGGTACTGGCGCGTTTGGGGTTGGCGATGGGGTTGATGGCCGATGGTGCCTGGGGCAAGCCCGCCAACATGGCCGCTTGGGCAATACTCAGGTCTTGAAGTGGCTTGCCAAAGTAGGTGCGGGCCGCACTGCTAAAGCCATACGCCCGCTGTCCCAGGTAAACCTGGTTCATGTAGAGCTCCAAAATTTGGTCTTTGGTCAGCGTGCGCTCAATTTTGTAGGCCAGCATCACCTCAGTCAGCTTGCGCGAAAACAACTTTTCTTTTGTCAGATAAAAGTCGCGTGCCACCTGCATGGTGATGGTAGACGCACCTTGCTTAAGGCCACCCGTTAGGTCGGCCAAAACCGCCCTGGCAACACCCTTGAAATCCACACCACCATGGTCGTAAAAACGCGAGTCTTCAATGGCCAGCAAGGCCTGGCGCTGGATCAGCGGAATGTCCTTGATCGCGACAAATTCGCGCCGCTCCTGGCCGAACTCGCCAATCAAAGCACCGTCGCTGGTGTAGACCCGCAATGGGATCTTGGGGCGGTAGTCCACCAGGGCATCGAGCTCCGGCAGGTCCAGGGGCGTTGCCGCCCACGCCCCTGAGGTCAACACAACACAACCAACCATTACAGCCAGCAAACCACGAACAAAAAAGCGGGAAATTAACACCATCAAACCTCGGGAGCGCGGCTCCCATCCTTACAAAAAAGACTAGGGCACACTATGGGTTGTGCCATCAGAAATACCGTCTTCAGGCGGTACATAGTCCGCTGCCAGGGGGGCAATGTCGACCAGCGCAGTGCCAAGCCCCACAATGCCGAGCTGGCGCGCTGCGGCATAACTCACATCCAACACTCTGCCCCCATGGAAAGGGCCGCGGTCGTTAATACGCACCACCACCTCTTTGCCACTACCCACCACGCGCACCCGCGCATAGCTGGGAATGGGCAGACTACGGTGCGCGGCCGTCAGGGTCATTGCATTAAAACGCTCGCCATTGGCGGTGCGTCGGCCGTTGAACTGTTTGCCGTACCAAGACGCCCTGCCACGCTGGGTCCATCGACCGTCTCTCTCCAAGGGCGCGAATGTCGGACCCGGACCCGGTTCCACCTGCACATTAGGGCTGGGGGGTGCTGTTGTAAGCCCTGCCGGGCTATGCGCCAAGGCGGGTGTCGATTTTGAGTCGACCTTGTGTTCAACCAACGCTGGCGCCGCACCATGTCCGTTCACCAGCATCCCTTCAGGAGCCGAGGCGGCCGATTTTCCAAATTCGCCCGGCGGCGTCGCGCAACCTAGCAGAAGACCGGCGACAAATCCAGCAACCGCCTTACGCCACCACGATGGCATCTTGGTGGTTCGCACTGTGCTGCCATTCATGGTGCAATGATACAAAGGGTCACCGTACTAGCGTCAATCTCCAAAACAAATACCTAGGTCACGCCCAGTTTGCAAGGTATCACTATCGGGTGGGACTGCTTTCATGCGGCCCGCAACCTCCTCCAGGGTAACGTAGTTGACGTTGGGAAACGCCAAGGCCACCATGACGCCGGACAAGCCGTCGTCCAGCGCCCGTACCGCGGCAGAACCAAACCGCAAGGCAGCCAAACGGTCAAACGAGGTGGGGCTACCACCCCGCAACAGATGACCCAGAACCGCCACCCGCGCGTCCTTACCGGTGCGCTGTCCCAACGCTTGGGCAACCTGCTCACCCACCCCACCCAGCCGCTCAGCATGGCCGATTTCTGAGGGCGCAATAATGGCTCGCCCACCCTGCTTGGGCACTGCGCCTTCCGCAACCACCACCAGGCTGTACATGCGGCCTTCGGAATCACGCTCGGCAATCTTGGCGACACCTGGTCCAGGTCGTAGGGAATCTCAGGAATCAAAATGGCGTGGGCCCCACCGGCAATACCGGCGTGCAGCGCAATCCAGCCAGCATAACGCCCCATAACCTCGACCACCATCACACGGTGGTGGCTCTCTGCGGTACTGTGCAGTCGGTCAAGGCATTCGGTGGCAAACGAAACCGCTGTATCAAAGCCGAAGGTGGTGAAGGTTTTGTCTAAGTCGTTGTCGATGGTCTTGGGAACCCCCACCACCCGCAATCCCCTACGGTGCAGTTCATTGGCAATGGTCAAAGAGCCATCGCCGCCGATCGATACCAGCGCATCAATGCCCTCGCGCTCAAAATAATTCAAAATTTCGCCCGATCGGTCGGTATCAAGCACACTGCCATCGGGCTGAATCATGGGGTAGTGAAACGGGTTGCCCTTGTTGGTGGTGCCAATGATGGTGCCACCCAAATGCGCAATGCCGCGCACCCGGTCACGGGTAAGCACCTCTACTCCGCCACCCTTGGGGTAACGGTGGGCGTCCAAGATGCCGCTAAAGCCATCACGTATGCCCAGGGTCTCCCAACCCCGGTTGGCGGCGGCTGTCACCGTTGCGCGGATGACCGCATTGAGGCCGGGCGCGTCACCACCACCGGTACAGATGGCGATACGTCGAATGGGCTTTGACATGGCTGACTTCCTGAATAGGCTTAAAACTTCGAGGATAAGCGATAATCCACACGACTCGGATGGGGCTAAACCAGACTGCGCTGCAGCTCCTGCAAGGCGTCCCGCCGTGACAGCGCCAAGTGCGAACAGGCCTGGATGATGGCGCACACCATTTCCCGGTTTTGGGTTTGTAAAAACTGCTGCGGCGTGGTGATGCCGGCAAACATGTCGCGGGCGTGGCGCAGCGCCGTGCGGGTGCCCTCAAAGCCCAGGTATCGGTAAACAAAGGCTGTGAGCGGCGAGGCCGCCAAGTCGTTACTAGAGCCCAGATTGCGGCCTTTTTCAAATACCTCCAGCAAGTCGACATCCACTTCGGCGCTGATGGGCGCCTCGGGCAAAAAATCGTGAACCCGGTCTGGGTGCCCCTGAGCGCTGCGGATGTCCCCCAAAAACATAGACACTGGGCAATCGGTCCCCGTGCCCATTGCCAGTGCCTCGATGACCGCAATCGAGGCCACCTTGGCGTCCAAAAAATCACAGGCAAACGCAATGTTGCGGGTAGCCGCTGCACACAAACGAGCCCACTCCTGCTGCGGGGGGGTGTCCTGGTATTGCTGAAAAACCGTCTCCGGGTCCAGCATGCCCAGGAACGTCTCCATGCGCATCAAAACCTCACGGTATTGCTGCAAGGTATACACGCCAACCCGTGTCAACGGCGCGTTGGACTCGTCGATCAGCAGCCAGGTGCTGGAAAGAAAAATGGCCGAATCGGCGTGGGCAAAACTACCCACATCCCGGTTGGCCAGTTGCACCGCATCGCAGACCACCCGGTCGGCATAGGACTGGCAAGCGGCCGGGGGCCAGGTCGGCTCCAGCAATTGGCACTGGCTCAGCACCCGCAGGGCCAGCAGGTCGGCACTGCTTGTACCGTCCATCCCGACGGCACGAAAGGGAATCGTTGCCTCAATGCCCGCCAGGACGGCAAGTAAGTCCCGCGGCGAAAGGAGTGGCTGCAATAAACGCGCCGCAACGACCGAACTCAAAAATTCATTCAAGCCCGCATACAGAAGCAAGGTTTGTCCGGGCACCACATCAAAGACCGCAGCGCACAGCGCCAGGGTGTCGTCGTCCTTTGCAAACGGCTGCACCACCAGGCCACCACCTTGCTCCGACATAACACCGTGCAAGATTCCCACTGCGGACTCGGGTGGTCCGTCGTCTAATTGGTAATACACCAAATCGTGAAACAGGGCGGCCAGGACTTGGTGGGGATTTAACCCTTCACACAAGCCAAAGACATGGGCGGTGGTGTGATAAGCCCTCACTTTGGAGTCCATTGCAAACTGCACCACCATCGCCAGCCGCTCGGACTGCGCCATGTCCACAGACACGGACAGCGCCCTAAAGGCGCCATCAAAGAGCGTGATCAAACGGTTAATCGTTGCAATGGCCAATGCACTGTACTCCGGTTACAAAAACCCACTGCACACATGTGAGGCATGGTGCGTGACTGTGGGTTTTAACAGCTTTTTAGTGTGCAGCCAACAGCGATTCCCACGATTCGGCGGTTTCAGCGCCCAAGTCAACGTCCACTATCGGCTGCTCAGCACTGAGTCCTGTCAGTGAAGGCAGTCTCCTGTACAAAACAAACGCTCTAGACGAACAGCGCAATTGCACAGTGCGCTCCTAGAAACTGCCGACTGGGGAATCTGATCGCCAATCCGAATCCCAGTTAGGCACTGATTTCCGGCTATGACGACCAAACGACCGAACCACCGGCGGTGCGCAATACCAATTTGCCGTCATCCCGCAGCAGCAACTGCGTGGCACCCTTGCCATTGGTTCCAGTTGCCCACACCGCCGCGTTCGACGACGTGTAGATCACCAGATTGCCGTCACTCTGCATGACCAGGCGCGTGCCACCCTTACCGTTGGTTCCGGTAGACCACAGGGCTGTGCCTGCTGCATTACGCAGCACGACATTGCCGTCACTTTGCAAGAAGAGCTTGTATTGGCCGTTGGCAGACGTCAAACTTTGATTGGTGTTCAGTTGTTGACCGACTGCCAAGCTGCTCACACCTCCCGTCGCTGCCGCGACGGTGACTGTTCGAGTCACCGTCGTGGCCGCATTGCCCGCGGCATCTTTGACGTTGTACGACAGGGTATAAGTGCCAGCGGTGGCAGTATTGACGCTGCCACTTTTTACAATCTTGCCCGTGATGTTGCCATCCACGTTGTCGGTCGCCGTCGCGCCCGGATCCGAAAACGCCGAGCCTTTGGTGACGGTCATGCTCGCGCTGCCAATGAGTGTGATGACCGGCTTGGTGGTGTCGGCACTGGGAGTAGTAGCGGTATTGGTTGCCCACAGAACCGTGTTCGACGCGGTGGTGAGTACAACGTTGCCATTGTCCAGAACGACGAGCTTGCTCGCCGCACTGCCAGCGGTGCCACTTGACCACACTGCGGTTCCCGAAGCGGTATAGAGCACCAAATTACCATCGCCTTGCAACACAAGTTTTGTGCCACCCTTGCCCTGGGTGTCAGACGCCCAACGAACCTGGTTGCTGGCGTTGTACAGCACGATGTTGCCGTCAGGTTGCAAGATGAACTTGTAGGCCTTATTGGAAGACGAAAGGTACAGATCCGGGTTGAGCTGCTCCCCGACGGCCAACGTACTGGCGCCGTTTGCGGGTGTGGTGCCACCACCAGATGGCGGTGTCACCACAATGCTGGTGGGCATGGTAGACGTCAATGCGCGCTCGCCGCGCAGCATCTTGCTGGCTTCGCCCATCAGGCGCAAATACCAATCACTGGGAAGGTTTTCAGCATCGGCGTTCAGCGTTAGGAATCTGCCGCTCGTAGGAATTTGGCTGGCGTTTTCGGCAATCTTGAACATGGCCGTTCCTTCGTCCACCTCGTCAAACATGGCGACGTAAACCATCTTGCTGCCCGCGCTGATAGCGTTGTAGGCTTGATGCCAAAAGAAACGTCCACCTCGGCGCGGAACTTGATTAAACGGTGACGTCCCCTTCTGCAAGTTGTTCCAGGAGAAACCCGGCCAAACGACCGGCATATATGCGGCTCCGGTACCGCTGAGTGCGGCCAGATCGGGCGCAATCTTGCTGGAGCGGAAGTTGTCTGCGCCACTTTCATCGGCGTAGCGCCCTACGCTCCAGGGGCTGACGATGGCGGCGCTCTTGTAAGCGCTCTGCCAGGCAGAGGAATGGCTGCGCCAATTGGGGTCGATACCCAACTTGACGCTGGCACGGTACTTGGCCGCAGCGCCCGACTTAAACCACTGCATCAGTTCGGTTAATTGGGCCGCTGTACCCGGACGATCCGAAAAACCGAACCCCCAGATAGAAACCACGGGAAGTCCATTGTGGCGGGCGTAACGTGAACTACTGGTAACGGTCAGGTCGTCGACTAGATGCATCCAGTCGTTTTTGATGTCACTGACCAAGGTGCTGGCGTTGCCACCCGATATGTCATACATATTGGCAAAAATGCGGCCATGCTTCTCCGACGCAAAGCGCACGTTTTGCAATACTTTGTCGCGTACCGAGCGCATGTTCACGGCCTCACCGATGAAGCGCTGCACAAAGACACCGTCAATGCCGTAATCCTGCATCCACTTGACGTGGCGCTCCACCGTGCTGGCGTTGTACGCGCTGTAGAGCCCTGCGGTAGTGCCGTTGGCATATTTGAAGCTGGTGGCGGTTAGCTCGCTGGCAGCATATTCACGCAAGTCGGGCCACATTTCAAACGTGACATTACTGGCAGTTGGGGTTGAAGGTGCCCAATGCCGCCAGTTGGCACCACTGCCATCGCTAGACGTCATAAACCAGCCCTGATAGCCGGCCATTACTTTGTTGTTCAATGTAGAGGCATCCACCACCGCCTGGGCGAAGGCGCAGTTGCCGGTGACAAGCAACAGGAGCGAAAACATGAGCCGATGCAGACACTGCTGCAGCCCGAACAAAGGGCGATTTTTGAAGTTACGCATCGTGTTCTCCAGGAGTCAATTTGCAGTGGTCAATGTATTGAATGTCCCCCAGAGGCAAGCCTAAAGACCGTCTGGACCTAGAACCCAGCCTGCATCCAGCGCCTGTCAGGCGCCGGATGCAGGCTGGGTTCTGGTTACAGTGCGCCCAAGAACGCTACTAAATCATTGACTTCCTGAGCATTCAAGCCCAAGGGACGAATATCCGAATCCCGGTTTGCCACTGTGGGTGAGCCCAAGTTGTAGGCATCAACCACTGCCTTCAGTGACGTAACACTGCCGTTGTGCATATAGGGCGCAGTCAGGCTGGCACCACGCAATGAAGGCACTTTGAACAACTTGTAATCGCGGTCGCGATTGGTGACGTCAGCTCGGCCAAAATCGCTATTCACGGCCACGCCATTGCTGCGGAAGCTTTCGTCCGTGTAGTTCACGCCGCTATGGCAACCGCTGCAGCGGCCTTTGCCATTAAACAGGTCGAACCCGCGCTGCTCCGTGGCCGTCAACGCGGCACGGGTGCCAGAGAGGAAATCATCGACACGGGTCTTTGTTGTAAATTGGCTTGCACCAAAGCTACCCAATGCCGCCGACAGGTTAGCAGCATTGGGGGCTTGGCCGTAGACCGTTTGAAAACGCGCCGCATACGTGCTGTTGGCTGCCAAGCGGCTGGTTGCCTCTGCAATCGACAAATTCATTTCATGCGGCGCAGCGATCGGCGTCAATGCTTGGACGTCCAGCGTATTGGCGTTGCCACTCCAGCCCTGCAAGCTTGAGAAAAGTCGATTGAGTAACGTGGGCGTGTTGCGGAAACCGGCATTGGTGGGCTCATTGCTTTTGGCAATGGCCAGCCCATCGGTGAAGCCTCGCTGTGCAATGTGGCAGGTTGCGCACGAGGTCCCTTTGTTCTTGGACAAAATCACATCGTTGAACAAATCTCTACCCAAGTCTGCCGCAGCCGTGCTGAAGCGATCCACACCCGTGACGTTAAAGCGCAATTTATTCAAATGCGCGGGCATGGTGCTTACCAAGGCAGCATTGGCTGCTTTATTGGTGCGCATGTTGGCACTGTGCCCCACCTCAAAAGCGGACCGTGCCACGTTGGACACTTTCACTTCGTCCAGAATCATGAGCGCCGTAGAGCTTTCGGGCCCCACACGGACAGTGCCGCTGGTTCTGAGCATACCCAGGCCCGTAGCCACTTGTTCAGCGACCGATTGCCCATTCAGGTACAGCTTCATCTGACCATTGGCCGGATTGAAGGTGAAGGCAATGTGCGCCCAATTGCCATCTACGACAGGCCCGTTCAACACCACCCGTTTGCTAGCCGTATCTTGAACTGCCGCAGTCAGGCTGCTGCCGTTGGCGAGGTAAACCTCAACACCACCGGCCAGCGTGAAGAGGCGAACCGTGCCACTGCCGCTGGTCTTCTTCATCCAGAAATCAACCGAGACGCCTTTGCTCAAAGAGTCCCAGCCCTTAGTTCGATTGACATCGATGTAGGCGCCTGCCGGGAAGTGGATACCCTGGCCATAACGACCCACGTTCGCGTCCGTGCCGTTGTATTCCTTGGGAAACTTAGCACCCACCATGGTTCCATTGTTGAAATTGCCAGAGGTATCGCCGGTTTTATTCAGCAGGTGAATCCCTGCACGGTCCATTTGCTCGTTCATGGCCAGGTACACCACATGGTTGCCGTCCAGGTAGTCGTCAAATCCGATTTCGTTGTAGTCTTGGGTGTTAGAGCCAAAGATCGGATAGCTAGGGCCACGTACCGAGTAGGGAATCTTCAGGTCGTCCACGTCTTTGTAAGCCGACCACATGGTTGTAAATGCACCAGGCGACGACATAAACAGGCGACTCAAGACTTGGCGATTGGGATTGATCGGGCCATCGATGTGGCGCGAAGTCCAGCCCGTCCAACGGCCCACCACACTGGCAGCAGCGCGGCGTGCGGGCATGTTTTCGCGCGACGCTTGGAAAAACAACTCGGAACCATCATGGCTGATCCAGGGATACGCGCCCTTAAAAAGATCTCCCGCGTTGTACTTGACACCTGTTGCATCTAACAAGGGCCGCTCTGCAATGGGGTAGCGCACAAAGAATGGCGTACCGCCAACGTCGGCATTGCGGTCATCCGAGTTCATATTGGTGATGGACTTGGGCGCGCGCCAATTGCTGGCCACGGTGGGCGTCGCATTCCAGCTGTAAACCAGGTTGTCGATTCGGCCGTCGTTGGCGGGATGGCCTTGGCAAATGATCAATCGACCATCGTCTGTTGCAGACGGCTCAATACAGCGGAAGTCCGCCCCCCCAGGAATCGTTAACTTTTGAAAGCTGCTAGTGAAGTCGGCCTTCACCACCTGCGCATTGGCAGTGTGTGCATCGCTAACAATGAAGGTGGCTTTGCGCATGCCCATCTGGTCGTTGTCC
>JBBRNS010000142.1:0-10015 GCA_038230175.1 Burkholderiales bacterium
CATATTTTTCCTTGTACCCACAATGTAATCCGGTTTCATTGTAGCTAGACAAAGCAACTTTTGCAACAACAAAATCCGGTTTTACGATAAAATTACAAAAGGTTAGAAATCACTCGGAAACACACCCAAATCCGGATGCCCTGCTTTTATACGGTGCTGGCAGCCAACATTAATTTATTGCGCAGCCGGTTTGAAGAAAAATTGCAAAAGCGGGTTCTAGAAAAAACGGCTGATGCCAAGGTTTTGTTGTCCCAAATGCAATTTTTGGCTACCCATGACACCATAACGGGTTTGCCTAACCGCGTCCAACTTTTGGAATTGCTACCCAATGAGATGGCCCGGGCAGAAACCTTAGGGTATGGGCTTGTCGTTTGCAATATGCGCCTAGAACGCTTGTTTGAATTGAGCAACGTGTTGGGCAATGACGGTGCTGATAGCCTGGTGCGGCATGTGGCGGTGGCGTTGTCAGAGATTACGAAAGGGCACGGTGTTTTGGCACGCATGCGCCGTGATGAATTTGCCATCATTTATCGCATGGATGCGCCATCCATCACCGCAGAGGCGATTGGGCGTCTTATTTCCGAGCGACAGTTTTCGGTTGAGGATCAGGGTGTTTCCTTGTATGTGGAGCTCACCTTGGGCTTGGCTATTTACCCAGACCACAGTGCCGATCCCCATGTGTTGCTTAAGGACGCAGAGCTAGCAATGTTGCAAGCCCGTAAAAACGTGCAACCGTGGTCTGTCTACGACGCAGAACAAGAGCAAGTTTTTCGTCGCCATCACATGCTGTTTGGCAAGCTGCGCGACGCCATATTGAAAAAGCAGTTGGTCATGCATTACCAGCCGCAGATCTGCTTAAAAACCGGACTCGTCATTGGGGCTGAGGCCTTGGTGCGTTGGCCCGACCCCGATGAAGGCATGATCGGACCGATGGTGTTCATCCCCGTGGCGGAAGAGTCGGGCTTGATTCGACCGCTCACCAATTGGGTCGTGGGCGAATGCATGCGGGAATGCGCGCGCTGGCAGGCCTTGGCTTTGAATCTGGATGTGTCTATCAACTTGTCTGCCATGAACCTGGTGGACCCCGAGCTCATGGGCGTGCTGCATGCCAGCCTGAAGGAGACCGGCTTAGATCCCAAGCGGGTCAATCTGGAAATCACCGAGAGCTGCTTTATGGCGTCACCCAAGCGGGCGATGGATGGCATTCAAAGCATCCACGAGGCGGGCTTCAAACTGTCCATCGATGACTTTGGTACCGGGTATTCGTCTCTGTCGTACCTCAAGAACCTGCCCATTGACGAGCTAAAAATCGACCAGAGTTTTGTGCGCAAGTTGCTTGAGACGCCGGGGGACCAGGCCATTGTGGAGTCCACCATTGCATTGGCGCACAACTTTGGGTTGCAGGTGGTGGCTGAAGGGATTGAAGACGATGCTACTGCGCAGTGGCTGCTGGCGCACCATTGCGATATTGGCCAGGGTTACACCTACGCCAAGCCAATGCCACCCGAACAATTTATTGCCTTTGCGAAAGCGCGTGGTATTGCACCGCATTCAGAGACGGAACCCATCTCTGCGCCAGGTGCCCTAAGCTGATAACCCACGCGGCCCTGTAATGCCGCCGTGCAGGTGGCGGTTGATTTCTACCCGAATGCCAAGCGCAGCGCCAAGGCCACAAACACCACGCTGGCGAATCGGTTCAAAAGCCGCTGGGCGCGGGCAGAGCGCAAAAACGGTTGGGCCAGCACCGCCGCGCCGTATGCGATGGCGCCAAACACCAGTAAAGCTGCCAGCATAAAAAGGCTACCCAGAAAGCAAATTTGCAGCACCATGCACCCGTGGTCCGGTTTGGTGAACTGGGGCAAAAATGCAACAAAAAAGATGGCCACCTTGGGGTTGCTCACGTTCATCAGCACACCGCGGCGAAACGTCTGGGCGTCGCTCAGGGCGGGTGTTGCAGGGCCGCCCAGCACCCCTACAGGCGCCCGCCAGGAGTGCCATGCCAGCCAGAGCAAATAGGTCGCGCCCAGCGCCGTGAGTGCCGAAAACGCGCGCGGTGAGGCCGCCAAAACGGCCGCCAGACCCAAGGCAACGGCCGCTGTGTGCAGCAGCAGGCCACTGCACAGCCCCAACACCGCCAGCATGCCGGCGCGCCGCCCGTGGCTTGCGGCGTGCAGCAAAACAAACACATTGTCTGGCCCAGGGGCTAGGGCCAAGACCACGGAGGCGGCGAAGAATGCGAGGGCGGTGTCAAAGGGTGGCATTCGTGATTAACAGAATCGTTGGCCTTGAAAATATTGGTCAAAACGCCCGTTGGCCCTCGTCAATAGTGCGCAAGCAGCTCCTGATTTAATAGCAATTACTGGCTGGTAGGTAATCTTGGTGCACGCTGTTTTGAACAGGCTGCGTGGGGGCTGTCGGTAAAACCCGCATTGTGCCGCGTTATCCCATGTCGCTCGCGCCCCTTAAACTCATGCCAGATTCACCCTAGCTGACAACCCCATGCTGCGATTCGCCGCCAATGTCTCCATGCTCTTTACCGAGTATGCCTTTCTTGACCGTTTTGACGCTGCGGCCGAGGCGGGATTTGGCGCGGTGGAGCTGCAGTTTCCGTATGCGTTTTCCGCTGCAGCGATTTGCCAACGGCTTGCAACTAGCGGCTTGCCACTGGTGCTGCACAACCTGCCTGCAGGCGATTGGGCGGCGGGCGAACGCGGTATTGCATGCCACCCGGACCGTGTTGAAGAGTTTCGCGCCGGTGTAGCCCTTGGGATCGACTACGCCCGTGCGTTGGGGGTGCGGCAACTCAATTGCTTGGCGGGCATTGCGCCGCAAGCGGTGTCCGGTGCGCAGCTGCACGCCACCTTGGTGGCTAACCTCGCATTTGCAGCAGACGCCCTGCAGGCGCATGGCATGCGGCTGTTGCTGGAACCCATCAATACCTTTGATGCACCCGGCTTTTATGTGAACCGCACCGGCCAAGCACTGGCCATACTGGATGCGGTGGGCGCACCCAATGCCTTCGTTCAATACGACGTTTACCACGCCCAGCGGATGGAGGGGGAACTGGTGGGAACCCTGCAGCGCTGCCTGCCGCGCATCGGCCATATCCAGCTGGCCGACAACCCGGGTCGCCATGAGCCGGGCAGTGGCGAAATCAACTACCAGTTCTTGTTGGATTGGCTAGACCACGCGGGCTACTCGGGTTATGTGGGATGCGAATACGTACCCCAAAATGTAGGCCCCAACCCTACCCAGACAGGCCTGGGATGGCTGGCCGCACACGGCCAAGCCTTGCCAGGGTGCGTGGCATGAGTGCCGACCGGACCATTGTGCCTGCTGGGGCTGCAATGGACGACCCGCAGGCGTTCTTGACCCAGCTTTACTGGGCGGCGGTGAACAGTGCCTTGCCGCTGCACAGCATGGCAGCCTATTTATCGCAGCCCCCCAAGGGCCGCACCGTTGTAGTCGGTGCTGGTAAGGCGGCAGGTGCCATGGCGCAGGCGCTGGAGTCGCTGTGGCCGGCGGATGCCCCGTTGTGCGGCATGGTGGTCACCCGCTATGGCCACATACCCCCACGCCCGGCTGGATTGCTTCAGCGCGTCGAGGTGCTTGAAGCTGCTCACCCGGTGCCCGATGCGGCGGGCATGGCGGCGGCCCAGCGCATGGTGTCCCTCACCCACGGACTCACTGCAGACGACTTGGTGCTGTGTTTGGTGTCGGGTGGTGGTTCGGCCTTGCTGACCCTGCCGGTGGAGGGTGTCACCTTGCACGAGAAGCAGGGCATCAACCAGGCGCTGCTGGGCTCTAGCGCCAGCATTGCCGAGATCAACGTGGTGCGCAAACACCTCTCAAGCATCAAAGGCGGGCAGCTGGCTTTGGCCTGCGCCCCGGCGCGGGTCGTCACGCTGGCGATCAGTGATGTACCAGGCGATGACCCTGCCACCATTGCCAGTGGCCCCACCGTGCCAGACGCCAGCACCTGCGCCGACGCGCTGGCCATTGTGGGCCGCTACCGTATTGCGGTACCCAGGGCCGTGCTCGATCAATGGCAGCGCGGCGCGCTGGAAACGCCCAAGCCCAACCACCCAGCGTTCAGCGCAAACGCGGTGCACCTGATTGCCACGCCCCAGCAGGCGTTAGAGGCTGCTGCTGCCAATGCGCGTGCCGCCGGTATCGCAGCCTATATTTTGAGTGACCAGATGGAGGGCGAATCCCGCGAGGTGGGCCGGGTGCACGCCGCCTTGGCGCGCGCGGTGGCAAAGTCGGGGCAGCCCTTTGCCAAACCCTGTGTCATTTTGAGTGGCGGTGAAACCACCGTCACCCTGCGTTCAAGCGCCGCGCGCGCGCCGACTGGGCGCGGGGGCCGGGCCGGAGAGTTTTGCCTGGGGCTGGCCTTAGGCTTGCAAGGTGCGCCGGGTGTTTACGCACTGGCAGCCGATACCGACGGCATAGATGGCACCGAAGACAACGCGGGCGCATGGGTCTTGCCCGACACGCTGTTGCGCGCCCGGAACCAAAAGTTGGCGTTGGCGGACGCTCTTGATCACAACGACGCATACGGTTTTTTTGCAGCCCTAGACGACCTGTTCGTGACCGGCCCTACACACACCAATGTGAACGACTTTCGGGCGATCTTGGTGCGTTAGGCACTGCGGTGGCCGATGGACCACGTCGCAAAAGATTGATCTTGCGCAAGCTATGCTGGGTCTAGACGCGGCACAGTCAGCCCCATGAGTGCCCAAGACGCCATCATCCATTCCCGGCCGAGTCAGACGCTGCCCGCCGGTGCTGTCCTGCTGCGGCGTGCGACTACCTTAGACGCGGTTTATTTCATTGAGTCCGGCCGTGTGCAACTGGGCGTGGTGGGGGCCGACGGCGCCATGGACCACCAGTTGGGTGTAGTTGAAGGCCCGGGGTGGCTGGAGGCCACCGCCGCCGTGCTAGACCGTCCCAGCGCCGTTGACGCCGTGGCAGAGACCACGGTAGTCGTGCGGCGCATCCCATTGGCGGCCTTTCGTGCCAGCCTGTGTGTGTGCACCACAGTGGAAAACTCGGTGTTGCAGGATGTGGCCCGGGCGCACCGGCAACAAACCGAATTGGCAGTGAGTCGCTTGGCCAAAGACGCCGAGGCGCGCTGTGCCGAATGGCTCCTGCGCCATGCCGAGTCCAGCGACAAGGGCGTATGCTCAGTGCGCCTGATGCAGCGCAAGCGTCTGATTGCGGCGCAACTGGGCATTGCCCCCGAAACCCTCTCTCGTGTGTTTCGCCACCTGCGCGAGCGCAGCCTCATCAGCGGCTCTGGTCGGGTGGTGAACCTAGACGACCCCAGTGGCTTGCGAATTTTGGCGGGCGTTTAAGCAGCCCTCAAGCTGTTTTGTACCCCATCGATTGGGGTAGCCACAGAACGATCTGTGGAAAGAAGGTAATGGCCAGCAGCAGAGCCAATAGCATCACCAGAAACGGCCATCCCTCACGCATCATCTCGCTAATGGGGATGCCGGTCAGCGCCTTGGTCACAAACAGCAGCATGCCAAAAGGTGGGTGAATCAGACCAATCATCATGTTCAGAACCACCAGCACCCCAAAGTGCACCAGGTCCACCCCCAGCAACTTGGCAGCGGGCAACAGCATCGGAACAAAAACTAATAACAAGACCGACACGTCCAGAAAGCACCCCAACACCAAAAACATCACGTTGACCAGCAGCAGAAATTGGATCTGCGACAGGTGCATGCTTTCGACCCACTGCGCCACGGACTGGGGAACGCCTTCTGATGTGAAGCTATAACTCAGAATAAAAGAGCCCGCCAAGATCATGGTGATCACCGCGCTGGCGCGGGTGGACTCCATCACCACGCCCCAAAAGCTGCGCCAGGTCAAAGTGCGGAACACGACCGCCGCCAGAATCAATGCGTGCAGCGCGGCCACCGCCGCCGCCTCGGTGGGGGTGAAAATGCCGGCGTAAATGCCACCCAGCAACACAATAGGCATTGAAAGAGGCAGTGCGCCACGAAATATCAGACCCGCCCATTCGGAGCGTGGCACCGGCTCATCCCGCGGCATATTGCGTTTGATGGCGATGGCGTGCACCACCAGCATCATGAGCGCGGCCATCAAGAAGCCTGGCACCACACCGCCTAAGAACAGGGCACCAACGGAGGCGCCAGAGACCATGGCGTAAATCACCATGGGGATGGACGGCGGGATCATCGGCCCAAGGGTGGCACTGGCCACCACCACCGCACCGGCAAAGCCGCGTGTGTATTCGGGCTTTTTGAGCATCTGCTTGATGGTGACCAAGCCGGGCCCCGCCGCATCGGCAATGGCGCTGCCGCTCATGCCCGAGAAGATGACGCTCACCACAATATCCACCTGCGCCAAACCGCCACGCATGCGCCCGACCAAAATGCGGCAAAAATCAAAAATGCGCTCACTGACCGTGCCCGCATTCATGATGTTGGCGGCAAATACAAACAGCGGCACTGCCAACAATACGTAGCTGTTGTAAAGCCCGTTTCCGACCTGCTCTGCCACCAAGCCCAGGTCTTGACGCTTGACCAACAAATAAGCAAAACCCGATGCCAACATGGAAAAACCAATCGGCATACGCAGCACCATGCCCGCGATCAGCACGCAAACGAGGACGGTAAGGCCTGTGGTCATGTCAGGAGTTCAGTCTAAGAGTAGCCAAGACAAAGGGCCCAGCAGTGGTGCGGGCCCTTTGGGTGTGTGCCTACGGCGCTGCTCAGTAACAGCATCCGTGTTGGTGATAGACGCTACTTGCTGGGATAAGCCAAATCAGCGCGGCGGTTTTCGGCGTAGGCTGCTTCGTCGTGGCCAGCGGCTTTGGGCTTTTCTTTGCCAAAGCTGACCGCTTCCATCTGCGAGGCGCTTACGCCAGACACCGCGAGTGCTTTGCGCACGGATTCTGCACGTTTTTGGCCCAGTGCCAGGTTGTATTCGGCGCCACCTTGTTCATCGGTGTTGCCTTCAATTTTGATAGCCACTGTGGGGTTGGCCGCCAAAAACTTGCCGTGCATTTCAATAAGGCCCGAGGCATCGGGCTTCACCACATACTGGTCATAGTCAAAGTAGACGCTGCGTTGCTGCGACAGGGGGTTCTTGGGGTCTAGGTACGGGGCTACGGCCATGCCCGTGGTGGATGGGCGAGACACCGCCGGTGTTTGGGTGTTGACATTGGCCACTGGGGCCGCTGGCGCTACGGTAGGCGCAGTGGCGGTCGATGTCGTGCTGGTAACAGGGGTGCTGCTGCAAGCGCCTAGGAACAACGTTGCTGCGACGGTGGCTGCTAGGATCAAACGATTGTTGATATTCATCAAATACTCCGGTTAGTGAAAAAAATGGGGCTCTTTGGGAGCGCTTTTTGTATAGATTTATACAAATGCATCGGGCGGTATTTTTGCACGGTCCCCATGGAGAACCTTGAATTTTTGGCTGTTAAAGCGCATTTAAGTTTAACCCCAGTGGTTTTTTAACATGTCTCTGAGGGTTAACCCGGGGGTTGTGGGCTTGGTACGGGCCCGCAAGCGGCGTGCCAAATCGCCCACGCGCTGCGCACGACCAGGGCAAGCAACAAAAACACAAAGGGTAAAAAGACCCACATCATGGGCAGCTCCAGCACGGGGGTGCCTTCGCGCTGCATAAAGTGCACATAGTCCCAGGTGGCGGGCAGGCCCATTAGGGCCATGCCGCCAACGAGCAGGTTCCCGGCAGCGGACATCCAACGCTGCGCCGTCGGCCCCACGCTGTTCCAGACCAGGTCAAAAACCACATGCTCGCGCTCGGGAACCACCACGGCTGCCGCCCACAAGATGACCCAGATATACAGAATCACCGCGGCCTCATCCGTCCAGGGTAGGGGCTTGTTAAAGCCAAACCGTGCGGTGATCTGGATGATAAACACCGAAAAAAGTGCCAGAAACAGGCCGCCCCCAATGGCGTTGGCACTGCGTTGTAGCCACAGGCGCATGGGGGTTTAGCGGGTCAGGTTGATGCGCTCCACCAGGCCCTTGGGCCACACGGTGGCGTAGTCCGATTGCTGGTAGGTGGCCTGCACCGCTTTGCGAAAGGCGTCCACATCGGGGGTGGTGACCTGCAGGCCTTCTTTTTTGAAGAATTCGACCAGCTGCGCTTCTTCTTTGATGCGGTTGTCGTTGTTGTAGGCCGCTGCGGTTTGCGCAGCGGCGCTGACCTTTTGGCGCTGCGTGGGTGTGAGTGCTTGGAGGGCCTTGCTGGCGATGGCGATAAACAGGCCGTCAACCAGGTGGCTCGTCAGCACAATTTGCTTGGTCACTTCATAAAACTTGGCCGCGCGGGTGGTCGGCAGTGGGTTGTCTTGGCCGTCGATGGTGCCGTTTTTGAGCGCCAGGTAGACCTCGCCAAAGGCCATCGGTGTGGCGGTGGCGCCCAGCGCATCGCCCAAAAAGAGCCAGTCTTTAGAGCTTGGCATACGCAGCTTCACATCTTTGAGATCGGCCGGCGTACGGACGGTGCGGACTTCGCGCAAATTGACCTGGCGGGTTCCCAGGTAGCAGGTGGACAGCACGGTGATACCCATCTTGTCGGCGACTGTCTTGAACAACTCGGCACCCACCGGGCCATTGAATACTTTTTGTTGGTGTGCCGGGTCGCGCACCATGTAACCCGCAGTGAAAACCGAAAACGCGGGCACCTGTTTTGCGATGTCGGATGCCGAGACCGAGGTCAACTCCAGGTTGCCCCGTGCCATGGCGGTGGGCTCGGCGCCTTGCTTGAACAGCGCCGCGTTGAGGTTAATCTGCACATCAAACTCGCCCGGGGCACTTTTCTCCAGCGTGTCTTTGAACACAGTCCACATTTTTGCGTGCCAGTCATCAGGCACGGCGGGGGTGGAGATGCGCAGAACTGTCTTGGTTTGTGCCAAGGTCGGCAATGCCAGGGCGCCGAGTGCGGCGGTGGCGCCCAGTAGGGTGCGGCGGGTCCAGTGTGATGCGTGGCTCAAGGTGTGTCTCCATAGGGCAGGCTGCATCGCGGGCGGCGCAGGGTTTGGGCGGCTATTCTCCCACCAATGGGCCGACCGGATGGCAGCACGTGCTTGCCTCGGGGGGCCGCTGACAGCGCGGCACTTAAAATCGCCGTTTACAACCGTCTTGCAGGAGGGGAAAACATGAATCGGCACTTGGCAAAACTGGCACTGGTGGGTGTGGCGCTGGCGTTCTACGCGGTGGGCGCTGTGGCTGAAGACACTTCCCAGCCAGCCGCAGCGTCCACAAAGGAGGCCGCTGGCCCCTCAGGCGCCGAATGGCTCAAGGACCCGGACACGGGTTGCGCGGTCTTCAATATTGACCCACAGCCGAATAAGTCCATCCGCTGGTCTGGCCCTTGTGTGGACGGCTATGCCGACGGCCGTGGCGTCTTAATGTGGCAAGACGGCAGCGGTGGAAATGTGACCTACCGCCGCGGCAAGCTCAACGGCCGCTTTGCATACGCTTGGAAAAATGGCTTCCACTACCTGGGCGATTGGGTGGATGGCAAGCGCCATGGGCAAGGGGCTTTGACCTGGCCCGAAGGCGACCGCTACGAAGGCGGCTGGGCCAATGGCAAGCGCGACGGCCAAGGCGTGTTCACCAAAGTGACCGGTGAAAAGCAATCGGGCAGCTGGTACGACGACAAGTTCATCCAGTAAGGACTGCGCCCAACGCTTTTAAAACATTCTCCGGCGTAGCAGGCGCGGTCAGTTGCACCGGCTGCCCGTCGCCTCGCGCCTGCCCCACTGCGTCGCGCAGCGCCTCATACACGCTGATTGCCAGCATGAGCGGCGGCTCGCCCACGGCCTTACTGCCAAAGACGTTGTCCTCGCGATTGGGCTCGGGCCATAGGTCGACATTGAAGTGCGTGGGCACATCACCCGCGGTAGGGATTTTGTAGGTACTAGGGGCTTGGGTGCTGAGGTGCCCTTGGTCGTTCCACACCAGTTGCTCGGTGGTGAGCCATCCCATGCCGTGCACAAAGCCAC
>JBBRNS010000143.1:0-9950 GCA_038230175.1 Burkholderiales bacterium
ACTGATCGCAACGGAGAATACGTATGGCTACCAGTGCGATGCCCGTCAAGTCTGGCATTTGCAGCTATTACCTTCTGAGGGTAACGGTAGTCGATTGTACACGGTCACCTACCAGCGCTTTGATGAGCTGCAGGTGCGCACCCTGGCGGGTCTGCCGCTTACCCAGCCACGCCAGCACAGCCCGGCCATCATGCTGAACCTGTTGGGTGACATCTGGCCCGGCGTCAGCCAAGGCGGCCAAGCCACGGGCACGCCGCCTTGGGACGCGGTGCTGGCCCTGCCCGGCACCTTTTTGCACCTGTACGGCAAAGCCACCGCCAGCAAGGGCCGCAAGATGGGCCATCTGACGGTAACTGGTGCCACAGTAGCGCACGTTCGCGCCACGGCGCTGCAAGCGGCCAGCCTGTTGGGTATTGCCGCGTTTTAGGCGGCGCGGAACCACACCATGATCTTGTTGGCATCTGCTCCTGAATCAATAGCTGTTTGCGCAGCTTTGGTGAGGGCTGGAGGCCTGATTGGCTTGCCAACTGAGACGGTGTATGGCCTGGGAGCAGATGCCGACAACGCCAGCGCAGTGGCACAGATTTTTACCGCCAAGGGCCGCCCGGCGGACCACCCGCTGATCGTGCATGTGTCGGCGCAAGACGGCGGCATGGCTGGCGTGGCGCACTACGCGGCGCAGGTGCCGTCTTTTGCGCAGCAACTGATGTCGGCCTTTTGGCCGGGACCTTTGACATTGATATTGCCCCGGCGCGATGGCGTGGGTGCGGTGGCCGCGGGTGGGCAAAACTCGATTGGCCTGCGCTGCCCTGCGCACCCCGCAGCTCAGGCCCTGCTGCGGGCGCTGCATGATGCGCCTGCAGGCCAAGCGCCCGTGTGGGGCATTGCGGCGCCCAGCGCCAACCGTTTTGGCCGGGTGAGCCCCACCACGGCCGCGCATGTGCAAAGCGAGTTGGGTGACGACTTGCTGATTTTGGACGGCGGTGCGTGTGATCTGGGCATAGAGTCCACCATCATCGACTGCACCCGTGGCGCGCCGGTCCTGTTGCGCCCCGGGTCGATCAGCCGCACCCAGGTCGAGCAGGCCTGTGGCCGTAAACTGCTATCAGAAGAGGAGCTGCTTGCGCAGGGAGTACGAGGGCTGCACGTCGATATGGCTCAAAGTTCCCCTAAGGCATCGGGCACGCTAGAGTCGCACTACGCCCCCAACGCCACGGTGCGCCTGATGGACGCCACGGCCTTGCAAGCCGCGCTGACCATGCTGGACGGCGCCATCGACAAGGCGCCTGGCAGTGGCTCCCCCACCATCGCGGTCTACGCCCGCACGGCGATGAAGAAAGTGCCACGCGCGATATTGCTGCGCACCATGCCCAGCGCCGCATCCGTGGCGGCGCATGAGCTGTTTTCGGTGTTGCGTGAGTTTGATGCCAAGGGGGTCAAGCTCATTTGGGTCGAAACCCCACCGGAGAGCCAAGAGTGGGAAGGCGTGCGCGACCGCCTGCAACGGGCTGCAGCGCCCACGCATTAGTTGGCAATTCACGCCACATTCGCCTAAATGCGGCGATCCAGATAAAATCGAGCCGCGCTGGGCCACAACCCCAGCGCGCGTGGTGACCTGTCCCCACCTACTTTTAAACGTAACACACTGGATAAATCATGCAACTCCACTACCGGATAGGCGCGCTTGCGCTGATTGTGCTGCTGGTCGCCTGCGGCGGCAAGGGCGAAGGCGACGAAGCCGCAGCGGCGGCTGTCACCCCGGTGGTGCCTGTGGCATCGACACTGGCATTCCCGCTCAGGGCCGCCAATGCCGTAGTGGCGCTGCGCGGCGAGCCCGCCGTGGCCTTATATGCTAGGGGCACCGCAGATTCCCCCAGCACGCTCGGTATGTGCAGCGGTACATTGGTACTCACCGCCACGTCGATCAACTACCCGCAATTGTTTGCGGGAGTTCTTAAACAGTTTTCGATCAATACGGTAAAAACGACGTACAGCAATTGCTCACCCCTCAGTTCAGAGTCACAGTTAGTGGTCTACTACGACGACAACTACCTGCTACTGGGCTCCGAAGGTACGGGCATTTATAGCGAGTGGCCCACGCCCGCTGCCTTCCCGGTTGCGGTGACCGTGGGCATGTCTGGTGCGATAGGGACTGAGCGGCTTTATACCGACCGCACCAAGCTCACGCCGCTGGGCAAATACGACTATTCCTACGTGGTCGAGCCCGATACCGCAACGACGGCCATCGTCAATGTAATTACGCAGCGTTTTGATGCTGCCAACCAATTGCAATACACCGTCCAGCAGCGCCGCCGCATTCGCCAGGACACGTTTTTCGAGATGGTGTCGTGGGAGAAACAAGACGCGACCCCGCCCGCGATGCATGTAATTTTTCGGCGCTAAGTTGCCCCAGCTGGCGCGAAACACCTAAGGGTGCGGGCCCGGCGCTTAGTCGGCGTGGAACTGGTCCGCGTTTTTCCCCTTGAACGGCGCATAAAAAGCCTTGATGCGAACCATGTCGGCGTCGATGTCCCCTGTTGGATGGAACACAGGCCCTAAACCGGCCACTTTGCGTTCGTAGTCCATGTAGGCCATGACAATGGGGACCTTTGCAGCCAGCGCAATGTAGTAAAAGCCAGTCTTCCAGTGCCGCGTCATACTGCGGGTGCCTTCGGGCGGAATCATGAGCTGCACAGGGCCTTGCACGGCCACCAGTGCTTTGGCCGATGCCGTCACCAAGTCGTTTGCTTTGGAACGCTCCACGGGGATGCCTCCAAACCACATCATGATGGGGCGCATCACATGCCGAAACAGGGACGCCTTTCCCAACCAGTAAACGTTGAGGCGCAGCGTAAAACACACCATCAGCGAGTAGGGGAAGTCCCAATTGCTGGTGTGGGGCGCTGCAATTAGCACTGCTTTTTCGCATCCGGGAGGGAGGCTACCTTCGACTTTCCAGCCGGCAATGCGCAAAAATGTGATGGACAGGACGCGCAACAGCGTGTTGACAATGGGTGTATCGAAGATGGTCTTGTGCATGGGTGGCGGGATTATCCCGCAGCAATCTTCGCTGGTGTACGTTTGTGCCCCATAAATATTTCTCACAGACGGGTCAAAAAAATGAAGGGGATTGGGGTATGAAAAAACACGACTGCCCGTGTGGCAACGGCCAAGACTACAGTGACTGCTGTGGGGTATGGCACGCGGGGTTCAAAAGCGGCATACACGCCCCCACGCCCGAGGCACTGATGCGCTCGCGCTACAGCGCCTATGTGCTGGGTTTGATCGACTACTTGATGGCGACCTGGCACCCCAGCACCGCGCCGGGCGACTTGGAACTATCGCCGATCAAGTGGCTGGGGCTGGAGGTGCGCCACGCGGCCACGGCAGGTGACGCCGGTGTGGTGGAGTTTTTTGCCCGCTGCAAAGTAGGCGGCCGCGCCGAACGCATGCACGAGACCAGCCGCTTTGTGCGCGAAGCGGGCCGTTGGTACTACATTGATGGCCAGTTCACCGAGTAGGGGTTGCGCGCCCCTCAGCTCAGGTGTTTGCCCACAATACCCGCCAGCTCAAACATGGTCACCTGCGGCTTTCCAAACACGGCCAGCAGCTTGGCATCTGCGTTGATGGAGCGCTTGTCTTTGCTGTCTTGCAGGCCATTGGCCTTGATGTAGTCCCACAGGGCTTTGACCACGCCGGGGCGGGAAATCAAATCGCCACCGATTACTGCTGCCAATTCCGGGCTCGGTGTTTTGCCGCTGGCAGCGGTGGTTTTGCGTGCTGCTTTGGGCTTGGCTTCTTTGGGCGCCTTGGCTGCTGCGGCTTTGGTCGCCTTTTTTGCAGGTGCTTTTTTGGCTGCAGTCCCCGTAGAACCTGCGCGAGCAGCTCCTGCTTTTGTAGCGGCTGTCTTGCCGGCCGCCGTCTTGCGCGGTGGGAACTTGCTCGGTGCAAATTCAAAGTTGACTTTGCCGGCCTCGGCATCCCACGCCAACATGGCCTTGAAGGCCCTGCGGGTGCGCATTGAGACGAACTTGTCCAGCAAATCGGTCTTGCCGGTTTCCAGCAGCTTGACCATTTGCGTGCGCTCAATGGGTTGCTGCAAGATGATTTGGCCGGTTTTGAAGTCGCAACTTGGCGTGGGTTGTTCCAAGGTAGGGACCGATTTGGCACAGACGTAGTTCTTGCCGTGCTCAAATACGGCGCCGCCGCACTTGGGGCATTTGCCCAAAGACTCTTGGGCCGAGAAGTCGATGATCTCGCCGCTGTCTTCGCCCTTTTTGTCGTCGCCAAAGTCAAATTCGAGCTTGTAGTTTTTGGTCTCATCGTCGAACTTGATGACCATCTCGGCGGTGAAGGGCCAGCCCGCTTTGGAGCGGAACCCTTCCAGTGGGCCGATCTTTTTGTCGCGCAAAAATTGCTCGACTTCGGCAGCTTCAAAGGTGCGCCCAGCAGGGGATTTGCCAAACGAAAAGCCGCAACCGTCCTCGGTGCCGGTTTTTCCGGTGCAGGTGTAGCGGCGGTAGTTTTCTTTGACAATGCCGCCGCAGTTGGGGCAGGGTGCTGCCAGCGTGGCGTAGTTGCCGGGAATCGTGTCGCGGTCGTATTCTTTGGCCTTTTTGACCATGCGCTCGGTCATGGCAGCGATCTCGGCCATGAAGGTTTCGCGGCGCAGGTTGCCTTGCTCCATTTGCGCAAGTTTGTATTCCCACTCGCCGGTGAGTTCGGCCTTGGATAACTCTTCGACACCCAGTCCGCGCAACAGCGTCATCAACTGGAAGGCCTTGGCGGTGGGGATCAGTTCGCGGCCTTCGCGCAGCATGTATTTCTCGGTGATCAAGCCTTCGATGGTGGCGGCGCGGGTGGCGGGTGTGCCCAAGCCTTTCTCTTGCATGGCTTCGCGCAGTTCTTCGTCGTCCACCGTCTTGCCGGCGTTTTCCATCGCACCCAAGAGCGTGGCCTCGGAGTAGCGCGCTGGTGGTTTGGTTTTGAGGCCTTTGGGGTCAACTGGGTCGCCTTTGACCTTTTCGTTGGGCTGCACCGGCACTAGGTTTTGGCCTTTGTCGCCTTCCTTGGCGTCGGCTACTTCGTCGGCGGCCTCTTTGCCGTAGATGGCCAGCCAGCCCGGCTTGACCAGCACCTTGCCTTCGGTCTTGAACGAATGCCCCACCGCAGTCGTAACACGTGTCGTCACTTGGTATTCCGCGCTAGGGAAGAAGATGGACAAGAAGCGGCGCACCACCAGGTCATAAACCTTTTGTTCGGCTTCAGACAGGCCCGATGGCGCTTGCAGCGTGGGGATGATGGCAAAGTGGTCCGAGACCTTGGCGTTGTCAAACACGCGCTTGGTGGGCTTCACGTAGCCGCCTTTGACCGCTTGGGCCGCAAACGGGGCCAGGTGTTTCATGCCGCTGTCGGCCAGCATTGCCATGGTGTCTTTGACCACTGCCACATAGTCTTCAGGCAGGTTGCGCGAATCGGTACGCGGGTAGGTCAGGGCCTTGTGGCGCTCATACAGGCTTTGCGCAATGGATAGCGTGGTTTTGGCGCTGTAGCCAAACTTGCCGTTGGCCTCGCGCTGCAGGCTGGTCAGGTCGAACAGCAGGGGAGAAGCCTGCGTCGTGGGCTTGCTTTCTTCCGTGACGGTTGCGGGCTGCCCGCGCACAGCGGCAGCTATTGCTTCGGCTTCACGGGCGTTCCATACCCGGTCGGCCTTGATCTCGGCATCGTCAGCGTCTTTTTTGTGCGCAGGGTTAAACCACTTGGCGGGGTATTCGCCCGCTACCGCATGGAAGTTGGCGTGGATTTCCCAGTAGTCGCGGCTCACAAAGGCGCGGATCTGCTCTTCGCGCTCTACCACGACCGACAGGGTTGGTGTTTGCACCCGGCCCACGGTGGTCAAGAAGAAGCCGCCGTCGCGGGAGTTGAATGCGGTCATGGCGCGGGTGCCGTTGATGCCCACCAACCAGTCGGCCTCTGAGCGGCAGCGCGCGGCGTCGGCCAGGGGCTGCATTTGTGCGTTGGTGCGCAGGTTGTCAAAGCCGTCGCGAATGGCCTGCGGCGTCATGGACTGCAGCCACAGGCGGCTAACGGGTTTGCCCAAGGGCTTGGCGCCACCCGCGTATTGCTCGATCAGGCGAAAGATCAGCTCCCCCTCGCGGCCCGCGTCGCAGGCGTTGACGATTTTGTCCACGTCTTTGCGCTTGGCCAACTTGACCACCGCGTTGAGGCGCGTCTTGGTCTTGTCCACGGGTTTGAGGTCAAAGTGCGGCGGAATCACCGGCAGGTTGGCAAAGCTCCATTTACCGCGCTTGACGTCGTACTCCTCGGGCGCCTGGATTTCCACCAGGTGGCCCACGGCGCTAGAGACGACATAGGTGTCGCTCTCAAAATATTCATCGTGCTTCTCGAACTTGCCCACGCTGGGGGTGAGCGCACGCACGATGTCTTGGGCCACGGAGGGCTTTTCGGCAATAACCAGTGTTTTATTCAAAACGTCGTTTTTCATCTGACTACAATCCAGTTCTCGCAGGCGCGCAGGCGCGCACCCACACACGCAGGCACGCACATGCGCGCCCATACGATTCACCATACCAAATTTTTGACACGTGGCAAAAACGATCGCAAATTCGCCCCCGCCTACGCTGGCCCAAAGTGCGCGCCGTATTCAGGCCCGACGTTCGGGGGTGCATGGCAGGGGTGTGTTTGCGGTGCAAGACATTGCCGAGGGGGAGACCCTGGTCGAATACGTGGGTGAGCACATCAGCTGGGACGAGGCACAAGCGCGCCACCCGCACGACCCCAAAGACCCCAACCACACGTTCTACTTTTCGCTGGCCGATGGCAGTGTGATTGACGCGCTGGTGGGTGGCAACACTTCGCGCTGGATCAACCACTCGTGCGACGGCAACTGCGAAGCCGACGAAGAAGACGGGCGGGTTTTCATCAAGGCGCTGCGCAACATCCACGCCGGTGAAGAGTTGAACTACGACTACGGCTTGATCATTGACGAGCGTTACACGCCCAAGCTCAAGGCGCAGTACCCGTGCTGGTGCGGCAGCGCCAATTGCCGCGGCACTTTGTTGGCCCCCAAGCGGCGCAGCCGCAAGTAGCCGCACAGGGCACACCGTGAATACACCAGGGCACTGGCCAGCAGAAGCCATTTGGGAAGCGGTTTCACCCCATTGGCCCACGTTCTCGGTGGAGGTCTTGCCCGAGCTTGACTCGACCAATTCTGAGCTGATGCGCCGCGCCCGTGCAGGGCAATTTGACCCGGTGTTGCTGGTGGCCCAGCGCCAAACGGCTGGACGCGGCCGCTTAGGGCGCAGCTGGCAAAGCGGCGCACAGGAAGCGCTCACTTTTTCTTTGGGGCTGCCATTGCAGCCCCACGATTGGTCCGGTCTGTCCTTGGCCGTGGGGCTGTCGGTGGCAGAGGCCCTGCACCCAGCCCTGCAGCTCAAGTGGCCTAACGATCTGTGGCTGCAGGGGCGCAAGTTGGCGGGCATATTGATTGAGACGGCCAGCGTGGGCGAAATACGTTACGCGGTGATTGGTATTGGGATCAACATCACGACACCCGGTGCCACGGGTTTGAGCACACCGCCCGCCGCGCTGTCGGAACTACTGCCCGGTGTGGATGCGCCCGCCGCATTGGCGCGGATAGCCATGCCCCTCATCACAGCGGTGCGCCGCTTTGAAACGGATGGCTTTGCGGCGCTGCAACCTTCTTTTAATAAGCGCGACGCACTGTATGGCCAAGTCGTGCAGTGCAGCGATGGCACCGTAGGCGTAGCCCGTGGTGTCGATGCGCTGGGTGCCCTGTTGGTACACACGGACTCTGGCGTCAAAAAAATCACCAGTGCCGAAGTGAGTGTGCGCCCTAGCGGCGTGCCCACACCGGCTGATTCACCGCGGCTTTAAGCCCTTGTAAGCATGCTGCGCCTGACCGTACTAATTCTGCTGCTGGCCAATGGCCTTTACTACGTGTGGGGCGAAGGCATGCTGCGTGGGTTTGGCTACGGGCCAGCGCAGCAGCGCGAACCCCAGCGCGTGGCACAGCAGATCGCACCGGAGGCGGTGCGGGTGTATTCCCCCGCCGACATGAAACGGATCGAAGCCCAGGTCAAAGCCGACCAGGAGCCCAAAGAGTGCCTGCAGGCAGGGCCGTTTGACGAAGCGCAAACGGCGGAGTTGCGCAGCGTTTTAGAAACCGGGTTTCCAACCGGGTTTTGGCAGCTCGACTCGACGGTGGTGCCGGCGCGTTGGATTGTCTATTTCGGCAAGTTTGCCAGCGACGAGGCGATGGCGCGCAAACGCGGTGAGGTTGCGGCCTTGAACTTGGCGCCCCAGCCGCTGGTCAATCGGGCGCTGGAGCCAGGCTTCTCGGTTGCCGCGTATGAAACCGAAGAGCGTGCCAGCGCGGGCGCTGAACGACTGGCGGCCCGTGGCGTACGCAGTGCCAAGGTGGTGCAAGAGCGCCCCGAGGGTGCGGCCACCATCCTGCGCTTTCCGGCACTGCCCCAGTCCATGCGGGCGCAGATCATTACGATCCAAACCGCCTTGGCCGGCAAGTCGCTGACGCCGTGCCGCAAAAACGGCATTGCTGAAAACTAGGCGTTCGGTGGCGGGCTCGAAAAACGTACGGTAAAACAGGCACCCACCGGGTCGTGGCCCGGTCGGCTGTCTTCAAGGGTGACGCTGGCATGGTGCTGGCGCGCAATTTCGAGCACGATGGGCAGGCCCAGCCCTGAGCCGTCGGCCTCGTTGCCCAGCGCACGGTAGAAGGGCTGAAACACCAGTTCCCGTTCCGCCAAGGGAATGCCGGGGCCAGAGTCTTCTACCTGCACCACTTGCACATGGCTGAATGGGTCCACCAGCACCCGCGCGGTGATCACGCCGGGTTTGTCTGGGCTGGACGGGGTGTAGTGGATGGCGTTGTCCATCAGGTTGCGCACCATTTCTTTGAGCAGCGTCGGGTTGCCGTTGACCACCACACCTGGGCTTGCCGGCTGCGCGCCTTCATAACCCACGTCGATGTGTTTGTCCATGGCCCGTGGAACGCAGTCTTGCACCACCTCCATGGTCAGGCGCGCCAAATCGCAGGGCTGGTGGCTCATTACCGTGCCGCTGCTCTCGGCGCGGGCCAAGGCTAGCAACTGGTTGACGGTGTGGGTGGCTCGCTTGCTGGCGCGCCCAATTTGGCGCAATGACTGCTTCAGGTCTTCTTGACTGGCGCCTTCGCGCTGGGCCAGGTCGGCTTGCATGCGCAGCCCCGCGAGTGGCGTCTTGAGCTGGTGGGCGGCATCGGCCAAAAAGCGTTTTTGGGTCGCAATCGAATCTTTCAGTCGCAACAACAGGTCGTTGACCGACGCCACCAGCGGGGCGACCTCCAGCGGTACCGACTCTACGTCTAGGGGGCTGAGGTCGTCGGGCTTGCGGGCCCGTATGCGCTCTTCCAGGTGGTGCAGGGGCTTGATGGCCTGCGACAGCGCTAGCCACACCAGCAGCACTGCCAGTGGCAGCACCACCAGCTGGGGCAGCATCACACCTTTGACAATCTCGGTGGCCAACACCGCGCGTTTTTCCATGGTCTCGGCGACCTGCACCAAGGCCGGCGGGGTGTTCGGGTCATCGAGTTGCACCCACATGTAGGCCACCTTGACGCCCGTGCCCCGAAACTCGTCGTCGCGCATGTGCACTTCGCCTGGCACCATTTTTTCGTCTGCGGGCGGCGCGGGCAGGGTGGCCTCGCCACTGAGGTGTTCGCCCTCGGTACCCAGCACCTGGTAGTACATGCTCTCGAGGTCGTCGGCCCGCAGCAATTCGCGCGAGGGTAGTGTCAGTGCGATGTGGGCGTGATTCTGCTCCAGCGTCACCAGGCGGGCCAGCGCGCCCACGTTGTATTCCAGCGCGCGGTCAAAGGGTTTGCCCGCACTGCCCTGCGCCACCAGCCA
>JBBRNS010000144.1:0-9913 GCA_038230175.1 Burkholderiales bacterium
AGTTGCTGCCGAGTTGTGCCGCAAGCCGTATGCGCTGCGCTTCGCCGCCACTCAGCGTGGGCGCACCCCGGTCGAGTGTGAGATACCCGAGCCCCACTTCCTCGAGGAACAGCAGGCGACTGCGGATCTCGGGTATCAGGTCACGCGCGATGTCGGTTTCGCGCTGGCTCATGCGCCCCAGCACCTGCAGCGCCTCGACCCAGCGCCGCATGTCGGACACGCTCAGGCGGGCCAGCTCGGTGATGCCCACGCCGTCGAGCGCGGCGCCGAACCCCGCAGCGCGGTCCGCCGCCCCGGTATGCGCGCCGAAACGTACCGCGCGCGCCACCAAGTTGAGCCGTGTGCCCTGGCAGCCCGGGCAGGCATCGAGCGCCACGTCGTCCACCTCGACCTCGGCAAAGGTCTGCTCGCGCCCGTTGTTGTCGTCGGGCTTCACCGAGTCGTCGAGCGCGGCACGCTGCTCCTTGGTCAGCTGCACGCCGGTGCCGACACACTCGGGACACCAGCCGTGTTTGCTGTTGTACGAAAACAGGCGCGGATCGAGCTCCGGGTAACTGGTGCTGCACACCGGGCAGGCGCGTTTGGTCGAGAACACTTTCAGCCGGCCGATCTGCGCCGTGGGAACGCCGGCCATCATGGCCGCACGAAGGCCCGTGAGGTCGCTCAGCACATGCACCACGCCCTTGCCATGCACCAGCGCACTGGACAGCAGTTCACGCAGCTGGGCCTCGTTGCCGGGGTTGATATCCAGGCTGGCCACCGGCAATTCGATCGTGTGTTCCTTGAACCGGTCGATGCGCGGGAATCCGGTGGTCGGCAGGAAGTTGCCATCCACCCTTAGATGCGTGAAGCCGCGTGGCCGCGCCCAGTCGGCCAGTTCCGTGTAGACACCCTTGCGGTTGATCACCAGGGGCGCCAGCAGGCCGATATGCTGGCCGCGAAATGCAGTGAGCAGCTGCGCGGCAATGCTGTCGGCAGTCTGCGGCGCCACGGCGGCGCCATCGCGCGTGCAATGCTGCACGCCGAGCTTCACATACAGCAGCCGCAGGAAATGCCAGACCTCGGTCGCGGTTCCGACGGTCGACTTGCGCCCGCCGCGCGACAGCCGCTGTTCGATCGCCACCGTCGGCGGGATTCCGTACACCGCGTCGACCTCGGGCCGGCCCGCCGGCTGCACGATGCTGCGCGCGTAGGCATTGAGCGATTCCAGATAACGCCGCTGGCCCTCGTTGAACAGGATGTCGAACGCCAGCGTCGATTTGCCCGACCCACTCACGCCCGTGACGACGTTGAACTTGCCGCGCGGTATGTCGACCGTGAGTGACTTGAGGTTGTGCTCCCTGGCGTTGACGATCTGGATCGCATCGGAGCGGCGGTCGGCCGCAGCGGCCCTTGCGGCAGCGGTCCAGCCGGCGTTGACCTCCTGCGCGCTGTGCGCGCCCAGGCCCACGCTGCTCTCGTATTCGCGCAGTGCACGGCCGGTGTGCGAGCTGGGATGCAGCCGAACCTCCTCAGGGGTTCCGACGGCGACGACCTGCCCTCCGGCGTCGCCGCCCTCGGGACCCAGGTCGATCAGCCAGTCGCTGGCCCGGATCACGTCCAGGTTGTGCTCGATCACCAGCAGCGAATGGCCCGCGTCGAGCAGCTTGCGCAGCGCCCGCATGAGCTTGGCGATGTCGTCGAAATGCAGGCCGGTGGTCGGTTCGTCGAACATGAACAGGGTGCCGCGCCGGGCCAGCGATTGCCGGCTTGCACTGCTGCTGCGCGCCGCCTCCGCCAGGAAGCCGGCCAGCTTGAGGCGCTGCGCCTCACCGCCGCTCAAGGTCGGCACCGGCTGGCCGAGCTTCACGTATTCCAGTCCCACGTCGACGATCGGCTGCAGTGCGCGGATCACGTCGCGGTCGCCCGCGAACACGCCGACCGCTTCGCTGACGGTCAGGTTGAGCACGTCGGCCACGTTGAGGCTGAGCAGGCGCGTGTCGGGCGGGCGGCCGCCTTTCACGAGGACCGGGTTGGAGATCAGGCGACGCCCCGGGTCGGGAGCAGCGGAACCCGCCCCCGTGTTCGCGTGTGACTTGTCGAGGGCGATCGGCCCTTCGACAAGCTCAGGGCGAACGGCGGCGGACGCGTGAACGGAGAGCCCGATGTGCGAGGCGGGCTCGGTGCGAACGGCGGGCTCGGCGCGTCCGGCCGGGTCGATGCTTTTTGCGGGCTCGGTGACGATGGCCGGCCCAGTGCGATTGGCCGGTTCGGGTCGGTCCGTATGCGCAGCGGCCTCCGGCCGCGGGGACGAAGGCTCGATCGTTACCCGGCGCTCGATACGCACCTCGAGAATTTCAGGCCGGTAACGCTTCCCGTCGCAGTCGGGGCAACGCAGGTAGACATCGCTCAGGAACTGCATCTCGACGTGTTCGAAACCCGAGCCGCCGCAGGTCGGACAGCGCCCGTCGCCGCCGTTGAAACTGAATTTCGCGGCCGTGTAGCCGCGTTCGCGCGCCGCATGCGAATTGGCGAAGATCTCGCGCACGGCGTCCCACGCGCCGACATAACTGACCGGGTTGGAGCGCGCGGTCTTGCCGATCGGCGACTGGTCCACGAACACCACGTCGGCCAGCAGTTCCGCACCCAGCATGCGGTCGAACACCCCCGGCGACTCGGTGGAACGGCCGAAATGGCGCGTCAGGGCGGGCGCCAGCACGTCCTGGATCAGCGACGACTTGCCGGAACCGCTGACGCCGGTGACACAGACCAGCCGCTGCAACGGGATCTCCACCGTGACGTTCTTGAGGTTGTGCTCGCGCACGCCTTCCAGGATCAGCCGCGGCGTGTTGTCGGCCACGAGGCGCTTGAAACCCATGCCGACCTGTCTGCGGCCGCCGAGGTAGGCGCCGGTCAAGGTATCGGCCTGGCGCAGGTCCTGGGTGCTGCCGTCGAAGACGATCTGCCCGCCGCGTTCGCCCGGCCCGGGACCCATGTCGATCATGCGGTCGGCCGCCAGCATGACGGCCGGGTCGTGCTCCACCACCACCAGCGTGTTGCCCGCATCGCGCAGGCGCTGCATGGCTTTGACGATGCGACCCATGTCGCGCGGGTGCAGGCCGATGCTGGGTTCGTCCAGCACAAACAGGGTGTTGACCAGCGATGTGCCCAGCGCGGTGGTCAGGTTGATGCGCTGTACTTCGCCACCGCTCAGTGTGCGGCTTTGGCGGTCTAACGTGAGGTAACCAATGCCCACGTCGCACAGGTATTTCAGCCGGGTGCAGACCTCGTCCAACAACAGCTTGAGCGTCTTGGCCTGTGCCTCAGACACGGTAGCCACCGGGTCTGCGCGTTCTGGTATCCCATCACCCGTTGCATCCTGCAAACTCGCGGGGGAAGCCGGTGCGCCGGGTGACGATTTCGAGGCAGCGAAGCTGACGTATGAGGAGCCCGGCGTACCGGCTTCCCCCGCAGCGCGCTCCACTAATGCCTTTGCATTTGCATCCAACGCCAAAGCAGGCACAGCAGTCCCGCCCCCCACATCCAGCGAATCAAAAAACCGCCGCACCTTATCCAGCGGCATCAACATCAAATCATGCAAACACAGCCCAGGCAGCGCTTCCAACTGATCGCGTGACCACAGCACCCCAAGCGGCATAAACCGTTTCTCGGGGGCCAGCACCAAATCCGCCTGCGCCTTGGTGCCAATGCGCCACAACAGGCTCTCGGTCTTCAGTCGCGCACCACCACAAACACCACACGGCGTGTAACTGCGGTACTTGGACAAGAGCACCCGAATGTGCATCTTGTAAGCCTTGCTCTCCAGGTACTGAAAAAAGCGGTTAATACCAAACCAATGCTGGCTCCACTTGCCGTTCCAGTTGGGTGAACCGTTGATCACCCACCCCTGCTGCTCGGGCGTCAGCTTGTACCAAGGCGTGTCGCGTGGGATGCCTGCGGCCTCAGCGTGGCGCATCAGGTCATCTTGGGCCTCTTTCCAGGCAGGGGTCTGCATGGGTTTGACCGCACCGGCACGCAAGGTGAGCTTGTCGTTGGGAATGACCAGCCCCATGTCCACGCCCACCACCCGGCCAAAGCCCCGGCATGTCTCGCAGGCCCCCACGGCCGAGTTAAAGGAAAACAGCGAGGCAATGGGGTCGGCGTAGCGCAGGTCGCTCTGCGGGCAGTGCAGCCCAGTGGAGAAGCGCCACACCGTCTGGGTATCCGCCTGCGCAACGGCTGTCACCGCGCCATTTGCTACTAAATTAGTAGCTGCTTGCGCAGGTTCTGCGAGGGCTAGAGGCTCATTTTGTATATAAACGTTGAGCCGGCCGCTGCCGCGCTTCAAAGCCAGCTCAATCGCTTCTAGGGCGCGGGCTTTCTCTACGCTGGTGATGCGAAAGCGGTCCGCCACCACATCAAGCACTTTGCGTTTGTCCACCGTACGCTCGGCGTGGATGCGGGTAAAGCCGCTGGCGCTGAGCCACTGGGCTACTTCTTCGGCAGTGGTGTTGGCGGGCAGCTCGACCGGGAATGTCAGCACCAACCTGGGGTTGTCCGCTTGGCTGCGGCGCAGTATCTCGGCATAAATCGTCTCGGGCGTGTCGTGCTGCACCGGCAAGGCGGTGGCCTTGTCAAACAAACTACCGGCGCGAGAAAAAAGCAGCTTAAGGTGGTCGTTGAGCTCCGTCATGGTGCCCACGGTGGAGCGGCTGGAGCGCACTGGGTTGGTCTGGTCGATGGCAATCGCCGGTGGCACACCCTCGACCTTGTCCACAGCCGGTTTGTCCATACGGTCCAGAAACTGGCGGGCGTAGGCAGAGAAGGTCTCAACATAGCGGCGCTGGCCTTCGGCGTACAGGGTGTCAAACACCAGGCTGGACTTGCCCGAACCACTGGGGCCGGTAACCACAGTCAATTCGCCGGTGCGAATGTCCAGGTCAAGGTTCTTGAGGTTGTGCTGCCGTGCTCCGCGAATGCGGATGATGCCTTGGGACATGGTGAATGCTCTCTGAATGCCCGCAACCGGGGGGACAGACATTCTAGGCAGTGCGTATTACCCTTGGCGGACCAACACCCATTCACCACGGCGTCTCAAGTGGCGCGGGTAGGCGGTCCTCAGCCCTGCGCTTGCGGCGTGGGCGCGTTGGCGTTTGGGTCAGACGGCGGCGTCAAAAAACCGTTGGCCACCATGGCCACCACATCGGCTTCGGTTAAACCCAAGCCGACCGTTGCGCTCAGAATCTGGGCCAGCGGCTTGCTACCGTCGAACATGATGAAGGCCGTTCGTTGGCGCTGCGTAAACAAGGGCGACCGTTCTTTGAACGCCTGCTGCCCAGCGGCCGTCTTGGTGTAGATCATGGTCGCATTCTAGGATTGGTATGGCATTGAACGCTAGGGCATTTCCATGCCGCCGCTAAGCCTATCTACCCAAAGTCTGCGTCAAGTCAAAAAAAAGCCCCGGGCCGATGGGACCCGGGGCTTTTGGTTAACCGTCAGCGATCAATCGTTGGCGTAGATGTCGACGTCTTTGGTCTCTTTGATGAACAGCATACCAATGACAAAGGTCATACCCGCCACGATGATGGGGTACCACAAACCGTTGTACATATTGCCGGTCTGCGCCACGATGGCGAAGGCGGTGGTGGGCAGCAAGCCGCCGAACCAACCGTTGCCAATGTGGTACGGCAAGCTCATGGACGTGTAGCGGATGCGGGTGGGGAACATCTCAACCAACATGGCGGCAATAGGGCCGTAGACCATGGTGACCAAGATCACCAAGTAGGTAAGGATGGCAGCAACCTTGATCTTGTCGAACTTGGCCATATCCGCTTTGGCGGGGTAGCCAGCGCCCTTGAGCGCGTCCGCTACAGACTTCTTGAACTCCGCAATTTTCTTGGTGCTGTCTTCGTCAAACTTGTGGTTGACGACGGTGGCAGCAGGTGCCTCGATAGCAATTTCACCAATCATGATTTTCGCAGGCGCGCCAACCGCGCCGTCCACATTGCTGTAGCTCACCGAGCTTTGGGCTAGGAAACGCTTGGCAATGTCGCACGAACTGCGGAAATCAATCTCGCGGGAGATCGGGCTACCCTGGAACGAGCACTCTGCAGGGTTGGCCGTCACCACCACACTGGCGCTGGCCTGAGCCGCGGCCAAGTCGGGGTTAGCAGCCTTGGTCAACGCGGTGAACACCGGGAAATAGGTTAACACCGCCAGCAGGCAACCGGCCATGATAATGGGCTTGCGGCCGATCTTGTCCGACCACGAACCAAAGATGACAAAGAACGGTGTGCCAATGATCAGCGAGACCGCGACCATCAAGTTGGCCGTGACGCCGTCCACCTTCAAGACCTGGGTCAAGAAAAACAGCGCGTAAAACTGACCTGAGTACCACACCACCGCTTGGCCAGCGGTCAAACCCACCAGGGCCAAAATGACGATTTTCAGGTTCTTCCACTGGCCGAAGGATTCGGTAAATGGCGCCTTAGACGTCTTGCCCTCGGCCTTCATTTTCACGAAGGCGGGCGACTCGTTCATGCTCAGACGGATCCAGACGGACACCGCCAGCAGCAGCACGGAGATCAGGAACGGGATGCGCCAGCCCCAATCGGCAAACGCAGCCTCACCAATCAAGGTGCGGACTCCCAAAATAACCAAGAGGCTCAAAAACAAGCCCAAAGTCGCTGTGGTCTGAATCCACGCGGTGTAGGCACCGCGCTTGCCCTGGGGCGCATGTTCGGCCACGTAGGTGGCAGCACCGCCGTACTCACCGCCCAACGCCAAACCCTGCAACATGCGCAGCGCAATCAATATGATGGGCGCCGCCCAACCAATGGTCGCAAACGAGGGCAGCACACCGACCAAAAAGGTCGATCCGCCCATGATCAGAATCGTCACCAAGAAGGTGTACTTGCGCCCAATCATGTCGCCCAAACGGCCAAACACCAAGGCGCCGAAAGGGCGCACCAAGAAGCCCGCCGCAAACGCCAGCAGTGCAAAGATAAACGCCGCCGCAGGGTCTAGCCCGCTGAAAAATTGCTTGGCGATGATGGCGGCCAGCGAGCCGTACAGGTAGAAGTCGTACCACTCAAATACCGTCCCCAGGGAAGAAGCAAAAATGACTTTCTTTTCTTCCCCGCTCATCGGCCGGGGCGCCGCCGCAGTTGCACTGGTCATGGGTTTGTCTCCAATTGTTATAGAGCCCTCGGTATAAGGGCCTGCCCCAATTGTTGAAGATGGCTCTGACCCCGCTCTGACGGCAAACCAACACAGGCTTGCGCCAAACTGACAGAGCCCTGACGAATTAAGGTCTAACCCGTAGTGCGCGTATCACGATATGAAAATTCAGGGCTTTACTGCTGCGATGCCGTTTGGCACCTTGCGCACACCGTCCCAGTCGTCCGCATCAAAACCGGCGTCACCTTGCAGGTAGCTGCGCAGCATGGGCAGTGCGTCCAGCCCCCAAAAAACCTTGCCGTCCACCTCAAAACTGGGCACCCCAAAGACACCCTGTGCAATGGCCTGTGCGCCGTGCTGGGTGAGCTCGGCCTTGACCGCCTCGTCCGTGGGGCTGCGCGTGGGCGCCAGCTCTGCGGTGATGGCCGCCAGGCGCGCGCCATCGGCCGCATCGGCCCCACCCACCCACACATGGCGAAACAAGGTTTCGCAAACATAGCGGTTGGGCAGTCCTTTGGCGTCGGTGGCCACCGCCAAACGCAGCAAACCCAAGGGGTTAAACGGATGGGCTGCTGGCAGCTGCAGGGGGGTGTCTTGCTGACGCGCGAGGTATTGCACCTGCCGGTAGACCCACGCGCGCTTATTGGGAATCTCAGCGGGGCCCAGCATGGAATTGCTGCGCAGCAAGGCACCCAAAAAAACCGGCTTGTAGGTCACCGTGTAGCTCATGCCCATGAGCGTGCGGGGCAGCTCCTCAAACGCCAGGTAGGCGTAGGGTGAGATGAAATCCAGGTAAAAGGTGATGTGCTTCACAGGTCGCTTTCGGTGGGGTGGCCCGCAGGCTGCGGGTCAGGATTCAAATCGTTTGCACGCTGGGCCAAGGCGGCCCAAATGCGCTGTTTTTCGGTATCGCTGCTGTGGCTCCAAAGCGCTATCTCGTCCAGGGTGCGCAAGCACCCCGCACACAGGCCGCTGGCGGCGTCCATGTGGCATATGGCCACGCACGGTGACGGCACATTTTGACCGCTAGCCCTCGCCAAACCTGCGCGGAAAGCTATTGTTTTAATAGCATTTTGGTCGAACATATCAGCCCGCCCGGCGGTTGAGCAGCGCCGTCGCGGCACGTGAATGGGGTTTGCGCTGCAGATAGGTGCTGATGAACGCACCCGCATCCACCAAACGCTCCAGGTCAATGCCGGTGTCAATACCCATGCCGTGCAGCATGTAGACCACGTCTTCGGTCGCCACGTTGCCGGTGGCGCCCTTGGCATACGGGCAGCCGCCCAGGCCCGCCACCGAGGTGTCAAACTGCCACACCCCCATTTGCAAGCTGATCAGGGTGTTGGCCAGCGCTTGGCCGTAGGTGTCATGAAAGTGGCCCGACACGTCGGCTAGGTCGTAATGCTGCAAGGTGGCTTCTAATGCGCGCTGCACTTTGATCGGTGTGCCCACACCAATGGTGTCGGCCACGCCCACATGCTGCACGCCAATGCCTTTCATCAGCCCCGCCAAGTAGCCCACCCGCTCGGGCGCCACCTCGCCCTCATACGGGCAGCCCACGGTGCACGACATGGCGCCGCGCACCACAATGCCGGCGGCCCGGGCGGCCTCTACCACCGGGGCAAAACGTTCAATGCTCTCTGCAATAGAGCAATTGATGTTCTTCTGACTGAACGCCTCGCTGGCCGAGGCAAACACCACGACCTCATCGGGCTTCGATGGCAGCGCAGCGGTAAACCCCTGCATGTTGGGGGTGAGCACCGAATACCGCACTCCGGCCTGGCGGGTGATGCCGGCCATCACCTCGGCGTTATCCGCCATTTGGGGCACCCATTTAGGGCTTACAAAGCTGGTGACTTCAATGGCACGCAGGCCAGCCTGCTGCAGGCGGCTTACCAGCTCGATCTTGACAGCGGCGGGCACCGCCTGCTTTTCGTTTTGCAGGCCATCGCGGGGGCCCACGTCCACCAGTTTGACGCGCGAAGGCAATGTCATGTGTCAATTCTCCGTTGCATAGGTGCGCAGTATCCACCGGGCAGAGCAACCTTGCGTCGCACCCGTACTCTGCCTGCGGGTTCCATTCCAGGTTGTTTACACGGGCACTGGCAGCTCTAGGCGCAGTAGTTCTGCACCTTCAGTCACTTGATCACCAGGTGCGAATAGCAACTCGGCCACCACGCCGTCGGCCGGTGCGGCGATGGTGTGCTCCATTTTCATGGCGTCCATCACCGCCAGCGGTTGGCCTTTTTTCACGGCGTCCCCGGCTTTGACGGCAAACGACACCACCTTGCCCGGCATGGGTGCGGTCAGGCGGCCCACCTCGCCATGCGTGTCACCGGCGTGCGCCAACGCGTCAATTGCTATTATTTGTGTAGCACCTTGCGCAGTGAATACGTGGGCTACATCGCCATTTCTATACACATTTACCAGCGTGCGCTGGGTGCCCAGAACCAGGTCTAGCGCGCCGTTTGGCTGGCTTACATAGCGCAGTGGCGTTACGGCATCGCCCACTTGCAACTGGTACTCGGGCTGACCCGCGCCATGCAACGTGGTGAGTTGTACGGTTGCAGGGGCGCCCTGAAACTCGACAGAAAACGTCCGCACCGATGCACCGTGCGACTTCCATCCATCACGCTGCGCCCAAGGGTCTACCCATCCACTGGCATCAGCGTGGACTGCCAAAGCCTGCTCCGCCGCCGGCGTGTGCGCCACCAACGCAGCCGCCGCCAGCGGTAGGCCCACCTTTTCTTGCTGG
>JBBRNS010000145.1:0-9842 GCA_038230175.1 Burkholderiales bacterium
AGCGCTTCGGATCCGTCGTCCGATGGTGCTACCCCGGTTAGGCGTTTGCGTATCGCGGTACTCAATCGAATTTTTAAAACAACGGGTGGCGGCGCGGAGCGATACTCCGTTGCATTGGTTGAGCAATTGGCTCAACGCCACGAAATACATGTATTCGCTCAGCACATCGACCACGACAGGGACGGTGTGAGCTACCACAAAGTTTCTGCGCCTTTTGAACGGCCGCGTTGGATCAACCAGTTGTGGTTTGCGTTGGCAACGTGGTGGCGTACGCGAAAAGGTTTTGATGTGGTGCACTCCCACGAAAACACTTGGCATGGACAGGTTCAAACGGTTCACGTTTTGCCAGTTAAATACACCTTGTTTCATAGCATTTCCGGGTGGCGGTTGGTGCTCCGGTGGGTCAAGGTGATTACAAGTCTGCGCCTATTAACCTATCTGGGTTTGGAGCGGTACCGTTACGACGTCCATGATGGTCGCGCGGTAGTAGTTACTTCGGAAAGCGTCAAAAGGGTAATGGCGCAGGTTTACCCACAAACAGCATCGTCGTTACAGGTGATTACGCCAGGTGTGGCAGCGCTTCACGATGCCACCGACGCCCAGTCGCAACGCGCTGCGCGCCTGACCCTCGGACTGCCCTTAGAGGGCCGGTGTGCCTTGTTTGTTGGCAATGACTACGGCAAAAAAGGCCTTTCATCGCTTATGCATGCGATGCGGGACTTGCCTAGCGACGTTTATTTGGCGGTCGTTGGGAACGCGGCGCAGATTCCAAAGTACCGCAGTGAGGCCAGAGCCTGTGGTCAGGTTGGCCGTATCTTCTTTTTGGGCGCGTTGAAGGATGTCGACTGTGCTTACCACGCCGCCAATTGCTTGGTCCATCCGACGCTGGAAGACACATTTGCCATGGTTGTGCTGGAGGCCATGGCCTTCGGTCTGCCGGTTGTTGTAAGTGGTGCGCAATTTTGTGGCATCTCGGCGTCGCTCCGCCATGGAAAGAATGCGCTGATTCTTGACGATCCGCGCGATGTTGCTGCGATAGCGAAGGCGATCAACCGTGTTCTTGGGGATGCCGAGCTTGCACACCAGCTCAGTGTGGCTGCGCGGGATTTTGCTCGGAGCCATCTTTGGTCGGCTGCTGCGCGAAAGCAAGAAGAAATCTACGCGGCCGTGTGTGATGGCCAAAAGCAAACGAGTCGCTAAAAGCGTCAAAGACCAACCGGTTCGCGTTTTTGTAAGCAGTTACTGTAGACCTAATGTTGCACTTTCAGTGCAGCTGGGTCGAATCATTGGTAGAGTCAACCTGAAAGCCCATTTGGTAAAGGCGAGCGTAGGTTCCCCCGGCGGATATCAATGTTTGGTGCGTTCCCATTTCGACTACTTTTCCGGCGTCCATCACGATGATCTTGCTGGCGTGCATGATGGTTGACAGGCGATGGGCAATGACCAGAACGGTTCTGTGTGACATTAACACTTGCAGGGCCGCTTGAACCGCTTTTTCGGACTCGGAATCCAACGCAGAGGTCGCTTCATCCAAGAGCAACACTGGTGCATTCTTGTACAGTGCGCGGGCGATGGCCAAACGCTGTCGCTGCCCGCCAGAAAGTTGCATGGCGTTGTGGCCAACGAGGGTGTCTATTCCATTGGGGAGTTCATTAACCCATCGAGAAAGATGGGCCGAAGCCAAGCAGGCCAATACCTGGTTTCGGTCCAGAGCCAAGCCCAGCGCAACGTTGGCGGCAATGCTGTCATTGATGAGAATTGGATTCTGGCTCACCACGGCGAGTTGGGCTCTTAACGACTCGAGGTTCCATGTTCGAATGTCGTGGCCATCCAAAGTGACTGCGCCGGAATGGATTTCCGTAAAACGCGGTAGCAAATTGGCGATGGTGGACTTCCCCGCACCGGATGAGCCTACCAACGCGACTGTTTCACCCGGTCGAATGCTGAAACTTACGTTGTCAACCGAGAGAGGGGATTCTTGGCTGTAGCGAACGCTGACATGGTTGAATTCAATATGGCCATCGGCACGGGGTTTCGCAAACGTGCCACTCGTCTCATCGGGCGTGTTTTCCATGAGAAGTAGGCCCCGCTCGATTGCAGCTAATCCCCTTGTAATTGAGTTGGATAGCTCAGACAGTTGTCGAACCGGGGCGATGATCATTAGCATTGCCGTCACAAAGGCAGCAAAACCACCCACGGAGGTATTGCTGCCAGCACTCTGTACCAGTGCGATCGAAATGACGGCTGACAGTGCCGCCGCCGCCAGCATCTGTGTGACGGGCGTCATCGCCGCACCCGCAACCGTGGTTTTCATGGCAAGGCGGCGCAGCGACTCACTGAGTTGGTCGAATCGGCTCTCTTGTGTTGCTTGTGCTGCGTACAACCTGATATCGCGGTGGGCGAGGATATTCTCCTCGACGACGTAGGCGAGTTGGTCGGTGGAGTGCTGCGCTGCAATGGTCAACCCGTGGACTCTGCGGGTCAATACACGCATGACCATCGCGACAGCGGGAAACACGACCGTGACGATGATGGAGAGTTGCCAGTTCAGGTAAAGCAGGTATGCAGTCAACGCGATGACGGTTAATCCATTGCGCGATAAAGACAAAAATGAGTTGACCAATATCGTGGCGCCGGTTTGCGCCTCAAACACCACGGTGTTGGAAAGCGCGCTAGAGCTTTGCGACGAAAAAAGCCCCAGTTCTGCGGTCAAAATTTTCTTGAACATGGCACGTCGCATCAAGGACAAACCTTGGTTCGTAATTTTGGCTAAGCCAATCTGTGCCAAATACCCGGCGAAACCTCGCACGCCAAATAGAAGCATCAATGCGGCAGGAACCATCCAAATGGCCAGATCACCCCCTTGAAACCCCCTGTCTAGCAAGGGCTTAAGCAATGCAGGAATGAGCGGCTCTGTCAATGCGCCAACGATGGTTGCAAACACAACCAGTGACCACGCCGGCACCATGTTCCCAAAGTAGGGCCTCAACCGACTGAGCCGTTGGCGTAATCCTGCAGGCGGTGTTCGCGATACAGGCGAGTCGTGGCCGGCGCTATCTTTAACTGTCACGGCGCAGATTCCTCGGGCGTGATTGGTTAACCCCCAGTGCCATCATGAGCCCCAGGCTGACATACAAAAAATCACCCATCAAGTCATCGAACAATGAAGAGTTGAAGCAGCAAGCTATGCCGATGGCGACCACGACCGACAGGGTAGCCCGTCGTGTCCCAGTTGTAAACCGCCGTGCGTCCCTTGCAGCTGCGAGTAAAAAGACAACCAAGAGCAACACGCCGCCGACTCCTGCCTCTACGCCCCACAGCAGATACTCTTGGTGCGGGTTGCTGGAGTTACTCGAACCAAATACTTCTGTCGCCGTCGCACCTTGTAGGCGCTTAACCGTTGGTGCCCAGCTGCCTACGCCATATCCAGTCAAGGGCTTTTCCATGATGGCCTGAATTGATTTTTGCCATGCATTGAGCCGCCAGCCGGAGGAGGTTTGGGTTTCAACCTGATCCGAGTAACGCTGCGTTTCGTGCACCACCTCGAAAACACGTTCATGCAATTGGCCTGATGAGAAATAGAGGCCGAAGGCTACCAAAATGGGTGCGACCAGCAGGGCGATAATTTTTAAGCGGTTGTTCAATGCCCACAACACAGCGAGAGCCGTGAGGGATAGGGCGACGATATAGCCAGTACGGCCGGGTAACAGGACCAAAACATTCAGCAATGCCGCAACTGCGACGAGGCCAGCGGCCCACCGTGGCCAGTGGCCTTCAAAGCTCAAATGCCAAACGATGGCGGCCATGCAAGCCAGCATGATGGATTGATCCAGATAACTTTCTGCAAAAACCACATATTTACTCGCCACCACGCTTTGGTCATTGAACACCCAGGATAAAGCGACGTTGGCAGCCAGGAGCCATGAGTTGATCAAGACGAAAATTTGAACGCCAACAAATGCCGAGGCTGCGGTGCGGGCCTCTCGTTCTGATCGAATCATGAAGATTAGCAGCACGACTCCCAATAGCTTGGCATGCTTGACAAATGTCTTCAATGCATATTCAGAGTCGACCTCAGTCCAAAGGAGGCTGAATGCAAAAACTAAGACAATCAATAGTAGGACGGGAGGCGTTGCGAGGCCGCGCAAGTTTGATGGGCGCGCGGTTTGAAATTGGGCAGCAAGCAAATAGGCTAGGCCACAAACAAACAACAGCACTTTCGCCAGACTGATCCATGCCATAGGCAGACTAACGGAAACCGCCACCAAAAGTACGATCGCAAGGCGAAATGTGGCGAACGGTTTTTGATCGGGGCTTACATGCATGAACAGACGGGAATAGGGTAGGCGACCACCGCGGCCTTTAGGCGCTCGGTGCGCTGTGATCAGCGGGTTTTGCTGGGGCTTTCCATTGCGCCCCTTTTTGTATTTCAAGTGCCTTCACATACCGGTAGAAGGTTCCTTCAAAATTGCCTAAGGCAATGACAAAACCGGCCCATCCATCCAAAAAGCCGCGCTTAAAGATGTAATGTTTGACAAAGGACCACGCGCCATGGGCAAGCGCCGTGCCCATCGAAAGCCTTTTCTGTGCGATGCGCTCCGCGCCTAACGACGAATAGCGATTAGCCTTATGCATCACTTCCGCCATGTTCTTGAACGGAAACTGCCAGATGGCGTTTTGGAGGTGACCTATGGGTTTGCTGGAGTTCAGCACATAACCCTCATGTACCGCTTTGAGCTCGTAGGTCATGCATCCTTTGCGAAAGAGCTGGGGCTGGCGGTAGTTGGGGTACCAGCCGGAGTGCTTGATCCAGCGGCCCATAAAGAAGTTGCGCCTAGGCATCCAGTATGCGTCCAGTGCTGCGGGGTTATCGACGATTGCTCGAATTTCTAGTGCTGCCTCCGTTGTGCAGCGTTCGTCTGCGTCCAAGCTAAAGATCCATCCGTGCGAACATGCGGCTATAGCGTGGTTGCGCAGGTCGCCAAAACCGTTGAAGTCGACCTGCACGACCCTAGCACCCATGCTGGTGGCAATTTCGGCGGTCCCATCGGTACTATGGGAGTCCACCACAATGATTTCATCGGCCCACGTCGCGCTTTCAATGGTTGCCGCTACTTTTTCGGCCTCATTAAAAGCGATGATATATACGGAAATTTTGCTCATCGGGTGAGTGTTAGTATTCTGGACACCATCTTCGCGAGCGTGCCTTGCATGACGCCTAGTCTAGTTCAAAATGAATGCAAACGACCTTGTCTCCGTTGTCATCACCACATACAACCGCAGCGATGCATTGTTGCGGGTTCTTGAGGGGCTGTTATTGCAAACGGAGAAAAACTTTGAAGTGATTGTTGCCGATGATGGCTCAAGCATCGCGCACCAACATGCACTGACCGAGTCCCATGCCGCTCGAGCGTTGAGGGTAATCCATGTGTGGCATCCCGATGTCGGGTTTACTGCCTCGCGCGTTCGAAACCGGGGTGTTGCGGCAGCGTCCGGAAGGTACATTGTGTTAATGGATGGGGATTGCATCCCCGAAACCGACTTTATTGCCCGCCATAAGGCGCTCGCGCAGCCGGGACACTTGGTCAACGGCAGCAGGGTCTTGTTGTCGCCCGATTTGACCCGTGACGTGTTGTCTGGCGCAACAAATGTTGTGGGTCGGTCTGTCCTTTATTGGCTCATAGCGCGCATGCAAGGTCATGCAAATAAATTGAGCGGCCTGTGCAGGTGGCCAGACGGTGCGTATCGTGTGCGCCGCGCATTCTCCTGGAAAGGCATCCGCAGTTGCAACATGGGGGTGTGGCGCTCGGATTTTGAGGCGGTTAACGGTTTTGACGAGTCATTTGTGGGATGGGGTCATGAGGATGCTGATTTTGTTTTGCGGCTGCACAACCACCAGGTCTTGCGCAAAGATGGCTACTGTGCGACTGAGGTTTTCCACCTACATCACAATGAAGCAGCGCGTGACCAAGAGTCAAAAAATGCAAAGACTGTGCACCTCAGGGTAAAGTCAAAAGTGACCCAACCGGACCTGGGTTTTTCCCAGACTAGGGTTAATGACGATGCAGTGATTACAAGACTGGGATAATGAAGCAATGTTGAAACGTTTTTTTCTCTTACTTTGCGTCGGCCTTGCGTGTTCCTCGGCCTTTTCTCAATTCAGAGTGGATGTCTCCGGCGTGGGCTTAACCCAGCTGCCGATTGCTGTTGCTCCATTTAAAGGTGATGACGCGGCGCCGCAAAAAATCGGAGCCATCGTATTGGCGGACTTGGTGCGCAGCGGTCAATTCAGCGGCATTGATGTCGCAGGGGTGGTTTTGGATGAGACGTCGCGTCCTGACACCTCTATCTGGCGCCAAAAGGGGGCAGATGCTTTGGTGGCGGGCAGTATTGGGCGCTTGGCCGATGGGCGGTTTGACGTTCGCATGAGTCTGTGGGATGTGGTGCGTGGGCAGTCGTTGGGCGGGCAAAATTTTGTTGCCACCGCAGGGGAGTTGCGGTTTGTTGCGCACCGCATTGCCGACTTTGTGTATGAGAAATTGACCGGCGACAAGGGTGTTTTTTCCACCCGGATCGCTTATGTCACTAAGTCCGGCAAAAACTACAACCTGTGGATAGCGGATGCCGATGGCGAAAATGCCCAAAGCGCATTGGGCAGCACAGAGCCGATTATTTCCCCATCCTGGGGCCCCAGCGGCAACCAAATTGCGTATGTTTCGTTTGAGGCACGCAAACCCGTGATTTATGTGCACCATGTCGAGTCGGGAAAACGCCGGCTGGTGGCCAATTTTAAAGGCTCCAACAGCGCACCCGCGTGGTCCCCTGATGGACGAACGCTGGCTGTGACTTTGAGCCGAGATGGTGGGTCGCAGTTGTACCTGATGGATTCAAACGGTGGTGAGCCGCGTCGATTGGCGCCGTCGAGTTCCATCGATACGGAGCCGACGTTTACGGCCGATGGCAAGACGGTCTATTTTGTCAGCGATCGCGGGGGCTCGCCCCAAATCTATCGGGTGGCGCTGGCCGGCGGTGCGCCGGAACGGGTTACTTTTGCAGGCACTTACAACATTTCACCGTCGCTGAGCGCAGACGGTAAGTGGTTGGCGTTTATTTCACGGGTGAACGGCGCCTTCAAGCTGCACGTGATGGACCTTGCCGCCGGTACCGTGTCGGCCATTACCGACACAATTGCGGATGAGAAGCCCCGATTTTCACCCAATAGCAAACTCATCATTTATGCGACCCAACAGCAGGGGCGTGAAGCGCTGATGACAACAACGCTAGACGGCAAGATCAAAGCCCGTTTGGCAGGTCAGAGTGGCGATATTCGAGAGCCCGATTGGGCTCCGGTGCAAAAGTAATTGGCATTAAGCAGGAGTATTTGATGAACAGAATGATGGTGGCAATTGCCATACCTTTATTGTTGGCCGCATGCGGTTCAGCCGTTAAATTGGACAAGGTTCCTGTTGAGGACAGGGTTGTCACTACGGTACGACCGTCTGGCGCGGATGGCTCGGCTGGTGGGGCTGGTTCAGCAGGCGTCACGCAGGGTGGGGTGACGGCGGTAAATACCGACGGCGCCAATCCGAATGTGACCGTGGCAACGGTCGACCGTGTGGTGTACTTTGACTACGATAGCTTTTCTGTTCGACCCGAATTTCAAGCATTGATTGAAGCCAATGGGCGTCTTCTCAAAGCCGGAAAGGCCCGTCAGGTGGCCATTGAAGGCCACACCGATGAGCGCGGAGGCCGTGAATACAACCTTGCCTTAGGCCAAAAGCGGGCTGAAGCGGTACGTGCCGCACTGGGTGTACAGGGCGTGCCTGAGAGCCAAATGGAAGCGGTGAGTTTTGGCAAGGAAAAGCCCGCAGTGCCCGGGTTGACGGAGGCTGCCATGGAAAAAAACCGTCGCGCTGAAATTACCTACCGATGAGCAATATTCGTTCCCCATTCGCGCGCAAGCCATTGCGGTTGGCCGCCGCCGTGGTGTGTTTGTTGGTTGCAAGCAATGCCAGTGCAGGGCTGTTTGAAGACGATGAAGCCAGGCGCGCCATTTTGGACGTGCGGCAAAAGATCGAATCGGTGAGGATTGACGCCGACAAAAAGATCGCTGAGGAGGTTCAACGCTCCGCAGACGATACGGCGCAGCTGCGACGCAGCCTGCTGGAGCTGCAAAACCAGCTAGAACTTGTTCGCACGGACATGGCCAAACTGCGGGGGCAAAATGAGCAGATGGTCCGTGATCTGTCGGAATTTCAACGGACTGAAAAAGACACGAACCAGTTGCTGACAGAGCGCCTTCGCAAGTTCGAGCCTGCGCGCGTCACGGTGGACGGCCGCGAATTTTCGGTTGAAACGGCCGAGAAACGGGATTACGAGGCTGCATTGGGTGTGTTTCGCAAGGGCGACTTTAGCAACGCGCAACTCAACTTCGTTGATTTTCTAAACCGCTACCCCACAACCGGCTACCGCACCTCGGCTCTGTTTTGGTTGGGTAACGCCCAATATGCGGTCAAAAGCTACAAAGAGGCATTGGCCAGCTTTCGCGCGCTGGTTGCTGGTGCGCCAGACCACATGCGGGTTCCTGAATCGATTTTGGCGATGGCCAATTGCCAGCTGGAAATGAAAGACAGTAAAGCGGCGCGCAAGACACTTGAGGAACTGATTGCGAAGTACCCAAATACCGAAGCAGCTGTTGCCGCCAAGGACCGCTTAGCACGGTTCAAGTAGTAATATTTTTTGATGTGTTAGTGGAACCCATAGCGTTGAATTCAGCCAGCCTCGACGCTGACATAGTGAGACGATTCTCCGGTTTGGATCGGCTGTACGGGATCAACGGTGGTGCTGCGGTGCGTGCAGCCCACGTCGCAGTGGTTGGCATTGGAGGCGTAGGCTCGTGGGCTGCTGAGGCCTTGGCGCGCAGTGGGGTTGGCCGAATTACGCTGGTCGACATGGACCATGTGGCGGAGCCCAATATCAACCGCCAAGTGCATGCGCTTACACCAACCGTTGGTATGGCGAAAGTGACGGCCATGCACGAACGCATTGCGCTTATTAACCCCCATTGCCAGGTTCAATGTGTTGATACCTTTGTAGACGCTGACAACTGGCCATCGATTCTTCCTCTCGATGTGACGGCGGTCATTGACGCCTGTGACCAGGTGCGGGCCAAGACCGCCATGGCTGATTGGGCGCGTCGGTGCAAGGTGATTTTTATCAGTGTCGGGGCCGCCGGCGGCAAGCGGCATGCCCACAAAGTGGATATCACGGATTTGAGTGCCACGACCCATGACCCTTTGTTGGCTCAAGTCCGCTACCGCTTGCGTAAATCCCATGGTGCTCCGCAGAGGGGGAGGAAGATGGGCGTTGCCTGTGTTTTTAGTACTGAGCCCGTGCAGGCCGCCGACGCTTCCTGCCAGGTTCAGGCGGACAGTAGTTTGAATTGCCATGGATATGGTTCGGTAGTCTCGGTCACCGCGACCTTTGGCCTGTGCGCGGCCGGTTGGGTGATCGATAAAATTTCAGACTTGCGTAAAACCGAGACTAAATAACGCTATAATTTGAGGCTTCGCAGGATAGGGTAAATTCATATAACTCTTTCTGTCGGGACGTTAGCTCAGTTGGTAGAGCAGCGGACTTTTAATCCGTTTGTCGTGGGTTCGACCCCCGCACGTCCCACCAATATTGAATGCCTGGTATCGAGAGATACCAGGCATTTTTATTGCCTATTTCAAACGAAGGCCAAACGTAAGTGCTCCACAAACCCCAGTAAGTCAATCGGCCGTTTCGCCCGATAAATCTGCTATGCGCACATTCCAAGGCAGCAACGCCTCAACATCCTC
>JBBRNS010000146.1:0-9842 GCA_038230175.1 Burkholderiales bacterium
CTTCGAGCTGTTTGATCCGATCTTGCATCACTGCCATCTGGGCCATGAGGTCTTGCACCTGTTGCTGCAAGGGCCATAGCTTCCTGATCAACTCGTCCTTTTGCGCATGACTAAGTTGGCTGAGATCGGGCAGGTTTGGCATTACAACGCATTGTCGCTCACTATTTCATAGCGGACGATGGCCTGACTCATTGGGAGCTGAGTAGTTACGGATTTTGTGTCAAATACCCGTCTAGCCCTCGCCAATCAAGCGCAAGAAGCTATTATTTTAATAGCAACAATCAGGGATTTTTGGATCCATACCAAATCGGCGTCGTCCACGCCCGCTCCTGGATGGTGGCTGGCACATTGGCCGGATGCTCTTCATTGGCCTTGAGCGCATCACGCTGGCTGTAGCGGCACACCGGGTTTTCCAGCACCCGCACATAGTAAAAAGCCGGAGCGTGGGGGTCAAAGTCGGGGTCGCGCCAGGTGGTGGCCAGCGTGGCGGCACCTTTGTCGGTGGCAATGCTGCAGTCGCTCAGATTGACGGTAGCGCCGTTGTCGCGGCAGCGGTTGGTGGCCACGTCGGGCTGAATACCGTCTGAGCACACCACGTCATACACCTGCTCTTTGGCTTGATTACCAATGGCCCAGCCTTTAACCACCTGAATACGCTGCAAGGGCGCCGAGTTGGGATCACGCGCTGCCATCACCAAAAACGATGGCGCCTGGCCCAAGCCTGCATGGGGCAATTCACCCCCCATGGGAACACCTTTTTGGTAGGCGATGCGCACGGCGTCGGGTCGGGTATGCAGGTCGTCCGGAAAATCAAAGCTGGCGAACAAGCGTGCACGCACCCGGGTGCCGCTGGTGCCAAAGGTTTCTTTGCGGTGCAGGGCGTCCCAAATTGCTTCGCGGGTGTTTTCTTCGGCCCACACGCCAGTCAGCCCACCGGGGTTGAGCGTGCTGGGGGACAGCCCGACCATGCGGGACAGCAGGCTGCGTTTGTGGCCCAGGCGCTGCTCCGGCAAAGCGTCGCTGACACCGGCGTAGCCATTCCAAGTGTTTTCTTGGGTGTCACCCGGCGTGCCGTTGTGGGTGTTCGACCCGGCCATGATGCCCAGTTTGTAAGGATTCAGGCCCGACTGAGACTCGCCCACGAGGCCTTTTTTCAGGGTGCTGCGCACCGTATCGGAGGGCGCAACGCAGCGACCGCTGTGTTGACCGGTTTGGGGGTTCACCTGCGCGTCGTCCGCCGTACAAGCCGGGAAGACATTTTCAAAATTGCAGTGCGCATCCGCCCCGTCCACACCAGCGGTGCACTCACTGCTGCCCTTGGCCTGGAACACTTCGACCAAAGCGTCGTAGCGCTTGCGCAAGGCGACGGTAGCAGCGGTGAGCGGCGTGCCGTCGCTGTTGGTATCGCCAAACATCAGGCCCCACGAAAAGTTGGACCCACTAGCGACGGTCAGCGCCTTGCACGCACCGGTACATTGGGCATCCAACCAGCGAAACAGGTCTTCTACAAACCCGTCCATGGCAGAAAACACGTTGTTGGGAACCACATCACCCCGAAAGATCACGCTGCGGTGCAAACTGCCGCCCCGGGCCAGCGTAGGGCTGTACTCAAACGCGTTGAAGGTCGTGAAGGTGCCAGGTTCGTAGTTTTCACGTGCGGCGGCCTGCATGTCTTGCCACACGCCCTTGGCGCCAACTACGCAGACCTTGCCGCCCACACCACACATGCCGGTGTCGTAAGCAGCCAATTTCGAGCCGCTTTGCTGCCCATTGAAAAACAGATTCGAGAACACAAACGCCACCTGGTAGCGCACCCCCATGCAGTTGATCGACCAGTAGTTGCTGCTGGCCTTGTCGTAACACTGGTGGATGGGGCCAAAACTTTCGGCTTGGTCCGTTACCGCGGCAAAGTCCAGCGGCACCAACAGCTTTTGGCGAATGCCGCTTCCGGGCAAGGCAAAGGATTCTCCTTTGGCGAAACGGTAGGCGGCGCGGGGGCCGTTGCGGGCATCAAACACGTTGGCGTCAAGCGACATGCTGGAGTGCACATGCAAGTCACCAAAATAAGCGTTGCGCAGCGCGTTAGCTCCAGAGCGCGGGCGTGTCTCTGGCGGCGCTTGGCCAGGTTGCTCTTGCGGGTTGTCTAAATGCTGCTCCAAATAGTCAATGGTCACCGAACTTACCAACGACAGGGCCGTTACCAACAAGAGTGCGGCAATGCCCCATACCCTGAGTTCACGCCTGAGTTTGCGCTTTCGGCGCAGCTTGCGTTCCTGATCCATTGCCATGTTTCTCCCATCAAGGTCGTGTTGTGGCCTGATGGTAAGCGAGCACAGCCTCTTGCACCACCCAAAGTCGGTCCTGCCCCCAAACTGCAACACCATTCACATGAAATGATGGCACACCCCACAACCCCATCGTCGCCATCGTCTGGCGGTTGGCCTCAGCTGTGGCGCGCCAGCCTTCGTCACGCAAGGCCTCTTGCACCGAGCTCCATGCCAATCCGGCACGCTCGGTAATGCGGCGCAGACCGCGGTCGCTGCCCGCGTCAATACCTTCGGTCCACACACCCTGCAAGAAAGACAAGACATACGCTTGTCCCTTGCCGAATCGTTCCGCCAGCGGAATCAGCGCTAAGCCCCGCTCGGTGGCCAGACCCAATGGGTCATTGATACGACCAAATGGAATGCCGCGCGCACGGGCCTCCCGCGCCGCGTCCAGGGCGATGTAGCGCCGCTTGGCCTTGGGTACCGGCAAACCCCGCATCACCATGGGTAAGACAAACCGCAGGCGCACCGGCGAGCCAGTGAGGCGGCCCAGGGCAAACACCCGCTGCGCCACGATGGCCGAATACGGGCTGCGCACTGAGAAGAAAAAGTCGATCACCGGGGCATTGGGCAAATCCACCGGGGTCCGCAAATCGTGGCTGGGCGCAAACATCAGCTCAAACGTGCCAATGTGCCGCTGGCAAAGGCCCTGCAGCCGCAGCTCCAGGTGGTACAGGCGGCCTAAGCCCCAGTACCACTCGCCGCCGTAGTAAAAAGTCGCACCCAGGTAATGGCCCCAATGCGCACGCAGGGCATCCGACGCGCTCTGGTGGTCCTGCACCGCGTTAGGGTGGGCCTGGCGCAGGCCTTTGGTTGCCGCCAAGTCTGCAATAGGACCATCCGGGTGCTCCCACAGAGCCTGCGACAACGATGCAGCCAGCTCTAAAAACCGGCCGTCCTCGATGGCTGCGACCAATACGCCAGCAACGTCGGCGCAGTTGCGCGGCGACGGCTGGCGCCCTGGATCAGTGTAAGACAGGCCCAGTGGCGTGCCAGCAATTGCGCATCGCGGCGGCTATAGGCAACCAGCTTGTCGCGCTCGGGTGCAGCCGTGTCAGGCACGGGCCCAACCACATGGGGGCATACCGTGACGTCATAACGCGCCACCAACAGTTGCAGGGCCGTAGCGGCTAATGCGCTATACGGGTCGTCAACCTGGTGAAAGTAGTGCACCTCATGGGGCAGACCCGCGGCTTTGCGCCGCTGCTCCGCCTCGGCGCGCTGTTGCTCCAAGCGCCGTTCGGACAGTAGCCGTTCACTGATAGACGGCATGAGCAGGGTTTGAATGGACATCAGCCCAGGGGCTCAAGCCCATTTGGAGCAGCCCGCCCGGCGCCCATTAGTGGCCCCTGCGCAGAAACCACCACTGCACACTGGCCCCGCAAACCGCCATGGCGCCGTAAGTAGCCACCTTGGCGTCATGCCCAAAGTACCATAAGCCCAGCCCCAACGCCAGCATACCCGCTACACTATTGATAGCTGCTTGCACAATAACGGCGTGGGCTGAGCGCCATTTTTTGTTAAAAAATGGCGCTACCAAGGCCAAAAGCGACCCCACGACCAAGGCCGGTGCCAGGAAATTCAGAAAGTGATTGATCAGGTCCAAAGGGCCCATAAAGGCATAGCCCATGCGGGCCGAGGTTGGTGGTGGAGAAGACGATTTTATAATCCTCAGTGAATCCAAATATGACAGAGTTGCGCCACCGCGCGCCCTGCACCGCAAATTTTCCCAAAAATGGCCGTCTGGACCTTAGGCATCAACCACACCACCGCACCATTGGATTTGCGGGGACGGTTTGCGTTCGCAGGGGACCAAATCGAGCCCAGCCTGCACGGCCTGCGCCAGACCCTGAGCCGCAACCCGGAAGCGGCCATCGTGTCCACTTGCAACCGCACCGAGATTTACTGCGCCGGAGACCAGGCCGAGATGGAGCCCACCTTGGTTTGGCTGGCCAATACGGCCGGCCTCTCGGCCGACATGCTGCGCGCCCACACCTACAGCCTTCAAGACGGCTTGGCCGCGCGCCACGCCTTTCGGGTTGCCAGCGGGCTGGACTCTATGGTGCTGGGCGAGCCCCAAATCCTGGGGCAGCTCAAAGACGCGGTGCGTGCGGCCGAGGCCGCCGGTGCACTGGGAACCACGCTGTCGCAGTTGTTCCAGCGCTCATTTGCGGTGGCCAAAGACGTGCGCACCTCGACCGAGATTGGCGCCCATTCCATCAGTATGGCTGCGGCAGCCGTGCGCCTGGCCGGCAATTTGTTTGAAGACCTGGCCCAAATCAAAGTACTGTTTGTCGGTGCGGGCGAAATGATTGAGCTGTGCGCCACACACTTTGCCGCCAAAAACCCACGCGCCATCGCCATTGCCAACCGCACGCTAGAGCGTGGCGAAAAGCTGGCCAGCCGCTTTGGCGGTGAGGTAATGCGCCTGGCCGACCTGCCCGACCGGTTGCATGAATTTGACGCCGTCATCAGCTGCACTGCCAGCACATTGCCCATTATTGGACTGGGTGCCGTAGAACGCGCCATCAAAAAGCGCCGCCACCGGCCCATGTTCATGGTTGACCTGGCAGTACCGCGCGACATTGAAGCAGAGGTCAAAGCCTTGGGCGACGTGTATCTGTACACCGTTGACGACCTCGCCAGCGCGGTGCAAACCGCCCAAGCCAACCGCCAAGCCGCAGTAGCCCAGGCCGAGGCGATTGTGGACGCCGGGGTGCAAAGCTTTATGCACTGGGTCGACCAGCGCAGCAGCGTGCCCCTGATCCAGCAACTCAATGCCCAGGCCGATGTGTGGCGCACCGTGGAATTGGCGCGCGCCCGCCGGCTGCTGGCCAAAGGCGAGCCAGTGGACGCGGTGCTGGAAACACTGGCCAAAGGTTTGAGCCAGAAAATGCTGCATGGCGCCATGGCCGAGTTGCATACGGGTGACGCGCAGGCCCGCGAGCGCGCCAGCCACGCCATCGAGCACTTTTTCTTGCGCCGAGAGCGTTAGCGACGCCCGCCTCGCCAACCTCGCCGGCGCGACCGGCACAGCCAGTCGCCCCCGCGCTTTCTGCGCCCCCCGTTTTCTCCTTTTTTTGCCAAGCCCCCATGAAACCATTTTTGCGCCAACAACTAGCCCGCTACACCGACCGCCTGGGCGAGTTAGAATTTTTGCTCTCGCGCGAAGACATCATGAAAGACATGGAGCAGTTCCTCAAGCTCTCGCGCGAACACACCGATGTGGCCGCCGTGGCCTCGCGCTGGGCACGCTACCAGCAGCTAGAGTCCAACCTAGTGGGTGCAAAAGAGATGCTGGCCGACCCCGACATGGCAGAGATGGCCGAAGAAGAAATTGCCAGCACCAACACTGAAATCACGCAAATTGAATCCGAACTGCAGCGCATGCTGCTACCCAAAGACCCGGACGACGCCCGCCCCGCCTTTGTCGAGATCCGCGCTGGCACGGGCGGTGACGAATCGGCCCTGTTTGCCGCTGACTTGCTGCGCATGTACTCCCGCTACGCGGACCGCTGCGGATGGAAGACCGAGGTCGTGAGCGAATCCCAAAGTGAGCTGGGCGGCTACAAAGAGGTGGTGGTGCGCATGGAAGGCCACCACAACGGCACCGGGGCCTATGGCGCGCTCAAGTTTGAATCGGGTGGCCACCGCGTGCAGCGGGTACCAGCGACCGAGACCCAGGGCCGCATTCACACCAGTGCCTGCACGGTGGCGGTACTGGCCGAGCCGGATGAGCACGAAGCCATCAAGATCAACCCTTCAGACCTGCGCATTGACACCTACCGGGCCAGTGGCGCCGGTGGTCAGCACATCAACAAGACCGATTCTGCGGTGCGTATCACCCACTTACCTACCGGCATCGTGGCCGAATGCCAAGACGGACGCAGCCAGCACAGCAACAAAGCGCAAGCCCTGAAAGTGCTGACCGCCCGTATTCACGAAAAAGACCGTGCCGAACGCGCTGCCAAAGACGCCGCTGAGCGCAAAAGTCTGATTGGTACGGGCGACCGCAGCGACCGCATTCGCACCTACAACTTTCCGCAAGGGCGCCTCACCGACCACCGCATCAACCTGACGCTGTACAAACTGCTGCAGATCATGGAAGGCGACCTGCAAGACGTGGTGGACGCATTGCAGGCCTATGAGGCGGCCGAGCAACTGGCCGCACTAGAACTCAATACATAAGTGATGGCGGCACAGGCCGCTTGGGCTAGTCCAGCCAGTCGATCTGCACACCCATGAACTTGCCACTAGCGGTATTGAGCTCGCAGCGGTAGGTAAAGGCGCTGGGGCGCATGCCATCGGCTTTTTGTGCAGAACCTTGCCCATGCATATAGGTTTGACCATTGGGCGCGGGCTTGAGCTGGCGAGACTTGGACGACAGCACCAAATTCGTCGCCCGTGAATACTTGTCGGTTACCGCGCTGGCAACCGCAGCCTCGCAGGCCTCGGGCGACAAATTGGTCATGTCGGCCTGCCACGGCTTTTCGACCGCACGCGACGGTTCGCCCACCTCCTTGAATATCACGCCGGGCGCATCTTTGCCCTGCGGATCCAGTGTGCAGTGGTACGAAAAATCAACTGGGCCGCCCGCGCCTTGGTAGCGCCCTTCGCCCTGCAGGCTGGTCTCGCCCGACTGCGCAGCCGCAGCCGCTTTACCCGGGGCCTGCTTGGACGCCATAAATTGCACCTGTTTGATGCCGTTTCCGCGCGCCTTGTGGATGGCCACGGTCACGGCGGTTTCGCACACCTTCGCCGGCGCTTGGGCGGGGGCCGCCGCATTGGCCTCGGTCGACGCTGCGTGGGCTGCCAAGCTGGCGCCGGCCAACACAAGGGCAACACACGCGGGTAAATAAAGTGCGATTTTCATAATCATCAGCCGATCCAAAAGACAAAGTGCGAATGGGGCCCCTAGGGCGCTTGCCTGCTGCGTTTATAGCCGATCGGCTAAAAATCGTAACGCAATTTGACGCCCACCTCCCTGGTGGTGTTGGCCGGCTCGTAAAAGCCGGCATCGATCTCGGAGTCTGGAACGTTCCAAAATTGGGCATAAGGGCCCAGCGCCCATTTGTCTTTTTTGAACAGCATGCTGGTGCGAAAACCCGTGCCCTTTTTCTGGGGATTTTGGGCGGTATAGCCTTGCAGATACGACGTTTGCTTGCCTTGTAGCAACACATTCAGTTCCAGGTTGGTCTCCAGCGTGTTGTTGTGGGTATGCAAGGTTACACCCAATGGCACGTATTGGTAACGGCTCAAACGGGTGTATCCGTAAGCCCCTGTGGTGGTGAAGCGGCCGGCTCCGTCGTTGACCAAATAGCGCGTGCCCAGGCCAACATACGTATCAAAAAAACCAAAGCCTGCGTTGCTGCGCAGGCTAACCATGCCCCGCAGGTCCAGCAAATAATTGGGCTGGCCCGCATTGGTGCCGCTGCCATCACTCGCGTAATCCAGCGGTCCGCCGGACCAGCGGCCATCGACAACCAGGTGTTTGTTGCTGTCAATGCCATAGGCATAGCGACCAGCCAGGTACGACTGAAAACCTTTGAGCACCACACCCAGGTTGGGCTCCTGGTAGCGGTAGTCAGCCACCCCAACCTCGACAGAGGCTTCGTTGGCCAGAGGCGCAGCGGCAGCAAAAGGCGCGGCGCTAAGGCAAGCGAGAGCAAAGACAATAGACGGAGTATTCGGCAATTTCATGGCGGCAATAGGCATCGGTAATGACAGGTACAAAAGCGGTCTGGGTCGCGCAAGTGTAGGCGAGCGCGGCCACCGCAACGCCAGCACGGGGCCAATGTTTACAGTGTTGCGGCAATGTGAAGAAGCAGCCGATAAACACGGTAAATTGAAAGCCATTTCTCTTGGAGCACCAGATGACACTTGGATGGACACGGCACGCAGCCCAATGGATCGCAATGCTGGCACTGACCGTAGGTAGCCATGGGGTGTTGGCCGAAACCATCGCGTGGACGCAAGACACCCGGCTACACGACGGACGCACGGTTACGGTCAGCATGGAGGGCAATAGCACCACCCTGCCCTATTACCTGGCGTACCAAAAGAGCCCCAACAACCAGTTCAAGCTGTCGTTTCGCCATCCGGACACGCAGCAGCCCATCGTGTGGCAAGGTGCGCGCTATTTCACCCCGGTGCTGCTCGATGTTGTGGATGGCACACCCTACCTTGTGGTCTACGGCCGCCCGACGCAAGACACCAGTGACGCCTACGGTTGCCCCGAATTGCCATATGTTTTTTTGCGCCACAGCGCCGATGGCTGGGAATCCATTGCGGCCGAACAGGCACCGGCGGCGCTGACGGCCGCCAACTTGGCCGCCTACGAGGCGCCTTCCGACACGGCTGGCCGCCACCTCTCGATCGACGATGCAAGCCAGCGCGTTGCGGCAACCGAACTTCAGTCGTCTGGTCTGTTGCAAAAGGCCATCCCCCGAACGCTTGCCGACTGGCATGCGAAAAATCGGCGCACGGCCCTGAACGACCGGCTGGTCGGTGATTGCCGACCACCCCGCACGCCGCAGCCCCCGCTGGTGTTGCCACCGCCCAAGCACAGCGTGACTGAATTGTTGGAATCGGTCGATTACGTGCCGGAGACTGCCTATACCTTGGACGACTGGCGCCTACGCACTGTCGACACCCACCGCGCCGATGCCTGCAAAACCATGTTCCAGTCCGTCGAGCCAGACCCGTACAACCGAGACCTGCGCTTCACCCTGGATAAAACAGGCTCCAAACGGGTTCCCTACACGCGCCAAGGTGAATGGGAGCCCGGTTTGCAGTTGCTGTGTGATGCCCGCCTTTGGTTTATCACCAACCAAGACGATCCGAATAAATTAACCATCACCCAAACCACGCAAAGCGGCGACCCGGTCTTTCGGGTGGCGTTTGCCGAGCCCGCCAGTGCGCCCGAGATGGCTGGCTCACTCTTGTGGCCCACCTTGCGCGCAGACGCGGGTTATCTGTATTTTGAATGGGCTATTGGGCGCACCGAGGGCACGCAATGGCTGGTGAAACGCGTTCTCAAAATGCGCGTGCCGCTGCAGTAAACGGCAGCGATCGGGACAAAGCGGCGCTAAAGGCAATGCCCACCCTTAAGGCGGGTCTATCAACCAGCGCACCAAACGCGCCTCGCAGGCCTTGAAAACCACGTAGGACGCCATACTCAGGTAGCCCGTGAGTACCAGCTCCAACAGCTGCTGTGCGCCGCCGTCCACCAGCGCCTGCCAGCCGTTTTGCGCGATCAACTCAAAGTTGGCCCGCCCCACAAAAAACAGGTTGACCGAGCTGACGCCAAACAGCAAAAAACTCAGGCCCAGAACCAAAAAGGTAGCCCAGCGGCGCGACAAGACGGTGCGGTGAAACCAGTTCTTCATGGAGGTGGAGCGTACCACCGGCCACGCCCCTATGCGTCGACGCAAGTGCCGGGCAACACTCCCCAAACAAAATATACGTCACCCCCCTGACTCAGTGTTTACGCTTTGGGTAGGTTTACCCTGATGC
>JBBRNS010000147.1:0-9797 GCA_038230175.1 Burkholderiales bacterium
AACGTCTTTGTAGGTGTAGCGGTGCAGGTCACCCTCGACCCGGCGGGACACGACTTCGCCTTCGCCATGGTGTCGCTCCGCAAACTCAATCAGCGACGAAATTAGCAATTGTTGGTTTTGCATTAACCCTAGCATGTGCACTCCTCTTGGCGTTGGTGGGTGGACGATCATCATAGTAGTTTGTTAACAAAAATGGCAAACCGCCTTTCGCGCAGGCGACACCACCGTGCATACAACCCAACCACATGCGCGCGCCGCCCAAGTCTTTGCTTTGACCTTGGCAAAAAGGGGTTTCCCGGGGCTATCCGACAATAGCGCCATGAAAGTAAACGCTCACTCTGACGCACACTTACCCCCTGGCTGGCAGTGGGGCAAAGGCTACGCCGCCCTTGGCGCGGACTTCATCACCCCCGTGGAACTGCAGCCCTTGCCCGCTCCGTATTTGGTGGCGTACAGCTCCGGCGCGGCCGCGCTGGTGGGGCTCGATGCGCAGTGCCTGCAAAGCGACGCATGGCAGCAGGTGCTGTGCGGCAATACCACTCCACCCGGCGCGCAGCTGGGAGCCAGTGTCTACAGCGGCCACCAGTTTGGCCAATGGGCCGGACAACTGGGCGACGGCCGTGCGGCGCTGCTGGGAGCGGTCACCCCGCCAGCGAACAATGGCGGCGTTGCCTATGAAGTTCAGCTCAAGGGCGCGGGCCTGACGCCCTACTCCCGCATGGGCGACGGCCGAGCGGTGCTGCGCTCCAGCATCCGCGAGTTTCTATGCAGCGAAGCCATGTTTGCGCTGGGCATCCCCACCACACGCGCACTCAGCGTGATGGGCTCGGGCTATCCTGTGTACCGCGAACAAACCGAGACAGCGGCCGTGGTGGCGCGGCTGGCGCCCAGCTTTATCCGGTTTGGCCACTTTGAGCATTTTTCATTCCACGGCCACCAAGCGCAGTTAAAAACCTTGGCGGACTACGTTATCGCGCAGCACTACCCACATTGCCTCGAATCGTCTCTGTTCGGCGGCAACCCCTACGCAGTGCTACTGCATGCCGTCACCCTTCGCACGACCGACATGGTGGCTCAGTGGCAGGCAACCGGTTTTTGCCACGGCGTGATGAACACCGACAACATGAGTATTTTGGGCTTGACCATTGACTACGGCCCGTTCCAGTTCATGGACGCGTTTGACCCTGGCCACATTTGCAACCATTACGACACACAGGGCCGTTATGCTTTTTATAAGCAGCCCAACGTGGCCTACTGGAACCTATTTTGTCTGGGGCAGGCCTTGATGCCTTTAATAGAAGACCAGGCCCTGGCGGTGGCTGCACTGGAAACCTTCAAGACGCAGTACCCAATGGCTTTTGACCGCTGCATGGCGGCCAAGCTGGGATTTGCGCAGCCGCGCGAAGGATTGCGCGCCCTGGCAGACGAACTGCTGCAGCACATGGCTACCGACCGTGTGGACTACACCATCTTCTGGCGCAGACTGAGCCATTGGGCCAAAGACGGCAAGCCAGACGACGAATCGGTACGGGACCTGTTTGTTGACCGGAACGCATTTGACCGCTGGTTGCTACAATATTCAGAGCACCTTGCGCAAATTCCACGAGGGCAAGCGGCCGATTTGATGCTAAAAACCAACCCCAAGTACGTTCTGCGGAACCATTTGGGCGAATTGGCCATCCAAGCAGCGAAGACCAAGGATTATTCGGTCTTGACCCAGCTGCAATCGGTGCTGGAGCGACCATTTGACGAGCACCCAGGGCTGCAAGCCTACGCTGGCTTCCCACCCGACTGGGCGGGTACTATTGCCATTAGTTGCAGTTCGTGATTTTTTTGTGACTCCACCTTTGAGAAAAAATTGAACCATGAAATACCCCGTTGACAAATCCGATGCCGAATGGAAGGTTGACTTAGAGGCCAAGGGCGCCGAAGCGGTGGCTTTTGAGGTCACCCGCCATGCGGCTACGGAGCGCCCATTTACCGGCAAGCATGCGGACCAATTCAAGGACGGCGTCTACCACTGTGTGTGCTGCGACAAAGTCTTGTTTGCATCGCAGTCCAAATTTGACGCCGGCTGCGGCTGGCCCAGCTTCGACCAGTCCGCAACCTCCGACGCAGTAGCCACCCGGACGGACCACGCGCACGGCATGGTGCGCACCGAGGCGCTGTGCCCTGACTGCGGCGCGCACCTGGGGCATTTGTTCGACGACGGCCCTACTGAGACTGGGCTGCGCTACTGCATGAACTCGGCCTCGCTACACTTCACACCTACATGAAAATACTGATCGACTTTTTTCCGATATTGCTGTTCTTCGGCGCCTTCAAGGCGTACGACATCTATGTCGGCACCGGTGTATTGATGGCGGCGACCGTGCTGCAAATGGCCATCATCTATGCCATGGACCGCAAGTTGCAAGCCATGCACAAGATAACCTTGGCGCTAATTTTGGTGTTTGGCGCCCTGACACTGGCATTGCACGACGAGCGGTTCATTAAGTGGAAGCCCACCGTTCTCTACGCCGCCATGGCTATTGGCCTTGCGGCCACGGCATGGGGTGCACGTAAAAATGTGCTGAAGATGATGCTGGGCAGCCAATTGGCCCTGCCCGAAAACGTATGGCAGCGGCTCAACCTCATTTGGATCGGATATTGCTTGTTTATGTCCGCCATCAACGCCTATGTGGTGCTCTACTACAGCACCGAAGCGTGGGTATCATTCAAATTGTGGGGTTATGTGTTTCCCTTGGCATTTATCATCGGCCAAGGCATCTACATTGCGCCCCACATCCAAGCCAACGAAACGCCTGACGCAGAGCCAAAACCATGACCACTGCTGCCCCCACCGTGTCCCAGCTCGAACAGCGCCTTCGTGAGCGCCTAGGACCCACCCGCTTGGAAGTATTGGATGAAAGCCACCAGCACAGTGGCCACGCCGGGTCCAATGGCACCGGTTTTGGCACCCATTTCAGAGTGCGCATAGCTTCACAACAATTTACCGGCAAGACCCGTGTTGCGCGCCACCGCCTTGTGTATGATGCGCTGCAAGATTTCATCGACCAAGGACTGCATGCCTTGGCGATTGAGACCGAATAGACAAACCCGGGCGCACCCGCTGCCAAGGCTTCATTTTCATAATTTTTGAATAGTCCCCCCCTGAAGGAAACCGCATGAAAAAGCAAATTTTGTCCACCCTTGCAGCCGCTGCGATGTTGGCGGCCTTGGCGCCTGCTGCCTTGGCCCAGAATGTGGCGATCGTGAACGGCAAGCCTGTGCCCAAGTCGCGCATCGAGGCACTGGAGCAGCAGGTTGTTCGCTCCGGCCGTCCCGTCACCCCTGAGATGCAAGTTCAGCTGCGCGACGAAGTCATTGCTCGCGAAATTTTTATGCAAGAGGCAGTGGCCCGTGGCTTGGACTCAACCGAAGACTTCAAGAGCCAAATTGAGTTGGCCAAGCAGTCCATCCTGATCCGCGAACTCTTTACTGACTTCCAAAAGAAAAATCCGGTCACCGACGAAGAGGCCAAGGCGGAATATGACCGCTTTGCTGCAGCCAACTCGGGCAAAGAATACAAGGCCCGCCACATTCTGGTGGAAAAGGAAGACCAGGCAAAATCGATCATTGCCCAGCTAAAAAAAGGCGCCAAGTTTGAAGATTTGGCCAAGAAGCTCTCCAAAGACCCAGGCTCAGCCGCTAAGGGTGGTGACTTGGACTGGGCCAGCCCCAACAGCTACGTAAAAGAATTCACCGAGGCTCTGGTTGCACTGGGCAAAGGCAAATTCACCGAGACGCCTGTGAAAAGCCAGTTCGGTTATCACATCATCCGCCTCGAGGACACACGGGCGGCCCAGTTACCAAAGTTTGAGGATGTAAAACCTCAAATTTCACAACAACTGTTGCAGCAAAAAATGGCCAAGTTCCAGGAAACCCTGCGCGGCAAAGCCAAGGTCGAGTAAGTCTTAGCCTACAGCGGCTTCAACAAAAAACGCGGCTTTGGGCCGCGTTTTTTTATACCTGGGCTACTCTGAAAGATAATTGCGCCATGTCCCTCCCCGATTTTCAGCTAGAGCTACTGGCTCCCGCACGCGATCTAGCCATTGGTATTGAAGCCATCAACCACGGCGCCGATGCAGTCTACATCGGTGGGCCGTCTTTTGGGGCCCGCTCCAGCGCTGACAACAGCGTCAGCGACATTGCGCGTCTGGCCCGCCATGCCCACCGTTTCAATAGCCGTATTTTTGTCCCGATGAACACGATATTGCGTGACGACGAGTTGGAGGGAGCGCGCAAACTGGCCTGGCAGCTGTACGACGCCGGCGTCGACGCCCTCATCATCCAAGACATGGGCCTGCTGGAGATAGACCTACCTCCCATTCAACTGCACGCCAGTACACAAACCGACATTCGTACACCCGAAAAAGCCCGGTTTTTACAAGATGTCGGGCTATCCCAAATCGTCCTGGCGCGCGAACTCACCGTAGAGCAGATTGCGGCCATTCGCGCGGTAACCAACCCCGCACGCTGTGCCCTAGAGTTCTTCGTCCATGGTGCGCTGTGCGTTGCCTACAGCGGACAGTGCTACATCAGCCATGCCCATCACGGGCGCAGCGCCAACCGCGGTGAATGCAGCCAAGCATGCCGCCTGCCGTACCAAGTGGTCGACGCCAAGGGCGGCTTTGTAGCACATGACAAGCATGTGCTATCCATGAAAGACAACAACCAGAGCGAAAACCTGGCCGCGCTGGTGGATGCCGGCGTGCGCAGCTTCAAGATTGAAGGGCGCTACAAAGACATGGGCTATGTCAAAAACATCACAGCCCATTACCGCAAGCTGCTGGATGCCTTGATCGAAGACCGTCAGCATTCGGCGCAGCCCCTCGCCCCGGCTAGCAGCGGCCGCACCACATTCACCTTCACCCCCGACCCTAACCAAAACTTCAACCGCGAATTCACCGACTACTTTGTCCAGGGTCGCAAAGAAGACATCGGTGCGTTCGACACGCCCAAAAATCCGGGTCAGGCCATTGCCTACGTGACGCAGCTAGGCCCGAACTGGGTGGAGCTTGAAACCATTCATAGCGACGCCGTTTTGCACAATGGTGATGGCCTGTGTTACTACGACCTTCAAAAAGAACTTGTTGGATTGGCCATTAACCGTGCAGAGCCCGTCGGCAAACCCAAGGCCGGTGCACAGCGCACGTGGCGCGTTTTCCCCAAGGACCCTTTGGCGCAGTTAAAAGACCTGCGCAAGGGCACTGAAGTCAACCGCAACCGCGACGTGGACTGGGTTCGCGTGCTGGAGCGCAAGTCTAGCGACCGCCGAATTGGTGTTTGGGCGCGTCTTGCCGAGTCCCCCGCCGGCATGACACTGACATTGACCGACGAAGACGGTCACACCGCATCCGCACACACCACCCTGCCGCGCGAATTAGCCAAGGACGAAGCCCTTTGGGCTGCCAGCTTGACCGAGAACATTGGAAAAATGGGTGCCTCCATTTTCTCGGCGATCGACGTGCAGGTCGCATTTTCACAACCGTGGTTTGTTCCAAGCTCGGTGCTAAACCCTTTGCGCCGCGAAGCGGTGGAGGCACTGGAGGTGGTACGTGACAATGCCCACCGCCGCTTGCCGCGCGCAACGGCTGCCGAACCACCTTCCCCATACCCGGACGACGCATTGACTTACTTGGGCAATGTATTCAATCAGAAAGCACATGCCTTTTATGCCAAACACGGCGTGAAAGTGATCGACGCGGCGTATGAAAGCAATGAGGAACTCGGCGAAGTCAGCCTGATGATCACCAAGCACTGCGTGCGGTTTTCACTCAGCCTCTGCCCCAAACAGGCCAAGGGCGTGACGGGTGTGCAAGGCACAGTGAAAGCAGAGCCACTGCAGTTAATTCACAACAACGAGAAGCTCACGCTGCGTTTTGATTGCAAACCCTGCGAAATGCATGTCGTTGGCAGAATGAAGCCCGGTGTGTCCAAACAATCCAAAAGCACGCCGCTGACGTTCTACAAGACCAAACCGGCTCAAACCTTTGGTCACTAGGTGCCGCGCTACGGTTCCCATCGACGTAGCGTGCCCATGACGCGACAATCCGCAGAATACCGGGCGAAACACTAAGCCCAGTCGCCTAACGAATGTTGAAGGTTACCGTTGGTACGCTGGGGTCAGCAAATGAGGCGCCCAGTGCGAGTTCACCGTGCCCATGCAAAACACATTCTTCACGCCGTAGTAATACGTCAGCCCCCGCTGATCCGCTGAAACGCACCCAGCTGCCATAGCTACTGGCGTCCACAAATACCACACTCCCATTGCGCCACTCCAAGCGGGCATGGGTGCGTGAAACCCGCCTGTCATCCACCGAGAAGTCGACATTTTTCCCCCGGCCAATGCTAATCGGCAGGTCGAATGCATGGTATTTTTTGGTCTCACCCAGCCAGGATAGTTCGATTTCGCGGCCAAGGGCATCGGTGCCACCGGACGATACGATTTGGTCAAGATTGCCTTGCATGGTGAGGAAGTCCGAGGACACTTCTTCGCGCCACTCGATCTGATACACGGTACAAGGCTCTGCACGCCCCCGGATGCTGATGGGGCCGAGCAATCGAAATGAAGTACCCCCGACTTCGGACTCATTTTCCAGGGTGGCTGCGTTGGCCCATATTTGGTTGGGCTCGCACAAATCGCACAGGCGCGACGCCACGTTGACAGGGTCGCCGTAACAATCCCCACTTACCATTTCGACCTCACCACTAGCGACGCCAATACGCATGGGCATGCGCAAATCATTAGCTGCACGCAGCAACCACTTGGCGTGGCCACGTTGAAGGCTAACTACGGCGGCAACTGCGCTGTGTTGATCCGCAAACATGGCCAGAACGCCGTCCCCCAATGTCTTAACCACCGTGCCACCGTGGCTATTGCATTGTTGCGCTATCCACGTGGTTATTTGGGTCACGGTTTCGGCCGCACGCACGTTACCCAACGCCTCAAACACGGCAGTGCTGCCATGCAGGTCTGTAAACACGACGGTCGAATAAACGCCCATTCCCGATATTCCGATACTTATTTATGGTTTGAGTTTAGGGCATTGCAGCAAGATTGAAAACACATTAGCTGCAAGTCCCCATAGGGCTCACGCTTGCCGCGAAGAAAACAGATTAGCCGGTAACCACCACCACTCCACCACATCACGCCAACGCCAACAATTCCAACAAATCCATGGGAGCGTCTATCGTTGCATGGGCCCCCCAAGCTTGAACGTTGGCTGCATCACCCAAGTAGCCGTAACATGCCGCCACCGTTTGCATTCCCGCTGCCAAGCCAGCGACAATATCGCGCTTATCATCTCCCACATAGAGGCACTGCTTGGCATCCAGCCCCATCTGCCGGGCCGCCTCCAAAAGCGGCGCTGGGTGCGGTTTGGCGTGCGCTGTCGTATCACCACTCACAATGGCCCCTGCACTCGCAAACAAGGGCATGGCTTGCGTCAACGGGTCGGTAAACCGCATGGACTTATTGGTCACAACACCCCAACGCACATTGCGATCCACCAGTGCTTGCAACAGCTCGGGGATGCCCTCAAAAACCGTTGTACTTTGGGTCAAACGGCTGGCGTAATTGCCAAAAAACTCCTCACGCATCGACTCGTAATTGGCGTCGCCCATCGTCGCATTGAATGCCACACTCAACATGCCGCGCGCGCCTGCACCCGCCATGGGCCGGTATATCGCCAGGGGCAATGGGGGCAAACCACGGTCAACACGCATTTGATCCGCAGCCGCACCGAGGTCGGGCGCACTGTCAATGAGCGTGCCATCCAAATCAAACAAGACTGCCGCAATGTTTTTAAAGGTTTGCATCAAGGCTCCAACAAAGGTCTGCGCACCGCAAACATGTAGTTCACGGAGGTATTGGTGCTCAGCGCATACCGTTTGGTCACCGGGTTGTACTCCAAGCCCTGTGTGTGGGTCAGCTCTAACCCACACTGGCGACAGTAAGCGGCCAACTCGCTGGGACGGATCATTTTTGCGTAATCGTGGGTTCCGCGTGGGACCAAATCTAAAAGGTACTCAGCCCCCACGATCGCAAACAGAAACGATTTCGGGTTGCGGTTCAGCGTCGAGAAAAAAACCCAGCCGCCCGGCCTGACTAACTCGGAGCAAGCTCGCACTACCGAAGCGGGGTCCGGCACATGCTCGAGCATTTCCATGCAGGTCACGACGTCGAACTGGCCCGCGCGATCTGCGGCCAATGCCTCTGCACTAACCTCGCGGTATTCCACGTTGGGCGTCTGTGCCTCCAGCGCGTGCAGTGTGGCAACTTTCAGTGCATTGGTCGACAGATCGACTCCCAATACTTGCGCGCCCTTTCGTGCCATGGAATCAGCCAAAATGCCGCCACCACACCCCACATCCAAGACGCGCTGTCCTGCTAATGGGGCTATGCCGTTAATCCACTCCAGGCGTAAGGGGTTGATTTCATGTAAAGGCCGAAATTCACTCTCCAAATCCCACCAAAGGTGGGCCAATTCTGAAAATTTGGCAACTTCCGCGGGGTCGACGTTTAACGTATCGCTCATCGTTCCATTATGTCTAGGTTGTCCTCACACCATTCGCCACACAACAAAAAACCCGCCTAAGCGGGTTTTTTGTTCAGGCAAACCGGCAACGATTAGTTAGCGCGGGTTCCGACCAATTCGATGTCAACGCGGCGGTTTTCAGCACGGCCTTGTGAGGTCTTGTTGTCAGCCTTAGGGTTCTGCTTACCTTTACCCTCAGTGTAAACGCGGCTTTTCTCGATGCCTTTGGACAACAAGTACGCCTTCACCGCTTCGGCGCGGGCAACGGACAACTTCTGGTTGTAGCCATCAGAACCGACAGAGTCGGTGTGGCCAACCGCAATGATCACTTCAAGATTGATACCTTTGACCTTGCTGACCAAGTCGTCCATCTTAGCTTTGCCTTCGGGCTTCAAAACCGATTTATCAAAGTCGAAGAATGCATCAGCAGCGAAACTCACTTTTGCAGGAGCAGCTGCTGGCGCTGCGACAACTGCAGCAGGCGCGGCGGCTGCAGGTGCTGCAGCTGGGGCTGCTGGTGCAGCAGCCATAGGTGCTGCCTCGGCCTTAGTCGCCATCAGTGCGCCGTCACAACCAGGTGCCGCTGTTGCTGGTGTCCAGCTGGCATCACGCCAGCATTCACCAGCAACGTTTTTCCATACATCACCAGATGCGCTTTTCCAGTTGTGAATTTCTTGTGCACCAGCAACTGCCGACAGTAATGTGGCAGCAATCAGGATAGCGACCTTGTTCAATTTTTTCATGATATTCCCTTTGAGGAAAAAAAGACTGCAGCAATGCTGCGAATAATATTTACACGACCACCAATCTACTGCTGGACGATGGATTAATTGTGCCACATTGACTGATGAACTCTGTGCGCCAGCGAACATAGGAACTGAAGGTTGCGTGGATTTAACAATATTGTGCACGATTGTTGCCGATGCGCTACAGCCGGTGGGTCGTAGAATGTCGGGTTGTCCCTGACCCTGCCCCAAGCACCCCATGACCCAGTTCGCCAAAGAAACCCTGCCGATCGCCCTTGAAGAGGAAATGCGACGCAGCTACCTCGATTACGCCATGAGCGTGATTGTGGGTCGCGCCCTGCCCGATGCGCGCGACGGCCTTAAGCCCGTGCACCGTCGGGTTCTCTTTGCCATGCATGAGTTGAACAACGATTGGAACCGCCCTTACAAGAAGTCGGCCCGTATCGTGGGTGACGTCATTGGTAAATAC
>JBBRNS010000148.1:0-9595 GCA_038230175.1 Burkholderiales bacterium
GAGATTGACTACAAGGACGATCTGGAAGGCGCTCAGTTTGTCATCAAGAACCCGAACGCGACCAGCACCTGCGGTTGTGGCTCTAGCTTTTCAGCCTGAGCTCTTTCTTCAGAATTAAAAAACCGCCTTTCGGGCGGTTTTTTTGTGCCCTTTCCGGTTCAAGCAGGATAAATCGCACCTAACACCCGCAAACCGGAAGCGCCTGTGACGCTGGGCAGGTTGCCGGGCAAGCGCTTGACGGTTTGACGCGCCAGCCAGGCAAATGCCGCAGCCTCCACCTGTAACGGAGGTAAGCCGTGAACGTCAGATGACACCACCTTCAAAGACGGCAGGCCTGCCTGCAAGCGCTGTTGCAGGTACAGGTTAAAAGCCCCACCGCCGCATACAATCAGCTCTTTGCTATTATTTAAATAGCTGCTTGCGCCCGCAATACATGCCCTAGCAGTGAATTCAGCCAGTGTATTTTGCACATCTACCGGGCGTTGTTCAGCAAAAGGTGCCAGTTTGCCCGCTAGCCAAGCCATGCTGAACAAATCGCGACCGGTGCTTTTGGGTGGTGCTTTAGAAAAGTAGGGCTCGTCCAGTAGCCGCGCCAGCAGGTGGGCGTCGACCACGCCCTGGGCAGCCCAGCTGCCAGCGTCATCAAACGGCTGCCCCGTGTGGCGCTGGCACCAGCCGTCCATCAGCGCGTTGCCAGGGCCGCAGTCAAACCCCAGCAATGTGCTGCCAGCGGGGTCTAGCAGCGTAATGTTGGAGATGCCGCCAATATTGAGCACGGCCACAGCCTTGTCACTTTGGCCAAAAAATGCTTTGTGAAAGGGCGGCACCAGAGGGGCGCCTTGGCCGCCAGCGGCCAGATCGCGGCTGCGAAAATCTGCAACCACATCGATGCCGCACAATTCGGCCAATAGTGCCGGGTTATTGAGTTGCAGCGAATAGCCGGTACCGTCAAATTCCAGCGGGCGGTGCCGCACGGTCTGGCCATGGGCACCAATCGCACGCACCGCGGTGGATGCGACGCCGCACTGGGCCAACACCGCGTGCACCTGTTCGGCATACAGCCGGACCAATTGGTTGGCCGCCAGGGCTGCACGGTGCAGTTCGTTCTCAGTCGGGGTGTTGAGCGCCAACAACTCGGCTTTGAGTGTGGAGGCTAGCGGTGCGCTGCAGTGGCCACGCACCGCGGGTGGGTGCTGTGCGAAGTCGACTAGTACCGCATCAACCCCGTCGAGCGATGTGCCCGACATCAGGCCGATATACAGCTCAGACAAGGTCAGTGCGAGTGCAGTGGAGGCTTACTGGTCGCTGCCGGGAAGCATTTGCGCAGCAGCCACGAGCTGGGCGCGCACCAGCGCAGCTGCGCGGTTAAATGCAGGCTTTGCTGCAGCGGCAACGGGAATGGATTCGCTCTTGCGGGCCACGGTCAAGGGGTCAATGTGAACACCATTAACGCGATACTCAAAATGCAAATGTGGGCCGGTCGCCCAGCCGGTCTGCCCAACGGCCCCGATGTTCTGTCCTTGGTTAACGCTCTGGCCCTGGCGCACGTTGATGCGGCTCAGGTGGGCGTATACCGTCATCGTATTACTGCGGTGCTGCACCATGATCACGTTGCCGAAACCGTTTTGCACGCCCGCAAAAGCCACAGTTCCGTCACCAATGGTGCGTACTGCCGTTCCGGTGGGTGCTCCGTAGTCCGTTCCCAGGTGGGCGCGCCACGTCTTCAAGATGGGGTGAAAGCGCATTGAGAAGCCGCTGGTCACCCGGGAAAATTCCATCGGGCTGGCCAAAAATGCACGGCGAAGGCTTTCGCCAGCCAGGGTGTAGTAGGCGCCTTTGTTCGCCGCAGCGGTTGCCGGGTCTTGGAACCACATGGCTTGAAACGTTTTACCCGCGTTGACGAACTCGGCGTTCAGTACCCGCCCAGCGCGCAGTGGCTCTCCATCGCCTTCCAGGGTTTCGTAGGTCACGGCAAAGCGGTCACCCTTGCGCAGGGCACGGTGGAAGTCCACGTCGCCCGAAAAAATTTCGGCTACCTGAACAGCGATGGCGTCAGGGATCCGTGCGTCGTCAGTGGCTGCAAACAGAGACGAGTTGATGATGCCTCCGGCCAGGCGCGACGATGCCACCAAGGGCAAGGTCTCCAAGTTAGATGTGTACCCTGCGGCCGTCTTGAGGATGGTCAAACGCTTGAACTTGCCATCGTCGTTGGGACTCCAGCGCGCGGTGAGTTTTTGCAGGGTGTTGTCTTGAGAGGCTTCTACGGTGACGTTGCGCCCTGCGCGGCCCAGCAGGTTTTGCTGCACGGTGCTATCGCTGCGCAAAAAGGCCGATGCTGCGCCGTCAAACACGCCTAAGCGCTTTAACAATGCCTCAGCCGTGTCGGTAGAGCGGGTGGTGTCCGAGCGAAACAGGTTCAGTGCTTGGCTTTGCAGGCTGTCAATTTGGGGGGCAATGGCCAGGGGTTGCACCGTTTCAAACACGGTGGTAACAGGCAATTGGCTCGCGTCAGGTCCTAAAGACGCTACCGCGAAGGTGGCACCAGCGCCGCCCAGCATCAGCGCTGCTAAACCGGTGGTAACGTATTTGGGGTGGCGTGCAACCAGATGCTGCAAAGAGGTGAAGGCCGCTTGCGCGGCTTGGGTCAGACCATGTTTCAAAATTCGGGCTCCGTAGGCTGAGGGCGTCACCGCGTGGCGGAGGCCCAACACTGCGGCCATGTGGCGACTAAAATTCAGTCGCTATCCATGTAACTGCGCAGACGAGTGGGGGACAGTATACCGAGGGTATATCCACCGTTATTAAGAAAAACCCTTATGAATCAAGCCTCAAACCCCTCTTTTGTTGTAACAGATCGTGTCCGCGAGGCCCTGGCGGTGTCGCTGCGAGGCTGTGACGAACTGATTCCCCAAGAGGAGTGGGTCAAAAAGCTGGCGCGCTCCGAGGCCACAGGCACCCCTTTGCGCATCAAACTGGGGTTAGACCCCACTGCGCCCGACATCCACATTGGCCACACCGTGGTGCTCAACAAGATGCGCCAGTTGCAGGACTTGGGCCACACGGTGATTTTTTTGATTGGCGATTTCACCAGCATGATTGGTGATCCATCGGGGCGTAATTCGACCCGACCGCCCCTGACGGTAGAGCAGATCAAGGTAAACGCCGAGACGTATTACAAACAGGCCAGCCTGGTGCTGGACCCGGCCAAGACCGAGATTCGCTACAACAGCGAATGGTGCGACCCATTGGGCGCCCGCGGCATGATCCAGCTGGCCAGCCGCTACACGGTGGCCCGCATGATGGAGCGCAACGACTTTCATGACCGCTTTAAGGCGGGATCGCCCATCGCAGTACACGAGTTTTTGTACCCACTGATGCAAGGTTATGACAGTGTGGCGCTGCGCAGCGACCTAGAGCTGGGTGGCACAGACCAAAAGTTCAACTTGCTCATGGGCCGCACCCTGCAGGGCGAATACGGGCAAGACCCGCAGTGCATCTTGACCATGCCGCTGCTCGAAGGCTTGGACGGCGTCGAGAAAATGTCCAAGAGCAAGAACAACTACATCGGCATCTCTGAGGAGCCAAACACCATGTTCGCCAAGGTGCTGAGCATTTCAGACGTGCTGATGTGGAAGTGGTATACGCTGCTCAGCTTCAAAAGCGAGGCCGACATCGCTGCGTTGAAGGCGGAAGTGGCTGCAGGGCGCAACCCCAAAGACGCCAAAGTGGCCTTGGCCAAAGAAATCACGGCACGCTTTCACAGCGCGGCAGCGGCCGATGCGGCTGAGCAAGACTTTATTAACCGCAGCAAAGGCGGCGTGCCCGACCAGATGGACGAGCTCACGTTGCCACTGGGCGAGGGCGGTGCGTCCCACGGTATCGCCACCCTGCTGAAAATGGCGGGGCTGGTGGCCTCCAACGGCGAGGGCAGCCGCCTGATCGACGGCGGTGGTGTGCGGGTGGACAGCAGCGTGGTCAGTGACAAGGGCCTCAAGCTCGGTGCCGGCACCTATGTGCTGCAGGCCGGCAAGCGCAAGTTTGCCCGTGTGACGTTGGCTTAATTGCTATAGTTATAGTAGCGGCTTGCGCACGTTCTATGAAGGCTAGAGGCATTTTTCAATGATATCTGTCTTGCAGCGAGTCAGCTCAGCGCGTGTTGTTGTGGACGGCCAAACGGTGGGCGAGATTGGTCCCGGGCTCTTGGTGCTGGTGTGTGCCGAGCGGGGCGACACCGCAGTGCAGGGTCAAAAGTTGCTGGCCAAGATATTGAAACTGCGTATCTTTGGCGACGACGCCGGCAAGATGAACCGCAGTGTGCAAGACCTAGACGGCCATGGCCTGCATGGTGGCTTGCTGATCGTGAGCCAGTTCACCCTGGCCGCCGACGCCCAGGGTGGCAACCGCCCCAGCTTCACCCAGGCCGCGCCGCCAGATGAAGGGCGGCGTTTGTACGACGCATTTGTGGCAATGGCCCGCCAAGCACACTCCATCGTACAAACCGGACAATTTGCGGCCGACATGCAGGTGCACTTGGTCAATGACGGCCCGGTGACGATCCCGCTGCGGATGGCGCCCGATACCACTCTGGGTGGCTAGGTTGCTATATTAATAATAGCTGCTTACGCATATTCCAAGAGGGCTAAGGGCCAATTTGGCGTTTAGAACGTATCCCAGTCATCCTCAGCGGCCGGTGCTGCGCGGGCGATACCCTTGGCTTGTGGACTTGGCGTGGCCGCCCGCCCAATACCTTTAACTTGTGGGCGGGACTGGGGCGCATGGGCAATGCTTTTCTTGGCTTGGGGGCGGGGCAATGGTGCGCGTGATTGTGGTGATGGGGCACCCTTGCCAAGGTTGAACGGAGCCACCATCTCAACAAGCTCCTGCGCCTGGGATCTAAGGCTGCTGGCGGCGGCTGCCATTTCTTCGACCAGCGCGGCGTTTTGCTGGGTGGATTGGTCCATCTGGGCCACTGCTTGGCCCACCTGCGCGACACCGGTCGATTGCTCGGTGCTGGCTGCGCTGATTTCGCCCATGATGTCGGTGACCCGCTTGATACTGTCCACCACCTCGGTCATGGTGGAGCCCGCTTGGTCGACCAAGGCGGTGCCGTGTTCCACCCGCTCTACGCTGGTGCCGATGAGGTTTTTGATCTCTTTCGCGGCCTCGGCCGAGCGCCCGGCCAAACTGCGGACCTCGCTGGCTACCACCGCAAAACCGCGGCCTTGTTCGCCCGCCCGCGCGGCTTCGACCGCCGCATTCAAGGCCAGAATGTTGGTTTGAAATGCAATGCCGTCAATCACGCTGATGATGTCGGCAATTTTGCGTGATGACTCGTTAATGCCCTTCATGGTCTCCACCACCTGGTTAACAACTTTGCCCCCCTGCAGGGCCACGGATGATGCGTTTAGCGCCAACTGATTGGCTTGGCGGGCGCTGTCGGTGTTTTGGTTGATGGTTGCGCTCAACTGCTTCATAGAGGCTGCCGTTTGCTCAAGCGCAGCAGCCTGTTGCTCTGTGCGCGCAGACAGGTCATGGTTACCTTGGGCGATTTCAGCGCTGGCCGTGGCGACACTCTCGGAGCCCAGGCGCACGTTGGTGACCACTTGCCGCAAGCTGGCCTGCATGTGTTGGAGTTGGGCCATCAAACTCGTTTCGTCACCCGGTTGTAGATGCACGGCTGAGCTCAAATTGCCAGCGCCCACCTCCTTGGCCACGGCGACGGCTTGACTAGGGTCGTCGCCTAGCTGACTTGTCAGGTCGCGCGCGACTTTCCATAAAAAGACGCCCATCGCGCTGGTTATCAGCATGAACGCTGCCAACAAGACCCACATAGCGCTTTCGTGCTGCGAGCGGGCGCTGGCCTCATCATCTGCGTTACGCTTGGTTGCCAGTTCGACCGCTTTGTCAATCGCCGTGCGGTGCGTGGCGTAGCGCTCTTTGAGTGTGCCAAATGCGCTTGTGGCTGCGGCACTGTCGTCTTTTTCCAATGCGGGAATCCACTGGCCAAACGCAATGCGGTAAAAATCTTGGGCCGCAGCGTCGGCATTGTTCATGGGCTCTTTCAAAGAGTCCTCTAAGTCCTCTTTGAGCCAGAACGCGCGGCGTGTGTCGTAATCACTCTTTAGGGCTTTGAGCCGTTCCACAAACGGTGCCCGCTCGCCGGCGGGGGCGCTGTTTGCCTGCAGCACCTGAAGGTAAGACTCCAAAATGTATTCGGGCGGTGGCAGGATGTCGGCAATCAAATCTTTGCCCTGCACGATGCGTTGGTAAGCAGGGCCGTTGACCTTGAGCTGCTCAATCGTTCTGACAGACCAGATCCCGTAGGCGGCAAAGCCGACAAAGAAGATGGTAAAGAGCAATACAAACCGATGCGACAATTTCATGGCGGCCCCTAGCAATAGTGACTGGGATGGGTTGTGGATTATTGATTCCATTTAATTTCCCTGCTCCGTTCGGCCTTATTAAATTGGGTTGTGTCTTTGGCGCGACATGCCTACTGGTTTTCCGCACCGAATACAGCATGCGCCAGCCAATTGCTATGCTATAGATAGCGGCTTGCGCACGGTTCATGAGGGCTAGGGCCTGATTTGGTTCGGAAAATTACGCTTGGGGTGGCGTTGGCCAACCCATTCAATAAACAAGTGACGCCCGGACAGCACCCGCGCCAGCCCGGCCCAAAGCCGATCAACAAGATCGCACCCCAATAGCCTTTGTCGGCATGGGTATTTCTGGTTTTCGGTTACCGGTAGCGGGAAATGGCAGCCATGTTTGGCACACCCTTGGTCGACTATGCGTTGCGTGCGCGCCCAATTTGTCGCATCATGCGAAGCAAAATTTGGAGTCCGCGTTGAAAGCACCTGACATTCCACAAGATGAACAAGCCCGACTCGCGATGCTTCGGTCCCTCGGTATCCTAGATACCCCGCCAGAAGAACGTTTTGATCGGTTGACGCGTTTGGCAAAACGGATGTTTAGGGTGCCGTTTGCGCTGGTCAATCTTGTGGATGAAAACCGCGGTTGGTTCAAATCGTGTATGGGCTTGGAGGTTATAACGGGTGCAGTCGACACCTCCCGCAACGCGTCGTTTTGTGGCCATGCGATTCTCGGTGACGCCGCATTCATTATCCCCAATACCTTGGAGGACCCGCGATTTGCGGACAGCCCTTTGGTTGTGAACGAACCCAAAGTGCGCTTCTATGCCGGATGCCCTTTAACCGTCAATGGCTACAAACTGGGGACCTTGTGCATTCTTGACCAGCAGCCTCGAAGCTTTGAAAAGGAAGACGTTGACGCTTTAAAAGACCTTGCATCTATGGTGGAGCAAGAACTTGCCGCCGTTCAATTGGCGGCGCTAGACGGGCTGACCAACATCTCAAACCGACGGAGTTTTATGACCCTGGCACAGCACAGCTTGTGCGTCTGTGTCCGGCAGAACATCCCGGCAGCGCTGGTTTTTCTGGACTTGGATAAGTTCAAATCGATCAATGACCAGTTTGGACACGCAGAGGGCGATGTCGCACTCATTGCTTTTGCCGATCTGATCAAAAGCACGTTTCGGGATTCAGACCTGTTCGCGCGATTGGGGGGCGACGAGTTTGCCGCATTGCTCTCGAATACTTCGAAGCAAACCGCAGAAGAAGTCATTGAACGATTTGGTCACGCGCTGACCAGTTACAACCATGAAGCAAGGCGTGGGTACGAGCTCTTGTTCTCCCACGGTATTGTGGAATTCAACCCTGAGAAGCATTCGGCCATCGAAGAACTGCTGGCAGAGGGTGACAGCCTGATGTACGGGTTTAAAAATGCGAAGAACGCAGGGCAATGATTGCGTCATGCAATGGGGCCTAAGCGCTGCGCCAAATCCCGCAGCGCGGTGCGCAGGCCCTCTTCGATGACCGGGTGGTAGAACGGGCTGTCCAGCATCTGCTGCACGGTGTCGCCGCGCTGCACGGACCACGCCAGCAAGTGGCCCAAGTGTTCGGCGGCGGGGCCCACCATCTCGGCACCTAAAAACCGGCCTGTGCCGCGTTCGCCATACACATGCAGCGCGCCTTGGTTTTTCAAGATCACCCGGCTGCGGCCCTGGTCTTCAAATGACACGGCGCCGGTTTCAAACGCTGTGCCGCTGTGGGTTAGCGCAGCATGGCTTTGGCCGGTTAGCATGATCTGTGGGTCTGTAAACATCACCGCCAAGGGTGCACGCCGCATCTGTGGTTGGACGTTGGGAAAGCGCCCGGCGTTGTCTCCGGCAATGCGGCCTTCGTCAGCCGCTTCGTGCAGCAGCTCTAGCTCGGCATTGACGTCGCCCGCAATAAACAAATGGCTGGTACCGATTTGCCCGGTGTGGCGGTTAAACACGGGCACACCGCGCTTGTCTAACGCCAGCCCCAGTGCGTCAAGCCCCAGCTCCTGCAGGTTGGGCGTGCGTCCGATGGCGGCCAATACCCATTCAAAATGGTCTTCATCTGCACCGCTGGCAACCGTCACGCCGTCTTGCGTGCGGCGCAGTTGCACGTCACCGGCGTTCAGGGTGATGGGCAAGTCCGCCAAAAAAACCTTGCGCGCCACATCTTGCAAAACGGGGTCGGTCAAAGGGTCCAAGCGTTGGCCGCGTCCATACACGCGCACCCGCACGCCCAGGCGGTGCAGGGCTTGGGCCAACTCCAGTGCAATCACGCCCGCACCCATGACGGCGACCGATGCCGGTAAAGTGTGCCAGTAAAAAACGTCGTCGTTCACGATCAGGCGATCGCCCGCCGCCGCACACCAGTTTGGCGCCACATTGGGGCTGGTGCCGGTGGCAATAACGATGCGTTGGGCGCGCACCCGCGTGTGGTCATCCACCTGCAAGGTGTGTGCATCCACAAAGCGGGCATGGCCGCGCAATCGGCGCGCGGCAGGCCAGTGCTCCACCTTGTCCACGACAAAACCAACAAAGCGATCGCGCTCATCGCGCACACGCTGCATGACCGCGGCGCCGTCCACCCGCACGCCGGTGGCATACACGCCAAACGCGCCGGAGTGGTGTGCACTGTGCGCCGCCTCGGCCGCAGCAATCAGCAGCTTGCTCGGCATGCAGCCTACGCGTGCGCAGGTGGTGCCTTAGGGGCCACCTTCAACCACCACAACGCTGGCCGTGTGCGCCAGCGCGCCCCGGTAGGCGGACATGCCAGCCGTGCCAGCCCCGATGATGGCTACGTCGACTTCACTGGTTTTCATCAATGCGCTCCTTGGGGCCTATTGGGTTTTTTCACCCTGCTCAGGGCCTTAGCCCAGATTCGCCAGAAGAACCAACATCCAGAAAAACAGTGCCAGCTGAACGCCCCAGAAACTGGCGCGCACGAGCACGTGGAGCTGGCCTACGCCGACCATATGGGTCAGGCTCTGGCCAATGCGTGCATACAGCACCCACGGTGCCAACGCGGCGATGGAATCGAGTTTGCCCAACGCGGCGGCCGCAAGAACGATGGCTGCAAAGAGGGGTAGATTTTCTATGCAGTTGGCGTGGGCGTCCTCTATGCGCCTGACCAGCGGAGCGTCGTCGGTGGGCTTGGCACCGCGCGGCCAATGGTTGATGGGCGTGCCCGTGAGAAAC
>JBBRNS010000149.1:0-9591 GCA_038230175.1 Burkholderiales bacterium
CATTTCGCCTATTGTTGATGCCGTTTTGTGTGTCAAGTTTTTCATCGCTCATCAAGGGCCAGGGCTTCATGCTGATACTACCCCCGCGACCAGCGCAGCAGCTGGTGTCGGTGGGCGCGTGCACCGCATTTGTGCTTTGTGTGGTCGCACTCAAAGACCTGCGCAGCACCGTGCCCAACTCGGGTCGCGCGGGTGCTTAACCACGCATCAGGGTTTGAGTGTTGCCCGCCACTTTTGGTCGATCATTTCGTCTTTGCCTTGTGTAAGGCGAATACGCACTGGTAAGTATTCCATAGACGGGGCCAGCCAAACCTCGCCCTTGGCGTCGTTCGTGTGGGCGGCTTCGCGCCACAGGCGAATGGCACTCACCTCGCCACCCGGAAGATTCAGCTTTTCGGTGGCGCCCACGGTAAAGGTCCACATTTCTACCGTGCGTGGGCCAATGGTTTGGTAGGTCAATGTGCTGCCCAACGGGTAGCGACTGGGCGCGGCGGCCACGGTGGACGCAGCTTGCCAGAATACGCTGGCCTGGTCCTGAAAGCCCGCCAACAGGGGGGCTTCGGGCATGTCAGTGTTGAAAATGGCTTTGTTCTTGTCGCGGTCAAAGCGCACAACCACTTCATCGCGAAACTTGTTGGTAAACCGCGCCGGCTCAAGGCCTAGGGGTGTGATCTTGCCGGTGCTGGTTTGGGTGCTAGTGCCCAACAGAAAATGGCTGATGACGGTGCGGGCTTCGTAGTTTTTGCCGTCGGGCACCCACCACAGCTCGGCGTTGGCGGTGTAGGGGAATCCGCTGGCGCGGCCACTGAGGTCGTACTGCAAACGCACCGGTGCCGGGTACACATGGGGCACAACTGGGGGCGCAGTGTCTGCGGGCGCCGCACCAGAAGGCGCAACCAAAGAAGCGCACACACACGCCATCAACATATTCAAAAGTCGCGTCATATTTCCTTCGTAGCAGTTGGTTTGTCAACGGACAAAACCACACAAAAGGATACACGGTTGCCCAAACACTTGTAACTTTGTTGCTTTGCTTGGAGCTTAGATTAAGGCACTACCCACTCCAGGATTGCCCACTGTGAATCCAGGGAATCCATGGACACGTTTACTTGGTCGTCGCGAACTTGGGACAGCGCAATGCCAATATTGGTACCCGTTAGCGACGCAATCGTCGACGCTTCGACCTGCAACCGTCCCTGCGCATATTTTCCAAATGAAATCTCAAATGCGGGGCCAATCGGGTCTACGGGGCGCACACGCATCATGTAGTCACCCGACACGAACAACCGTGTGCTGGGCTTGCCATCGGCACGCGGCGGCTCGGTCAATGCCATTCGGCGCCCTGTGGACCCAGGTAAGCGCTCCCACTCTTCGAAGTACACACTGTGCACGCCGTCTTCGCGCAGGCGATCAGCGGTCTCAAACACGATCCATCCTTCGTCCGAGGTGGCACGCGGTGGCTGGTAGTCGGCCAAGCGCTGCCAGGTGCACATTTCCTGCGTCCCCACTTGCGTAATCCGCGTAGTGCCGCAAAAGCCCTGCAAGGCACCGCTTGCCGTTTGCGGCACACGCAGGTCCACATGCCACTGCCCCAGTTGCATCCAGCGCACCAGGGTGCGGGTGTCTCGGGAGTTGGGGGTTTCTAGCAGTGTGCGCGACCACACGCCGAAATAGCGGCGCGGCACATCGCCGACGGCGCCTAGCAGTGCGGGCCAGCCATCCGAGGTGTCATCAAAATTACGCATAGGGCCGGGGGAAGGCATGCAGGCTGTTGAAGAAAGCCATGTCGTGGTTGGGCCAAATCCAGGCGTCAGTCTCTTGCGCCAATGCCTTGAGTTTGCGGATGCTATCGATAGCTTGTGCCTCATTGCCGCGCCAGAGGCCACCGGGCGCAATTTCGTCGTCCAGGTTTTCTTGCAGGTCGGCGGCGTCACCGGCCAGCAACACCGGCCGGCCCGTAGGCAACTCAATCCACATCGACATATGGCCAGCGGTATGGCCTGGCGAACTAATGGCCTGCACGCCGGGCACCACGCTGTATTCGCCTTGCTGCAACTTGAACTGCAAGGGTGCACCTGCATCGTCCACCAAGTCGTCATCAAACACCACAATGTCTTCACCGGTGCTAGCGGCCTCCATCTCTGCATGCTGCACATGAATTTCGGCACCACAGCCGCAGCGGCGCAGCTCCTTCAGGCCACCGGCATGGTCAAAATGCAAATGCCCGACGAATATCACATCAACATCGGCCGCCGTCAGCCCCAAGCGCGCAAGGTGATGGGGTATGCGGTTCTCCTCATCCATCTTTGGCGGCGCCATGTTGAGCGGGGAGTCTTCGTAATAGCGCTTGCGCAAAACCGGGTCGTTGATTTTGGTGTGGTCGCAGCCCACGTCATACAAAATGCGGCCGTTTGCGGTCTCTATCAAATAGGCCAAGATGGGCGCATCGATCATCTGGCCATGGCCGCGGTTGTAGGTGGAAATGGTTTTGTCGTAACGGTGGGTGGCCGTTAGCAGGGGCCACAGCTTGCGGACTTGGGTCATGGGTGTTGCTCCATTGCGGCGGGGAACCTGGCAAGGGCGGTGGCGCACTGAATGACTTCACCAAAGATACCCCCTTCCACCAGCAGCATGTCTAGCGCGGGCTGCTGCAGGTGCGCTTCTGAGGCCGCGCACGCGTCTGCCACGGTGATGCAGTGGTAGCCAATATCTGTGGCGGCGCGCACGGTGGTGCTCACACAGACCTCGGTGGTAACACCACATACCAGCAGGGTCTGTATGCCCTGGGCGCGCAGGATTTGATCGAGATCGGTCTGGTGAAAAGCGCTGTAGCCGGGCTTGTCAATCACCGTTTCGTCCAGTTGCGGGCAGCACTCGTTAATCATGTCATGGCCATATTCGCCACGGACCAGCAGCCGCCCCAGTGGGCCAAGCTGGCCGATTTCAGCCCCGGCCGCACGGCTGCGCGCAAGCTTGGTTGGAGGGCAGTCGCTCAGGTCCGGGCGGTGGCCCTCCCGGGTGAATATCACGCGCATATTGGCTGCCCGTGCTGCCGCCAATAAGGCTTGCACCGGCGCGATGGTTTGGCGCAAGCGCCCGATGTCCAGCCCCGCCTGCGCCGCATAGCCACGCGCATCCAAAAAGTCGCGCTGCATGTCAATGACTAGCAAAACGGTGGTTGTTGTGTTCAGCATGGCCTGCACTCGCCCACTATTGAAATGCTTCGGCCACGGCGCCAGCCATGCGCTGCGCCAACTCCAAGGCCATCACCTTGCCCTTTTCGGCCGTCGATCCTTTGGCCGAAGACAGCACGCCTGATATCGGCACCCAATGCTTCTTGGTAGGATAAACGTCATAGGGCGGGAAGTCGGCGGGTGGCTCCTCGGGGATCAGGTCGGTGCGCACCAATGCTGGGTGGTAATGCAGCATCATGGAGGTCTCTATCACCGCAGCGTGCTCCAGCGCAAAGCCGGGAAAGCCGTTAGGAAAAACACTGGCCAGCGTGGTTTCGGTCAGAAAGTCCCAGTACTCCAAGCGCATAACCTGTAGCTGGGCACCGGGCCCCAGGTCACGCAGTCCCAGGTCGATGCCTTCAATCAAAAACCACTGGTTCTCGTAGTGGCCGTTCACGATCACCAACTTGGTTGCGCCATGGCGTGCGAACTCGCGCACCGCATCACGCACCGAACCGATCAAGGTGGCCGCATCGACACTGGTGGTGCCGCAAAAGTGTTGCCCACCACCGCACTTGGGTTGTGACTTGTATCCGTATGACAGCGTGGGTGCTACCAGCCCACCCACCAAGCTGGCTGTGTCGGCAGCCACAGCAGCCGACAGCAAACCATCGGTGCCCAAAGGAAGGTGCGGGCCGTGCTGCTCCAATGCACCCACTGGCAGAAAGATGGGCGGCTGTTCGTTGCGAATGCGGGCTTCGTAGTCCACCCACGACAGTTGGTTCATCCAGATAGTGCTCATACGGTGTCCTTGAGGAGTGCGTTGGGAATTTGGCTGGGGACCTTACTCGCAGCAGGATTGGTGGGGTTATCCGTGGCCTCCAGTACAGCGGCACACACGATGAGTGCAGCACCCATGTATTCGACCAGCGTCATGGTTTCAAAACCCGACAACGTGGCCGATAACAAGGCCACAACCAGTTCCGCAATCGCTATGACACCGGAGCGCCCGGCTTCAAGGCGCGTCACGCTCCACTGCCAGGTAAAGGTGACCAGCCCCATCCAAATCAGTGAGAACGCGGCCAGCAGCACAAGCATGCGCGGGCTAAAGGCAGCAGCACTAGGCCAGGTAGCGCTTGCTGCGCCAAACCAAGCCATGGCGCCCAGCATCAGTGCCGATGTCACCCCACACCCCAGCAGCAGGCCCACCGTCTTGCTGGCGACTGGTACTCCCTGCGCCTTACGGGCCAGGATGTTATTGCCTGAAAAAGCCAAACCGGCGGTAATAGCCAGCAGGTCGGCGGCACTGGGGGGGGAACTAAATGCTGCCATGCCACCGACCACCAAAAATGCGCCGCCCAATGACAAGGCCACTGCCAGCGCACGCCGCTGTGATACCCGCTCACCCAAAAACAGGCGGCCACCGAGCACCGACCACACTGGCGCCAGATAAAACAGCAGCATTACCCGAACCACGTCGCCCTGCACCATGGCGCTTACAAAGGCGGTGTTGCCCCACCCACCCACCAGCGCGATCAGTACCAGAAAGCCGGCCTGTGCGCGCCATTGCGGGCGCTGCTTCAGCAACCAGGGCAGCCCTAGTAGCCCGGCAAAGCCATACGTCAGCATGGCCAACATGGGGCCCGACAGCCCCTCAGCGGCAAAGCTCTTGAGCGGCCACCAGGTCAGACCCCACATTGACGACGAGAACAACAGAACCAAAACCGCGCTCATGGCATCACCGATCCGCCGTTGGAGCCCAGCACTTGGCCACAGTAAAAACGCGACAGGTCACTGGCCAAAAATAATGCAGTGGCGGCAATTTCTTCAGGCTGGGCGAAACGATGCTGGGGAATGGCCAGCTCCAGTTCGATCGTTTCTGGGCGCATGGATTGCAGCGACACCATAGCCGTATCCACCGGCCCGGGCGCAATGGCATTGACCCGAATAGCAGGCGCGAACTCGCGCGCTAAGGAGCGCGTGAGCCCGATCACACCGGCCTTGGCTGTGCAGTACGGCGCAAAGTTGGCACGACCCAGCAGACCCAGGTCTGAAGCAATATTGACCACCACACCACGACCCTGCGCGACCATGCTGGGCAACACGGCACGGCACATCAGGAAAACCGACTTGAGGTCCACGCCCAGCATGCGGTCCCAGTCTGCCTCTGTAGTTTCAAGAAACGGCTTTTCTTGAATAATGCCTGCGTTGTTCACCAAGATATCAATCGGGCCCAGGGCTTGCAGCTGTGCCACCATGGCACCTACCGCGCTGGCGTTGGATACGTCGGCCTCTGCCACCCACGCCTTGCCACCGCTGTCTATGATCTCGGCAACCACGCCGCCCGCATCTTGCGTGCGCCCCAAATGGTTGACGACGACCGACGCGCCTGCCTGCGCAAACAGCAGTGCCGTGGCGCGACCGATGCCACTTGCTGCACCGGTGATGAGGGCCGTGCGGCCGTGCAGACTCAGCCCGTTGAACGCGGTCATGCCATCGCCTCGCCGTTGCTGGCCACTAGGCTTTGACCTGTGATGCAGTGTGCGTCGTCACTGGCCAAGAACAGATAGACACCGGCTATGTCGGCAGGCAACAGCATGCCCGGCAGTGCCTGGCCTGCCAAAATTTCGCGCTCCACATCGGCCTCGCTGCGCCCCTGGCTCTGCGCCATGCTGCGCAGCGATGCCATGGCAGCCTCGGTGCGAATCCAGCCCGGGCATACCGCATTGACACGGATCTCGCGCGGCCCCAACTCCCAGGCGAGCGCACGGGTGAGGCCTATGACCGCATGCTTGCTGGCCACGTAGGCTGAGAAATCTGCCACCCCGGTTTTGCCCCAGATCGAGGACTGGTTGATGATGCTCGCGCCGCGTTGCATACAGGGCAACAAAGCGCGTGTGAGGCGCACCATGCTGGTCACATTGTTGTCCAGCAAGGCGGCCCAGCGGGTGTTGGCGTCGCTTGCCTTGTCCGCTAGTGGCGTAGGGTATTCAGCGCCTGCGTTGTTCACCAGCACATGGATGTGTGCGTGCTGCACAGCGATATTTGCTGCCATGTTTGCCACCGCATCATCGTCAGAGAGGTCGCAAACATGGGCACTGACTTTGCACTGCACAGCCAATGCAGCCGCCACGGCGTTCAGCGCGTCACCCGACCGGTCCACCAGCACCAGTTCTGCGTGTTGGGCGGCAAAAGCCTGCGCCAGGGCCCGACCAATGCCGCTGGCCGCACCGGTCAGCACGACAACACGCCCTTGCAGTGCATAGCTTTGGGGCATAGCTAACTTTGCTCTACACAGCCGTTAAAAACGACACACCCACCGCACCCAAAAAGCCGTCAGCACGGCCTGGCACACCGACCGGTGCCACCGTGCCATAGTCGTCAGCCACAATGCGTTTGATGCGGTTCACATGGAAGCTGCGCAACAACTCGCCCACAGTGACTACCTGGGCGTAGTTCGCCGGATAGAGCTCACGGTGGTAGGCGGGTAGGCGGTACCAGGGCATGGTGGGGCGCTCGTGGTGGGCATTGTGAAAGCCAAAGTTCAACCACACCATGTTGAGCAGGTTATTGCCAAGGCCACTTTGTATGCCAACCACATCGGTGTAGGTGTTGGCCTGCTCGTAGGCGCGGTCACGCACCATTTCCTTGGGTAGCGGCGTATCGTCCAAGATGGGGTAGGCGATGTAGGTGTGCTGAAAGCAATCTGCAAACCGCAGCAACGTGATAAAAATAAGCACAGCCGCGCAATACAGCAGCAGCGCCTTGAAAGACACCATGCCGAGCAAGACCAAGCCGCTGAATCGCACTAAAACGATACCCACAATGCGCAATCGCGCGGCAGGTGTTGCGCCTTTGAGCCCTTTGCGAAAGGGCATGGCGATCACGAAACCCCGCATGATGAATTCCACGGCCGGTATGTAAGCCCACTCCAGCGCCAATACGCTGTTGCGCATCCACGCCGGGCTTTTCAACAAAGAACCTTTGAGATCGAAAGTAACGACATCGGCACGCTCCACATGGTGGCGCATGTGCTTGCGGCGCATGTCCTCAAACCGCGCATAGCAGCTGCCATTGAGCCAACTCATGAAGGTACCCCAGCGGGTATTCGCCGCAGCGCTTTTAAAAATGGCCTGGTGCGCGAACTCGTGGATGAAATAAGCGGACCAAGTCAGGCTCAGCACCATACTGACGAGCCCCAGCGCATTCCAGACGGCCGAGCTTGCCATCATCAGGCCCAGCCCCAGCGGATACATCAGCACAGTGGCCGCCAGTGCCAGTGTGTTGGGCCACACGCCATCGGGGTAACGGTAAATGGATTGCATGGTGTTCAGGCTCCATCAAAAAGTGTCGCGAGGGACGCCAACTCCGAGGCGGGCTCTTGCCCCGGAGTGGCGTTGAAAAAACCAAAATGTAAAACGGCAAACCCGCAGGGATGCCGTACAAATTTCAGGCCTATTTTTTGGTGAGCGCGGTGACAAACTGCGCGTCAAAGGTGGCTTCGATTGCAGGAATCGACTTGATCTGGCCCTTGGCCATCAGCAGCGAGCTGATGATGTCGCCGCTACCGTAGTACGAGGTCGTCGCAGTCGATTTGACAAAAGCCTTGGGCATTTCCGCCAAAGGAATGTTGTACACACCGCTGAGTTGCTCTTTGACTTCTTTGGCCGTTACGCCCATGAACTTGCCAATGATCTTGTAAGACTCATCGGGCTTGGCTTTCATGTAGGCCAGGCCATCCAAATAGACCTTGATGATGTTGGAAGTTTCGGTTGGCTTGGCTTTGATCACCTTTTCGTCGAACACCAACACGTCGGCAATCAGACCCGGCGCGTTCTTGCTGGAGAACACCACCTTGAATTGCTTTCCACCACCTTGGCTGAGGATTTGTGACAGGCTGGGCTCGTAAGTCACGCCAATGGGCATCTGGCCCGATGCCATGGCAGCGGGCACCGATTCGGGCGTCATGCTCACGGGCATGATGTCCTTGTCGGTCAGCCCCGCCGTCTTAAGGGCGTATGACAGCAGGAAGTCAGACGGAGACAGCGGGTTGAATCCAATCTTTTTGCCCTTGAAATCAGCAACCTTTGTGATGGTCTTGTCGGCCACGATCGCGTCGCCGCCATTGGAATAGTCAATGGGCATTACCACCTTTTGTGCACGACCTTCGGCTACCTGACCAACCACTTGGTCATAGGTCACCATGCCGCCATCAACGGCGCCACTGGCTATGGCCGATGGAATCAGGGCTGGGTCTGAAAACACCTGAAGTGAAACCTTCATGTTGTACTTCTTGTACAAGTCCAGGGCCTCGGCAACATAGAAGGGGCCGTAGCCGATCCACACTACCGTACCGATCTTCATGCTGGGGCCTGCGGCGAATGCGCCACCGGCAACCGCAGCCAGGACCAGAGTGGTGAGTGGTTTACGAAGCCGATTCATCAACGTACCGGCACGTTTGCCGAAACCGGACGATGTGACAGCGGATGCACTGAAAGGTGTGAAGGTACCCATGATGAAACTCCAGAAGTGAATAAAAATAGCAGGAAGAGACGGTAAGTACGTCGCTCTCTCCCGGGCTTTTATCCCTCCGTGGAGCCCCGGTGCTTCTGCCACCAGAGCCGGTGCACTCTCGGACCAGACATCTTGCAGCAACTGCGCTGCAAGACCGGAACCCTAGTGCACCTAACTAAACATGAGTGAAGCAAGTTTTGCATGTTTTTCTACATACCAAACCGCCCTTCCTGCAATGATTGAGTGAGCAACATGCGTGCCAACTTTTTATCGGTCTAGTCGCCTAACAGCGCGCTGTTGGCGCATATATGTGCACCAATAACGCCCATTTTCTGCGCACTATGAATGCATGCCATCCACCATGGTGCGTAATGTTCTGTGCAGATCAATCCGCAATCGGTGTTCCTTGGATCACCACCACGTTCTGTCCTGCGGACACCGCACTGCCCTCGCGGCAGGCCATGCGCAAGACCTGACCTGCGCAGGGGGCAGTCACCGTAAATTCCATCTTCATAGACTCAATGATGAGCAACGCATCGCCCGAAGCGATCGTGTCGCCTTCTGCCACCAACAGCTTCCACACACTGCCAGGCACGGCGCTGGCCACGGCGCGTGCGCCTGGGGGCAAGTCGTCGGCCGTCAGGGCTGCGTCTGGGACATCGGGTTCGCCCACGTATTCGGCCTGGCCCGCTTCGCGCCAGCGTTCGCGCTCAGCCTCAAAGGCCACACCTTGTTGGGCCCGAAAGGCGGCGATGCTGTCGGCGTTGTCATGCAAAAATCCCTGGTACTGGCGCAGGCTAAAAGTGCCCTCCTCCACCCGCAGCGGGTAGCGCCCAGCGGGGAAGTCGCGCCGGATGGTAAGCAGCTCTTCCTCACCCACCGGGTAGAAGCGAATCTGGTCAAA
>JBBRNS010000150.1:0-9574 GCA_038230175.1 Burkholderiales bacterium
AGCCGTGGTGCTGACGGGGACCGACCTGTACCAAGATATCCAGACCGACGCCCGCGCACAGCGGTCACTGCAATGGGCGCAGCGCTTGGTCGTGCTGCAAGAACGTGGCCCCGAAGCCTTGCCTGCCGCCGTCCGCGACCGCGCGGTGGTGGTGCTGCAGTCCACCGGCGCTTGGCAAACCTTGACCAAACCCAGTGCCCACCTACGCGCCGTGATGGTGGGCCATTTGCGCGAAGTGAAGTCTCCGCAGACGCTTTTTGAGGCCGCACGCCTGATCGCGTCCGATGAAGGTATCGCCCTCGACCATATTGGCGCTCCTCTGGACGCCGCCTTGGGTGCGCAGGCCCGCGCGACGGAACAGGCCTTTTCCCATTACCGGTGGTTGGGCGAGTTGCCACACGCCCAGGTGCGCCGACGCATTCAGCGTGCTCACGTATTGGTGCATGCCAGTCGCATCGAAGGTGGTGCGCATGTGGTGATGGAAGCCGTGCGATCCGGCACCGTGGTTTTGGCTTCCCATATCGATGGCAACGTGGGCATGCTGGGGAACGACTATGCGGGCTACTTTGAATGGAACAATGCCGCACAGCTGGTGCAGCTGCTAAGACGCTGCCGTGATGCGGTGGGCAACCTTGCAGGGCAAGACGGCTTGTATGCGCAGCTGCAGCGCCAGTGCGAACAGCGTGCACCACTCTTCAGTGCAGAGGCCGAGCGAGCCGCCTTGTTGCAGTTGGTGCAGGCGTTGATCGACCCGACGAATTAACCAGACGAACTGACTGATGCAGACCACCATGCTTCCCATTGCCCGCGATATTGTCCTCATTGGCGGCGGCCACAGCCACGTGGGTGTTCTCAAACGGTTTGGCATGCAGCCTGAGCCCGGCGTGCGCCTAACGGTCATTTGCACCGACGTGCACACACCGTACTCCGGCATGTTGCCCGGTTACGTGGCGGGCCACTACGGCTATGACGAAGTCCATATTGATCTGGGCCGCCTGGCCGCATTCGCCGGTGCGCGGTTTTATCGCGATGAGGTGGTGGGCATTGACCGCGTGGCGCACACCGTGTTGTGCCGCAATCGCCCGCCAGTGCCCTATGACCGCCTGTCCATCAACACCGGGTCAACGCCCCAGATGGGCGCGGTGGATGGTGCGGCTGACCACGCGGTGGCGGTCAAACCCATCAACCGCTTTAACACCCATTGGCTGGCATTGTTGCAGCGGGTGCGCAACCATACTGAAGGCGCGCTGCGCATAGCGGTGGTTGGGGGTGGTGCAGGCGGGGTGGAGCTGACCCTGGCCATGCAATACCGGCTGCGCCGCGAGCTACAGGTCTTGGGGCGCAACCCGGACGCACTGCAGTTCCATTTGCTCAGTGCAGGCAACACGGTGCTGCCCACCCATAACGCCGGAGTGCGCAAGCGCTTTGTGCGGGTGCTGGCGCAGCGGGGTGTGGTGCTGCACCTGGGGGCACAGGTCACCCAAGTGTCTGCCACAGCGCTGCACTGCGCCAATGGTTTAGAGGTAGCGGCCGACGCGGTCATGTGGGTGACCCAAGCGGGTGGCGCGTCTTGGCTCAGAGACACCGGTTTGGTCCTGGATGCCGATGGGTTTGTTATCGTCAATGACCGCTTGCAAAGTATTTCGGATTCCGCCATTTTTGCTGCGGGTGATGTAGCCGCCATGCAAAATAATCCGCTGGAAAAAGCGGGCGTGTTTGCAGTGCGCCAAGGCAAGCCCCTGGCCGACAACCTGCGCTTGAGCGTGCAGGCGCGCCCCTTGGTGCCTTACCACCCGCAGCGCCGCTGGCTCGCGCTGATCAGCACCGGCGACCGCTACGCGGTGGCGTCGCGCGGGGCCGTCGGCTTTGCCGGGGCCTGGGTGTGGCGCTGGAAGGACTGGATTGACCAGCGCTTTATGCGCAATTTTTCAGAGTTCCCCCAAATGGTGGTGCCCAGCGCGCAGCTTTCCAAGCCCGCGCCAAGCCAGCTTGCGCTCAGCAGCGAAGAGTCGCAGCAGGCCATCTCGGCCATTGCGATGCGCTGCGGCGGCTGCGGCGCCAAGGTGGGGGCTACGGTGCTGTCGCGCGCTTTGGCCAACCTGAAGGTGCTTGAGCGCGATGACGTGCTCATCGGCCTGCACTCCCCGGACGACGCCGCCGTGGTGCGAATCCCGCCGGGCAAAGCCCTGGTGCACAGCGTTGACTTTTTTCGAGCCTTCATTGACGACCCCTACCTCTTTGGCAAGGTGGCCGCCAACCACGCCCTGGGTGACATCTTCGCCATGGGAGCACAGGCCCAATCGGCCACCGCCATCGTCACCGTGCCGCCCGGGCTGGAGGCCAAGGTCGAAGACTTGCTGTTTCAAATGATGACCGGCGCGGTGGAGGTGTTGAACGACGCCGGTTGCGCCTTGGTCGGCGGGCACACCGGGGAGGGCGCGGAACTGGCCCTTGGATTTGCCATCAACGGCTTGGTGGATGACGACATGGCCACGGTGCTGCGCAAAGGCGGCATGCAGGTTGGCGACGTGCTGTTGCTCACCAAACCCATTGGCACTGGCACCTTATTCGCAGCCCACGCCAAGCTTGCTACCAAGGGACGGTGGATTGATGCGGCGTTGACTTCCATGGTGCAGTCCAACCGGCAAGGCGCCGAATGCCTGCGTGCCCACGGCGCCACCGCCTGCACGGATTTGACGGGCTTCGGTTTATTGGGCCACTTGGTTGAAATGACCAAACCCTCTGGCGTCGACGCCCAACTGCAACTGTCCGCCTTGCCCGTGCTAGACGGCGCTGAGGAAACGGTGGCGGCAGGCATCGTTAGCTCACTGCAGCCGGCCAATGTGCGGCTGCGCCGCGCGCTGCGCAACCAGGCCGACTTTGTAAACCACCCGCGTTACCCGTTGATATTTGACCCGCAAACGGCCGGTGGCCTCTTGGCCAGTGTTCCGGCCGAGCAGGCTTCGGCCTGCGTGGCAGCTTTGAAGGCGCTGGGTTACACGCACACTGCCATCATCGGGGTCGTGGTGGCGCAGGGTGACGCAATTGAGCCGATTACGCTTATCAATTAAGGCTGCAAGCGATGGAAAGTTTGGACTTATCCGTATTGGCCGATGCGCTGGCTTGGCGCAGGGCAGGGCACAGCGTGACGCTGGTCACCTTGGTAGAGACCTGGGGCAGCGCACCGCGTCCACCAGGTGCTTTACTGGCGGTGCGCGGCGATGGTCTGGTCAGCGGCTCGGTGTCTGGTGGCTGCGTGGAAGACGACCTGATCGCCCGCATCAAGGCCGCACCAGCCCAGCTGCACGAGCCCAGCATGCTGTCCTATGGCGTCACCCAAGAAGAAGCCAGCCGCTTTGGTTTGCCCTGTGGCGGCACATTGCGTTTGGTGCAAGAGCCGCTGCTGGACACAGCCTGGGTCGAAGCTGTGCTGGAACGCACGGCAGCCCACCAGTTGGTTGTGCGCAATCTCACCTTGGCCAGCGGCGTCGTCACCTTGGGTGTGGGTGCGCGCGGGCAGTGTATGCAGTTTGACGGCACGACACTGACCACCGTGTTTGGGCCCCGTTGGCGGCTGTTGCTCATTGGCGCGGGCCAACTTTCGCACGCTGTGGCGGCCATGGCGGGTGCATTGGACTTTGAGGTGCTGGTGTGCGACCCGCGCGAGGAGTACGCACACGGTTTAGTGGCGTCAGTTTCGGGTGTTCAAAGGCTTGAAGGCATGCCGGACGACGTGGTGCGCGCATTGCACGCTGATGCCCACACCGCCATCGTCGCACTCACCCATGACCCTAAGCTGGACGATATGGCGCTGCTGGAAGCCCTCGCGTCGGATGCGTTTTATGTCGGCGCCCTGGGGTCGCAGCGCAACCAAGACGCGCGCAAAAAGCGTTTAGCGGAACACTTTGACCTGAGTGCAGCGCAACTTGCACGCTTGCATGGGCCGGTGGGCCTGCGAATCGGCGCCCGCACCCCGGCTGAAATTGCGATCGCCATTTGGGCTGAAATCATCCAGGTCAAAAACCAACGGGTCGGTGCCCGCGCCCCGGTAGGCGGCAGCGGCTGTGTCGTGACGGACTAAGGCCCGTCGCGCGACAGGCTAGCAGAGCCAGTTCACTTCTTTGGAGCAGACTCTGTTTTTTCGGCGGTCGCTGCCGGCTTCTTTTGAAGAAACTTGGCGGCCGCTTCCGCCAGCTTGCGTTTGCGCTCGCCGCTGATCCGATCCAACTCCGCTTGACCGCCGAACTTCTTCATGTTGGGATCTTTACCAAAAACGCCTGCCATAGTGATGACTCCTTTGGCCCAGTCTAACTGACTACCCAGCGCGGCGCACCCGCAGGTCGGTGAGTACCGCTTGGGGGTTTGCGGCCAGCGACTCGGTGCCCGCCAGAATCATGCGCACCATCACAATCAAATGCTGGCTTAAAGCGGGCAGCTGTTCAGCGGGCAGGTCCATGGCGGTGGCGCCCATGGCAAACACCAAGCGGGTGATGGCTTTGGCGGTGAGTGCAGGCTCGTACAAGCCGGTGTGGTGGGTGTCTGCCAGCCGGACGAGGTCGAGTCGCAGCTCTTCTTCAAAAAAGTTGAGTTGGCGGTCCACCGCTTGTTTAAACGCATCAGAGCCGACCGTACCTTCGCGCAGCAGAATGTGCAAGAGCGGGTCGTCGCTGTGCAACTGCTGCATAAACGTTTCTACAGAGCCCCGCACCACACTGCGCTGGCGCTGTGCCCGCTGGCGTGCCTCGCCAATGATGGCGCGCAAGGAGCTTCCGGCCCGGTCGATGATGGCGACCGCCAACTCATCCATGTCCCGAAACTGGCGGTAAAAGCTGTTGGGTGCAATGCCGGCTTCGCGGGCCACTTCCCGCAGGCTGAGCGACGAGACGCTGCGGTTGGGGCCCAGCAATTTAAGCGCGGCAGCGATGACGTCGTCGCGGGAGATAACGGGTTTGCGGCCGGGTAGTGCAGGTACTGCGGGCTGGGATTCAGTGGACATGCAGAGCGTGGCCGAGTAGCGAGTTGGGTGACTGAAAGGTCATTAATATACAGTTGTATAGACGATTGTGCATTGCCACTATACTACCTCCCCGGGGCGTCCGATACGGTCGCATGGCACTGTTTTTTTGTGGAGCGTGGGGACTTTCATGGTGTGTGTAAACGACTTTCGACTGCGGCTGGGTAAGCACGAACTGGTGCCCCTCATGGTTGGCGGCATGGGTGTTGATATTTCTACCGCCGAGTTGGCCCTGGTGGCGGCCCGCCTGGGTGGTATCGGCCACATTTCTGATGCGTTGGTGCATGACGTGTCTGACCGCCGTTTTGAGACGGCATATGTCAAAGAGAAGACCCGATTTTTTAAGCACAACATCCACAACTCTGACAAGAGCGTCGTCCAGTTTGACCTGGGCCACTTGGCCGAGGCCACCAAGCTGCATGTCGGCAAAACCATGGAGGCCAAGCGCGGCGAGGGCATGGTGTTTGTCAACGTCATGGAAAAACTCACCATGAATGCCGCGCGCGACACCTTGGCGGTGCGCCTCAATGCCGCGCTGGACGCGGGTATCGACGGCATCACGCTGAGCGCCGGTTTGCATTTGGGCTCGTTTGCGCTGATGGCGGAGAACCCCCGCTTTCGGGATGCCAAGCTGGGCATCATCGTGTCATCGGTGCGCGCGCTACAGCTCTTTTTGCGCAAAACGGCGCGCCTGAACCGTTTGCCGGACTACATCATCATTGAAGGCCCGCTGGCTGGTGGGCATCTGGGCTTTGGCCTGGACTGGGCGCAATTTGACCTGGCCACCATCGTCGCCGAAGTGGCGCAGTACCTCAAGGCCGAGCAACTCGATATTCCGCTGGTGGCGGCAGGCGGTATCTTTACCGGTACCGATGCGGTTGCCTTTTTGCAGAACGGTGCCAGTGCGGTGCAGGTTGCGACTCGCTTTACGGTTTCTAAAGAGTGCGGTTTGCCGGCCAAGGCCAAGCAGGCCTACTTTCTGGCCAGCGAGGAAGACATCATCGTCAACACCATTTCGCCCACGGGTTACCCCATGCGGATGCTGCGCAACACGCCAGCGATCAGTTCGGGTATTCGCCCCAACTGCGAGGCCTACGGCTACCTGCTCGACGGCACCGGCGGCTGCAGCTACATCACCGCCTACAACGCGCAACTGGCCCTGCACCCCGATGGCAAAAATATCTCGGTGGTGGACAAGACCTGCTTATGCACCCACATGCGCAACTACCAGTGCTGGACCTGCGGCAGCATGACCTTCCGTTTAAAGGACACCACCCACCGCCTGGATGACGGCAGCTACGTTGAGCCCAGTGCAGAGCACATTTTTAAGGACTACCAGTTCAGTACCGACAACCGCATTGCCTTGCCGGTGCAATAGTCCACACGGCACCCATAGGCCGCTAAACCACCGGACGACGGAATGACTGCCAAGCCCTCAGCCGCCGAGGCCTTGCACTTACCTGTGGTGCTGGTGCTGGCCTCTGGGCGTGGAGAACGCTTTGTGGCCTCGGGCGGCATCGGTCACAAATTGCAGGCCGATCTGGGCGGCAAGACCGTGCTGGCGCGCACCTTGGACGCCGTGCGATCCAGTGGCCTGCGTTGGCACCTCGAAGACGCTGGCCACCCCGGCATGGGTGACACCATTGCCGCCGCAGTGCGGGCCACGCGCGACGCACCGGGCTGGATGGTGTTACCAGCCGATTTGCCGCTGATCCGGCCCGACACCTTGCTGGCCATCGCCCGCGCCCCCATGGATGCGACGGTGTTGGTGCCGCTGTATGCGGGCCAGCGCGGCCACCCCGTGCGCTTTGCCCCTGAATGCGGTGACGCACTGGCAAATTTAAAGGGAAATCGGGGTGCAGCCCTCGTGGTTGCTGCGCAAGCAGCTATGGAAATGATAGTAAGTGACCCCGGCTGCGTGCAAGATATTGACACCTTGGGCGACTTGGAGCGCGCTCGGGCAAGCCTGCAAGCCTGACGCTGCTGCAACGCGGGTGGCGTAACCGCGTGGTAACCGGGTATTCCCCCAATTTGGGTTTTAAGAGTTACCATCAAACGTGTAATTTAGTTACAGAAAGCTGTGTTGTCCGCTATGACTACTGCCCAAACCACCCCAACGCTACACCCTGTGGTGCAAGCCGTCACCCGCCGCATTGCCGCGCGCAGCGCAGGCACCCGCAGTGCCTACCTGGCCCGGCTGAATGAGGCCGCCAACCGCGATCCCGGGGCCGAGCGTTTGGGCTGTGCCAACGTGGCCCACGCCTTTGCGGCCATGCCGGACAACGACAAGGCGCGCGTCACTGGCATCGACAAATTCAAAGTGGTGGCCCAGAAGGGCCCCAACATCGGCATCGTCAATGCCTATAACGATTTGCTCTCCGCCCACGCGCCATTGCAGCATTACCCAGACCTGATCAAAACCGAGGCCCGTTTGCACGGCGCCGCCGCCCAGGTCGCTGGTGGGGTGCCGGCCATGTGCGACGGTGTAACCCAGGGTACGGCGGGGATGGAGCTAAGCCTGTTTAGCCGCGACACCATTGCCATGGCCACGGCGGTATCGCTCAGCCATGATGTGTTTGATTGCGCGTTGATGTTGGGTGTGTGCGACAAGATCGTGCCGGGTTTGCTGATTGGCGCCCTGCATTTTGGCCACCTGCCCACCGTGTTTGTGCCCGCTGGCCCCATGACCACCGGCCTGTCCAATAACGCCAAAGCCAAAGTGCGTGAGCTGGCCGCCCAAGGCTTGGTGGGGCGCGCAGAACTGCTAGAGGCTGAATCGGCCGCGTACCACAGCCAAGGCACTTGCACCTTTTACGGCACGGCCAACAGCAACCAAATGCTGCTCGAAGCCATGGGCCTGCATGTGCCGGGCACCGCCTTTATCAACCCCGGTGCCGATGCGCGTGCCGAACTCACCCGCGAAGCGGTGCGCACGGTGCTGGGCATTGTCAAAGCCAAACGCTTTTCGCCCATCGGGCAATTGGTCGATGAGCGCTGCATCGTGAATGCCATGGTGGCCTTGCTGGCAACCGGCGGCTCCACCAACCACCTGATTCACTGGGTGGCGGTGGCCCGCGCGGCGGGCATGGTGATCGATTGGAATGACTTTTCAGACCTGTCCGATGTGGTGCCGTTGCTCTCGCGGGTGTACCCCAATGGCAGTGCGGACGTCAACCAGTTTCAGGCCGCGGGCGGGCCGGGATATGTGATCCGTGAGCTGCTGGATGCGGGGTACCTGCATGCCGATGTGTTGACCGTGCGCCCTGGCGGTTTGCGGGAATATGTGGGTATCCCTAGCCTTGGTGAAAGCGGTGTGCTGCAATGGCAGGACGTTGGCGCCAGCAAAGACGAATCGGTCGTACGCCCGGCCAGTGCCCCGTTCAGTGCCAGCGGGGGCTTAAAACTCTTGCAGGGCAACCTGGGCCGCAGCGTGATCAAGGTCTCTGCCGTGCCCGATGACCGCCATGTGATTGAGGCCCCATGCCGCGTCTTTGATTCGCAAGACGCTTTGCACCACGCTTTCCAGGCCGACGAACTCAACCGCGACGTAATTTGTGTCGTGCGTTGGCAGGGCCCCCAGGCCAACGGCATGCCCGAGCTGCACAAACTCACCCCACCCCTGGCGGTATTGCAGGGCAAGGGCTACCGGGTGGCGTTGGTGACCGATGGCCGCATGAGTGGTGCGTCGGGCAAAGTGCCTGCTGCCATCCATGTGTCGCCCGAGGCGGCTGCTGGTGGCCCCTTGGCCAAGGTCCACGACGGAGACATTATTCGGCTGGACGCCAATTCGGGCACGCTAGAGGTCAAAGTCAGCGCCGCCGAGTGGGCCGCCCGCGCCACACCTGCCATGCCGCAAGCATTGCGCACCGCCAACGGCCTGGGCATGGGGCGCGAGCTGTTTGCCAACTTTCGCCGCAACGCCTTGACGGCCGAAGAGGGTGCTTGCACCTGGCTGTAATTCGGAGACTTTTATGAACCCCTTACAAGCCCTCACCGCACTGCAGGTCATGCAGGATGCACCCGTTATCCCTGTCATCGTTTTGCATGACGTGGCCCACGCGGTGCCCATGGCCCGCGCCTTGGTGGCTGGCGGTATCCGCATGCTGGAGGTGACGCTGCGTACACCCCAGGCACTGGCATGTATGGAAGCCATTGCGCGGGATGTGCCTGAGGCGGTGCTGGGCGCCGGAACCGTACGCAGCCCGGCGGACGCGCAGGCTGCCGCCCGTGCGGGTGCCCGGTTTGCGGTGAGCCCCGGCTACACCACGGCCGTGGGCCAGGCATGCCGGGACGCAGGGCTGGCCTTGCTGCCAGGTGTGGCGACTGGCAGCGAAATCATGCAAGCCCAAGAAGACGGCTTTACCGAACTCAAATTTTTCCCCGCCATGCAAGCCGGTGGGCCGGCCATGCTCAAGGCCTGGAGTGGCCCGTTTTTTGACGTGCGGTTTTGCCCCACCGGTGGGGTCACTCTGCACAATGCACCCGAGCTGCTGGCCTTGCCCAATGTGGTGTGCGTGGGCGGCTCGTGGTTAGTGCCACCAGACGCTTTTGCCCAGGGCG
>JBBRNS010000151.1:0-9456 GCA_038230175.1 Burkholderiales bacterium
AATCAGGTTGGAATCCCACTATTTGAAAATCAGTGGCCTACTACTCGACTTTTGGGCGAGTTATTCAGACCATCCCTAGGTGTTTTGGTAGCGGTGCCGGTGTTCAAGACCGCTACCGGCATGCCACCCTTTATGGGTATTTTGTGGGGACTGGGCATTGTCTGGGCTGTGGGCGATCTGCTGCACCGCCGCAAGGCAGACAACGAGAAAGAACACCTAACCCTAGTGCACGCCCTGACAAAAATCGACATGGGATCGATCGTCTTTTTTATTGGCATTTTGCTGGCCGTGGCCACCCTGGAGCACACCCATATTCTGGGTGCTCTGGCGCAGTGGCTCGACCACCAGGTGGGCCGCGTGGACCTGATCGTGCTCATCATCGGTTTGGTCAGTGCGATTGTGGACAACGTGCCGCTGGTGGCGGCATCCATGGGCATGTACCCGATGGCGCAGTACCCCGCCGACAGTTTTTTGTGGCAGTTCATGGCCTACTGTGCGGGCACGGGTGGTTCTATCTTGGTCATCGGCTCCGCCGCTGGCGTGGCGGCCATGGGGCTGGAGAAAATCGATTTCATCTGGTACGCCAAAAAGATAAGCGGCTTGGCGTTGCTGGGCTACCTGACCGGTGCTGCGGTGTACCTGGCCCAATTCCACCTGACGCACTAGCGCAAGCGCAGCGTTGGAGGGCATTCGATCCGTCGGGCTATTGGCCATGCGGGGGTGCGGTTTACGACTTCGATTCATCCACGCAATGGAAGTCATAACAGGTTGAACAAACGACTGGAACCGATACACTGCTCAAACCCCTTTCCTACCTGTGGAGAAGTTTTATGAATCAACACCCAATCTGGACGGTTATTTTTGCCCTCGTCGCCAGCACAGCGGCCAAGGCCTCCATGCCGGACATGCCCAAACGCAAGGCGGGGCTATGGGACATCAAAATGGAAAACGAGCAGACTGCCAAGCGCCCCATCAGCATGCAGCAATGCATCGATGAAAAAACCGACGCAACGCTGCAGCAAAAATCTATGCAAGCAGAGCAGAAAAATTGTGAGCAGAAGAGCTTTTCAAGCGCAGCCAATGGCTGGGATTACGTCATGGTCTGCAAGCGTGCCGAAGGCACGACAACGATGCACGCTGTCGCCAGCGGCGATTTCAGTGCCAGCTACCAAGTCGACATGACCATCACGATGGATCCTCCGCGCAATGGCAGGAGCGAGATGAAGAATCTAATGAAGTTCAAATACCAAGGTGCCTGTGGCGCGGACATGCAAGCTGGCGACATGATCATGAACGGCATGAAGATCAGCGGGATGGGGACCGGGCAAGCGATGTCAAAAGCAGACATCCTGAAAAAGATTGAGCAAATGCGCCAGCAGCGCGGCAACAAATAAGTGCGACTCCAATTGGCGATCAATAGCAACCTATTTTTGTGCGAAAAGCACATGGAGCGAACAAGAAGTTGGGCTGACTTCATGCTCTTTGAATGACCTCACGTCGAGACGCTAACGTTAGTCAAGCACGCCCGATGGGAGGGCCATGAGGGGTAGTCAACCACTTCAAAATTAAGGCAAAAAGGTCTTCGGGCTCAACTGGCTTATTCATGAAATCATTGGCCCCCGCTTCAAGACACATTTTCTTGGTTTCCTCGAACACATTGCCCGTCAACATGATGATCGGAGTTTGCTTGCCACTGGCTGTCGCGCGAATAAGGCGCGTAGCCTCAAGTCCACTCATTTTTGGCATCTGCATGTCCATTACGATGAGTGCGTAGGCTTGATTGGCCACTTTGTCGACTGCAAAAGTGCCATCAGTGGCAATGTCCACGATCAGCCCGAGTTCTTCGAGCAGGTCTAAAAAAATCATCCGAGTTGTGGCGTCATCCTCCGCTAGCAAAATGCGTGTCCCCGAGAACTCGCGTTGCAGCATCTGCTCCGGTGAAATGTCGGTCTCTGCAGAAACAGCCATCGGTGTAACTGGGACTCTGCGTGCGGGCTTCTGAAGGAGCGCTGTAAACCAAAAGGTACTGCCAACGCCTGGCGCACTTTCAAATCCCGCGCTTCCGCCCATGAGTTCTGCAATACGCTTGGTAATTACTAGGCCAAGCCCGGTGCCACCATGCTGGCGAGTATCTGAATTGTCGGCCTGCTCAAAAGGCGTAAATAGACGGGCCGCTGTCTGCGCACTGATGCCAATACCGGTGTCCTGCACTTCAAAACGCAGCAGTGCGTCGCGATCCGACTCTTGTTGCACCCACACGCGTAATGAGATGCTTCCAGCCTCGGTGAACTTGAGGGCGTTGCTAAGGTAATTGAGCAGCGCCTGCCGCAACCGGGTCGCGTCGCCCAACAAGGGGGAAGTAGCGGCTTTCACCTCGATCACCAGACCTATGTTCTTCAGGCGTGCGGTGTCCCGCAGCATGCCAACAATTTCGGTTGCAATCTGCCCCACGTTGATCTCGACATGCTCCAGTTCAAGCTTTCCGGCTTCGATCTTTGCAAGATCAAGTACGTTTGAGACGATGCTTAAAAGATGGGTAGCGGCTGCATCAATATGGTTCAGGCATTCTTCCTGCTGGGGCACAAGACCAGTGCGGCGCAGGGCATAGGCCATGCCTTTCATGACGTTGAGAGGCGTGCGAATCTCATGGGACATTGTTGCAAGGAATTGGCTCTTGGCGACGTTGGCGATTTCAGCCGTTTCCTTGGCCGCATTGAGTGCTTCCTCGGCCCGCTTTCTCTCCGTGATGTCGCGAATCACGCCAATCAGAAACTTGTTGCCCGTTTGGTCCGTGTAGCGCGTTTTTCGTGATTGAACTGTCAGGGTCGCGCCTCCTGGCGCAGCAATAAGTTCCTCGCTGAGATTCTCCTGTCCATCACCCAGCACCTGCCGATCATTTCGCAAGAATTGATCGGCCCTCTCCAAAGGCAAGTCTTCGGCCATTGTTCTGCCGAGTATCCTGCCCCTGGACAGCCCGAAAAAGGAGAAGAAAGCATCATTGGCCAAGACAAACCTGCTATGCGCATCCTTTACGAATAGAGGGTCACCGACATTGTTGATGATGCTCCTGAGGTAATGCTCTTGCTCTATGATCTTGTTCAACGCCAGTTTGCGCTCAGTGATGTCCGCAAAGGTCACCACCACCTGTTGCAATTGACCATCGGTTGCGAACTCGGGGAATGCGTTGACCTGCACCCAGACGCATTCGTTAGTGAGCGGGTTAAGAATCCCCAGCACCAAGTCATGGACTGGATCACGCGTGACGACGACGCGCGTTACGGGATACTCTGCGACTGGCATCGGAGTCGCATCTTCGCGAACAAAGCGCCAGGCAGGATCCTGTGCCACTTTGCCCAACAACTGCTCCCCCGACAACCCCAACAGCGCCAACGCCGATTTGTTGTAAAGGGAAATCCGTGTGTCGGGCCCGTGAACCACGATCCCCACTCCGAGGTTCTGCATCAAATTACGCAACTGCATTTCACTGGCGGCGAGTGCCGCCTGCGCCTGCTTGCGATCCGTGATGTCACTGTGGCTACCCATCATCAGCACCGGCTCACCGTTTTCGTTCCGATTAAGGTCAGCTTCGGCGAGGATCCAGCGCCAAGCGCCGTCGCGATGGCGCATACGCATTTCCACGCTATAGCGCGGCGCGCGGCCGGTTCGAAGATTGTCAATCGCGGTCAGTGCCTGCGCGAGGTCGTCTGGGTGGACGCGTTTTTGCCATTCGTCGAAACGGTTGGCGATCTCGCTATCGGCGTAGCCAAGTTGTTGCTTCCACTCCGGCGAAAAATACACCGCGTCGGTCAACAGATCCCATTCCCACAGCCCTACTGCGGCAGCATGCAATATTCGGACCGTACGCTCCGCGCTGTGGCGCAGCTGCTCTTCAGCCTGTTTGCGCTGTAAATTTTCGCTACGCAATTCTTGGGTCCGTGCACTTACTTGGCCGCGCAATACCCGAATGAATGCGAAGCCGATCAAGCCAGTACCACCCAGTAGTAAAACAGCAAAAAGCAACCAGTTACGTGCCTGTGTATCGCTCTCGAGTTGACTGCGCTCTGGGTTGAAGACAAACGCCGCAGGGTCAAACTTTCCACGCACCAGACCACTTGTTTTCAGCGCGGCATGCATTGCTGCCCACCGACCCGGGTTAACGTGCCCAAGTTCGACAATTGGGTAATGGGAAAGACGCTTGACGCCTGCGATCTGAAATATATTGAACTCGTCTACAGGATTACCAGTGTTGCGGCGGGGAAAGTTGTCGCCGATCTTGAGTGCGATTTCTTCGCTGTGTTCCAGTGCGTAGCGCCATCCTTTAAGACTGGCCTGGGTAAACCTTTGCACAAGTTCAGGATTTGTACGCGCAAGTTGCGCAGAAACAAACAATGAATCACCGTAAAAATCGACACCGTAGGACGCGGGGTCAATGCGCGTATAGGCAATTCCCGCGCGCTCCAAATCAAATGGAAAGCTAATTGTGTAACCTGGCAACACATCCACCGCGCCACTAACCAGATGGTCGATGCCGGGTTGATGGGGATAGGCTTTGATACTCTTGGGGTCTATGCCCTCTGCACGCATCATTGTCTGAAACTCTACATCGATCAAGTCATTACTGTTACGTGCAACCTTCAAGTGCGTTAAATCCCTCGGGGACGACAGCGCCACATCCTTCTTTGCGTAAAAAGCGGCCGCACTCTGTTGGAAAATAACCGCAGATACCATCAGCGGCTTACCCGCGTCATTGGCCACCAAAATGTCAGCAGCACCCACACCAAACTGCGCCCGACCACTGGACACCTCGTCAACGGCACTAAGAATTTTTTTGTCTTTGGTGATGGCCGAGCGCACTTCAACGTCCAGGCCCGCTTCTTCGTAATACTTGTTTAGTTGTGCCGCGTAATATCCCGCGAACTGAAATTGATGGTCCCAGCGCAACTGTAGAACAACCTTGTCCATGGCGAACACGGAAATCGGCACACAGAGTGTCACGAGAACAGCCAATGAGGCAGTGATTTTCAGCATGCAACTCCAGACATAGACCAAAATGGGACTCCAACTCGCTATCGTCTTAACCAATTCAGGGCCAGAGTGCATTCAAACTCTAGCTGACTTCGAACGTGTAGGGATTGGGTATAACCCTCGGTAGTCGTTCATATGAACGTGCCGCTACACCCGAAACTTGCCTCCCCGCAAAGCTTGACTTTAAATCGGCTGTTCGTGCGACGCTTGTGTGTGGGGTCTCGATTTGATTGAACGCCAACTGGCGTTAATTCAGCGACGGATCGCTCCTTAACCGCTCAATGGCTAAGTCAATGAACGCCCGCACCCGTTGCGAAGCCTGCCGCCCCTCGCGGTGCACCACATGGACAGGCAAGGCCTCTGGCTCAAAGTCACTCAAAACAATCTTGAGCCGACTGTTGCGCAAGTGGTCTGCCACTTGGTACGAGAGCAACCGCGTCAATCCGAAGCCACCGACAACTGCCGCCACGGCAGAGTCATTGGTCGTCGTGGTCATGCGCGCTTGCAAACGGATGGACCGCATAACTCCGTTTTCAACCATGCGCCATTCAGGATTGGGAGTGACGCTGCTGGCCGAGACAATGGCGTGCTGATGCAAATCGTCCGGCGTTAACGGAATGCCACGGTCCTTTAGGTAGGCTGGCGAGGCGCACACCACACGGCGCACTTGCCCCACGCGCACCGCCTGCATGGTGGAGTCCGGCAGCTCTCCAATGCGGATGGCAACATCCACGCCCTCATCCACCATATTCACCACGCGGTCAAGAAACATGCACGATGCAGCCACCTCTGGGTAACGCTGCAAATACTCAGTCACGATGGGCGTTACAAACTTGCCACCAAACAGCACTGGTGCCGTAATGGTGAGCCTGCCCCGTGGCGCGCCATGTTGCCCGGTAACGGACTCATCGGCTTCTGCAATCTCCGCTAGGATGCGGCGGCAATCTTGCACATAACGCTCCCCCGCATCCGTCACGCGTACGGTGCGCGTGGTGCGGGTCAGCAGCCGCAATCCCAGGTGGGCTTCCAGCGCATTGACAGCGCGCGTCACCGCAGGCGGCGAGATCGCCAGCTTGCGCGCAGCACCCGCAAAGCCATTGGCATCCACCACGGCAACCAATACATGCATCAGGTGAAAGCGGTCCATATTGTTCCAAATTCTGGAATAGTAAATTGCAAATTTTGGTTATTCTATTCTTTCAACACATTGAATACAGTTCCCCCATTCGCTGCCAAGACCCGATTCAAAGGCAATGAATACCGACAGACCTCTTACCCAACCATTGAAAGAAATCACCATGTCCCGTATCAGCATCCCTACCGTCGAACAATCCGTTGAGGCCTCCAAGCCATTGCTGGCTGCAGTGCAAAAATCTTTGGGCGTGACACCCAACCTAATGAAGCTCGTGGGCCACAGCCCTGCCGCCCTGGAGGGTTACCTGTCGCTCAATGGTGCAGTCGGCAAAGGCAAACTATCGGCCCAACTGCGCGAGCGCATTGCCTTGGCCATTGCGGAGTTCAATGGCTGCGACTATTGCCTGTCTGCCCATGACTACTTGGGTGCAAACGTCGCCAAACTCAGCCGTGCAGAGCTGAACGCGGCCCGCGATGGCCATTCTGAAGACGCCCAAGTCGAAGCTGCGCTGCGTTTTGCGCTGCAAGTGGCCCAAACACGTGGCCGCGTCTCGGATGCTGACCTAGCCACCCTGCGCTTGGCCGGCTTTGACGAAGCCAGCGTGATCGAGATCGTTGTCAACGTGGCGCTCAACGTGTTGACCAACTACGTGAACAACGTCGCCTTGACGGACATCGACTTCCCCCACGTAAGCGCTGAGCGCAGCATTCATGCAGCTGCGTAAAACCGCAGAAATAGGACTCCCCCGCAAGGCACGACCGCCTTGCGGCCTCTAACGACTATTTAGCTTGCGAGTACCCCACAATGGACACGACCGAAACCCCAAGACCACCGTTGCCACCGTTCACCTTCGCGTCTGCAACGCACAAGGTTCGCTTGGCAGAAGATGGTTGGAACTCCAAAGATCCTGCGCGGGTCGCACTCGCCTACACGCCAGACAGCGTCTGGCGCAACCGAAGCGAGTTTTTGCAAGGACGCGCGCAAATTGAGGCCTTCTTGGCCCAAAAATGGACCCGAGAGCTGGACTACCGCCTTGCCAAAGAGCTATGGGCTTTTACCGACAACCGCATTGCGGTGCGTTTTGCCTATGAGTGGCATAACGGGCAAGGCCAATGGTTCCGTAGCTACGGCAATGAAAACTGGGAGTTCAATCCGCATGGGCTGATGCAGCGGCGCATTGCCAGCATCAACGACCTGTCGATTCTTGAGGCCGACCGCAAATTTCACTGGACGGGTGTGCGCCGACCTGCCGACCATCCATCGCTGAGCGAATTGGGTTTGTAGGGGGCAGACATGACTGAAATAAAAGCGTTTACCAGCGACATTGCGTTTACCCCCGCCGTGAAGGCCATTCAGGCACGAAAGGGCTCGCGCAACGCCTATGCGCGCATGGAGCAGTCTGGCGGCTGGGCGTCGGAAATTTCAGACGACCTGCGTGATTTCATCGCGGCGCAGACCAGTGTGTTCCTCGCGACCGTCAATGCGCAGGGGCAACCGTACATCCAGCACCGCGGCGGCCCGGCGGGTTTTATGCAAGTTCTGGACGCACATACCATCGCCTTTGTGGACTTTGCGGGCAACAAGCAATACATCAGCAGCGGCAATCTCTCTGAAAACCCCAAGGCGCACTTGTTCCTGATGGACTACGCGCACCGCCAGCGCATCAAGATTTGGGGTGAGGCGCGCGTTGTCGAGGGCGATGCGGATCTGACCGCACGGCTCATGCCGCCAGGCTACAAGGCCCGTGCGGAACACGTCATCCTGTTCACGGTGTCTGCTTGGGATGCCAATTGCCCGCAGCACATTCCCGTGCGCATCGATGCGGCAGACGTCAGCGCGGCCCTAGAGGCACGCGACGCACGCATTGACGCGCTGGAGCAAGAAGTTCAACGGTTGCGCGAACAGCTACCAAAAACCTGACGCAGACCATCCGCCTACTTGCGGTAGTTAGACTTCGAAGCTGAAGCCGAAGCCACAAACATTGCGGGTCACACATTGCATACGTATCAAAGAATTCAACTAACCGCCCATGGCGCGCCCAATGTGCTCAAGGTTGTTGAGGCAATGCAGACTCCCATTGGCCCGCACGACGTTCGTGTCAAAGTCGTTGCCGCAGGGGTTGGGTTTGCCGACATCATGGCGCAACGCGGGGGCTATCCCTTGGCGCCTTCGTTGCCATTTACGCCTGGCTATGACGTCGTTGGTACCGTTGAGGAAATTGGCACCCAAGTAACGACTCTTAGTCCAGGGCAAATGGTCGTAGCGCTAAACCCAGCATTTGGGTGCTACACCCAATATGCGACCTTTCCCGCAGCGCTCGCTGTGGGGGTTCCTGCAGGGGTCGACCCCTTTGACGCTGTATGCCTTGTACTCAATTATTTGACCGCGCATGCAATGCTTTACCGCATGGCACGAATCAATAGCGGGCAGAGCGTGTTGATTCATTCCGCTGCTGGCGGTGTGGGTAGCGCGCTGGTGCAGCTGGGCCAACTTTCTGGCCTGAAGATGTACGGCACTGCTTCAAAAGCCAAACATGCACTGCTTGCCAAAAATGGTGTAACGCCCATTGACTACCAGTCAGAAGACTTCTTGCAGCGTGTTCTGAACGAAACGGGCATTGGCGTGGATGCCGCCTTTGACGCCATGGGCGGGGCCCACCTGCGTAAATCGTATCGTGCTGTCAAGCGAGGCGGCTGCGTCGTCAGCTATGGTTTTTCTGCAGGGAAATTTGGTGGAATCCTACCAATGGCGTTGGGCGTGCTCCAACTCGGACTATTTCATTTGCTGCCAGACGGAAAACGCATCTGTCTTTGTGCAACGCCTGGCATGGTGAAGAACGACAACGCGTGGTATCGCGCAACCTTGCAAGAGCTGCTGCAGCTTTTGCGAGACGGCAAGCTCAAACCTGTCATCGGTGCGCGCGTTCCACTGCTGGACGCTGCCCGCGCCCATGCACTCGTGGAAAGCGGCCATGCAGTGGGTAAGGTGCTGCTTGTGGCCTGAGCCTGAGTGTGATCGGGCCGTGACGGTAGGCTATGGGCACACCGCCGTTGATCGTCCGCCAAGTGGAGAAATCGACCAGCAGCTGCCGCTAACCAGCGACTGCCATAAGGCGATCAATTTGATAGTGCTGGCAATGCGGTGGTCGTCTCCAACTGGCAGGAAGCAGACCTACAAATTTGTCCCGTCTATACCGGCAACGGGCTAGGCGCTCACATTCGTCAACGACTGCTGACCGGCAGTCACTTTGGCAACGATCAGCTTCGGTGCCTGCAATCTAAACGCTAGGGGGCCAA
>JBBRNS010000152.1:0-9451 GCA_038230175.1 Burkholderiales bacterium
CACCTTTTCTTGCTGGAACAAAGCGGCGCTCTCACGCGGGATCAGCCCGGTATCCAGATTGGCCGTGGCAAAGGATTCGCTACGCACTACATGGCGCAAAAACTGCACATTGGTGGCCAGCCCCACGATGTGGGTTTGCGCCAATGCGGCGTCCATGCGGGCCAGCGCCTCAGCCCGGGTTGCACCGTGCACGATGAGCTTGGCCACCATGGAGTCGTAATATGGGCTAATCGTGTCACCCTGGCGCACGCCCGAGTCCACCCGCACGCCGGAGTCGGAGCGCGAAAATGTGGTGCAGGCGGGCAAGCCGTATACGTGCAGGGTGCCGGTGGCGGGGAGAAAATTGTTGTCAGGGTTCTCGGCGCAAATGCGCGCCTCAATGGCGTGGCCGTGGATGCGCAACTGGTCTTGCTTGAGCGGCAATGGCTCGCCACTGGCCACCCGCAGTTGCCACTCCACCAGGTCCAACCCGGTGATGGCCTCGGTCACTGGGTGTTCCACCTGCAGGCGGGTGTTCATCTCCATGAAAAAGAACGTCATACCGCCGTCTGCCTTCTGCTCAACGATGAATTCGACCGTACCCGCCCCCACGTAATGCACCGCGCGGGCCGCAGCCACGGCGGCTTCACCCATTTGCTGGCGCATCTCGGGGCTCAATCCGGGTGCTGGGGCTTCTTCCAACACCTTTTGGTGGCGGCGCTGCACCGAGCAGTCGCGCTCAAACAGGTAGACGTAGTTACCCTGGGTGTCGCCAAACACCTGAATCTCGATGTGGCGGGGGCGCTGCACGTACTTTTCGATCAGCACCGCATCATCGCCAAAGCTGTTGACGGCCTCGCGCTGGCAGCTGGCTAGCGCCGCCGCAAAGTCGGCCGCCTGCTCCACCACCCGCATCCCCTTGCCACCGCCACCGGCGCTGGCCTTGATGAGCACCGGGTAGCCGATGGCGTCAGCCTCGCGCTGCAGCAGCGCGGGGTCTTGGTCAGCACCGTGGTAGCCGGGCACTAGGCGTACACCGGCCTTGTCCATCAACTGCTTGGATTCGGCTTTGAGACCCATGGCTTTGATAGCTGACGCGGGTGGGCCAATAAACACCAACCCGGCTTCGCCGCAGGCCTGCGCAAACGCTTCGTTCTCGCTCAGAAAGCCGTAGCCCGGGTGGATAGCCTGCGCGCCGGTAGCCTTGGCGGCTTCAATGATCGCTTCCCAGCGCAAGTAGCTGTCTTTGGGCGCGCTTGCGCCAATGTGCACCGCCTCGTCACATGCAGCCACGTGTTTGGCGTTGGCATCGGCATCGGAATACACGGCAACGGTTTGGATAGCCATACGGCGCGCGGTGGCGGCCACCCGGCAGGCGATCTCGCCCCGGTTGGCAATCAAAATTTTGGTGAACATGGTGATGGGCCTTTTACATGCGGAACAGGCTAAAACCTGCATCGGGAATCGGCGCGTTCAGGGCGGCGCTCAGGCCCAGCGCCAGCACGCGGCGCGTGTCGGCGGGGTCGATGATGCCGTCGTCCCACAAGCGTGCGGTGGCGTAGTAGGGGTGGCCTTGCACCTCGTATTGCTGGCGGATGGGTTCCTTAAAGGCGTCTTCTTCCGCTGTACTCCACTGCCCACCCTTGCCTTCAATGCCGTCACGGCGCACGGTGGCGAGCACGCTGGCGGCTTGCTCGCCCCCCATGACGCTGATACGTGCGTTGGGCCACATCCACAAGAAACGCGGTGAGTAAGCCCGGCCGCACATGCCGTAGTTGCCGGCGCCAAAGCTGCCGCCAATGATGACGGTGAACTTGGGCACCTGGGCGGTGGCCACGGCGGTGACCATCTTGGCGCCATTGCGGGCGATGCCTTCGTTCTCGTACTTGCGGCCCACCATAAAGCCGGTGATGTTTTGCAAAAAGATGAGCGGTATCTTGCGCTGGCAACACAGCTCTATAAAGTGCGCGCCCTTCAGGGCCGACTCGCTGAACAAAATGCCGTTGTTGGCGATGATGCCCACCGGCATGCCTTCAATGTGGGCAAAGCCGGTGACCAGCGTGGCGCCAAAGCGGGGTTTGAATTCGTGCAGCTCAGAGCCGTCGACGATGCGGGCAATGATTTCGCGCACATCAAAGGGTTTGCGGGTGTCGGTGGGGATAACGCCATACAACTCATCTGCTACATATTTAGGAGCTGCTTGCGCACGGTTGGCGAGGGCTAGAGGCTTATTTTTATTCAAATGTGCCACCGCGCTGCGTGCCAGAGCCAGCGCATGCAGGTCGTTCTGCGCCAAATGGTCGGCCACGCCGCTGAGCCGCGTGTGTACATCACCACCGCCCAGGTCTTCTGCAGTGACCACTTCGCCCGTGGCGGCCTTTACCAAGGGCGGGCCGCCCAGAAAGATGGTGCCCTGGTCTTTGACGATGATGGTCTCGTCACTCATGGCGGGCACGTAGGCGCCGCCTGCGGTGCAACTGCCCATGACCACCGCAATCTGGGCGATGCCCTGCGCGCTCATATTGGCCTGGTTGAAAAAAATACGGCCAAAGTGGTCGCGGTCGGGGAACACTTCGTCTTGGTTGGGCAGGTTGGCACCACCCGAATCGACCAAATAGATGCAGGGCAAACGGTTCTCAGCCGCAATCTCTTGGGCGCGCAGGTGCTTTTTGACCGTGAGCGGGTAGTAGGTGCCGCCTTTGACGGTGGCATCGTTGCACACCACCATGCAGTCCACGCCGCTCACCCGGCCAATACCCGCAATGACACCGGCGCAGGGGGCGCTGTCTGTACCGTCGCGGTCGGGGTACATGCCCATGGCGGCCAGGGGGCTGAGTTCCAAAAACGGGGTGCCGGGGTCCAGCAGCATTTGCACCCGGTCGCGCGGCAACAACTTGCCCCGACCGGTGTGGCGGGTGCGAGCGGCTTCACCACCACCCAGCGCGGCCTGCGCCACCTTGGCACGCAAATCGTCCACCAAAGCACGCATGGCGGCGGCATTGGCCACAAAATCGCTTGATCGGGGGTTGAGTTGGGTTTCCAAAATGGCCATGGCGGCTCCGTGCAGAAGTTTCAGATGCTCGGCCATTGTCAACGCTTCGGATGCAGCGCAGGGGCCACACAGGTTGCAAATCGCGCCGCCTTGGCATACATTGGGCACACTGACGCCATGCCGATTTCCAAACCCATAACCAAGCCCATTGCCGCCACACCCATGGCCTTTGCACAAGCGATCGTGCAGGCCTACCGACGCTACGAGCGGGACCCGGCGGGCGCGCTCAAGCTGGCACAGATTGCGCCAGCCCAATTGGCCGACCCGGCAGCGCGCATCACCGCGTGGCAGTTTCAGCAACTGTCGGGCGCAGCCATGCGGGAGCTGGACGACGAAGCTCTAGCCTGGTTCAGCCGGCGCCTGCCCTGGGGCAGCTACGGCATGTTGGTGCGTGCATCCATCAGCGCGCCGACCTTGGGCATTGCCTTGCAGCGCTGGTGCCGCCACCATGGCTTGCTGACAGACGACATTGCCTTGCGACTGCGGGTGGTCGATGGCCAAGCCAACATCACCCTGACCGAACGCCGCGACTTGGGCGCACTGCAAGAGTTTTGCCTGGTATCGGTGCTGCGCAACATTTGGGGCGTGGCCAGTTGGCTGGTGGATTCACGCATTCCCTTGCAGAGCGCGCAGTTCCCGTTTGCGCCGCCCCCGCACCATTCAGCCTACGCGGTATTGTTCTCAGGCGACACCCGGTTTGACGCACCCGGCGCCAGCATCGGTTTTGATGCGCGTTACCTGACCATGCCGCTGCGGCGCGACGAGCGCGCACTGCAAGTGATGCTGCAAAACGCCCTGCCCCTAACCGTGCTGCAGTACCGCCGCGACCGCCTGCTGGTGCAGCGGGTGCGCCAGGCGCTGGCCGCCCACGCCGAGCACACCCACAACGCTGACGCACTGGCCGCGCTGCTTCACCTGTCACCGCGCACCCTGCACCGCCAACTGAAAGACGAAGGCGCCACGCTGCAAGGTCTGAAAGACGAGGTGCGCCAACACAGCGCCACCGAGCTGCTGCTGCGTACCACGCGGCCGATTAAGCAAGTGGCACAAGCAGCGGGTTTTCAAAACGAAAAAAGTTTTATCCGCGCTTTCAAGGGCTGGACGGGGCGCACGCCGGCAGATTTCAGGCGTCAATCAGAGTGTTCGTAGACTAAGACTATTTTTTGGACGATGCAATCCGTCTGCTGCCCGGGTTTACCCGAGGAATAGCTTAGGATTTTGGCCCGCTATTAGTCCGAACGGACTAATGACAAATAAAACTCGGGTGACCATAATCGACTTCGTGAATATTTTCGCTACTCAACCAACTTAAGGGATTTTAGAAATGACTAAATTAACCACACAATTAGCTGCTATCGCAGTGGCAACGCTGGCATTCGTGTCCAGCGCACAGGCACATTTGACCGCAGTGGGCTGGAAAGACCATGGCAACGGAACAGTAACAATGTGGGGTCAGCATTGGCACGGTGACCAATCTTCACCGTCGACTGCAAACGGCGGCATTCACCTGGGTGTGTTCGGAACCAATCCTGCAACTTGGTTGGCATTCCAATGGACAGGGTTTACGAACAACGTTGGTGGAACAACCGCTGGCATGGACGCCATGGTGACTGGCGGCACTTTGACTGGTTACAACGTGGATGCTGGCAATTTCAGCAATAACGCCAGCCAGAACGACTGGTTCTACACTGACCCATTGGTTATTGGCAACGGTACTTGGGGTTACCTTACCGGTCCTAACTGCTGTATCGACACCATGTCTGCACCAGAGTCATTCACAATCACTGGTGTTACCAGCGTTCCTGGTGGCACAGGCCCTGGCACCGTCAACCCAGTTCCCGAGCCAGAAACACTTGCCTTGATGTTGGCAGGTATGGGTCTGGTCGGTGCGGTTGCCCGTCGTCGCACTGCAAAACAAGCCTAATTAGTTTTAGTGCTTTAAAAGCGGCACCTTCGGGTGCCGTTTTTGTTTTTGGAAAGCTCAGCCGAAAGACGGTATCCACCAGTGAACTGCCCTATCCATATCAGGGATCAAAGACCGTCAACAAAGGGAATGGGTTGCCCGCCCATTCGGTCCCAGCGGACCATAGCAATAGCGTCTAACACGTGGTAACAGGCCTTGGAATAATTGCATCGGGCGACTGGTCCGTCAAACCGCGGCCGACACAGCTTGCCGCGTGGCACATCCCCCCCCCAGAAACCTCCCGCCGAAATCCAACCGGGTATTTCCGACGACTTTTTACGCTCTTCTAGCCGAGAGACCAAGGTCACCCGAATAGGCACTTGGCTGTTGATGGTTTAGGAAACTGGCAGGCGAATATGGCCCAAACACTCTAGCGCGCCATCGCCGCCACTGTTCAGCCAGTGGAAATCGGTCCAACCGTTGTCACCAAACCAAATAAGGCTAACAACAGCGAAGTGCCCTATAAAAACATGGCAACCCATTTGGATGGCGAGAGGTGCGCAACAGTTGATTGCGGGGTTGTGACGGGGAGATGACGAAAAGACCGCCATTTGGACTATTCAAAAGTGTTTCGGATGCGGCATGCCGTCACAAAAAGTTCATAAAACCTTCACGAACCCGTCACAGGTGCAAATCACACTCTGGCCCAGCCGATCAACAGGCGTTGCATCTGCAACTGGCCCATTTCAGGATTCGCTTTTTGTCTATCAACCTTCTTTTTTAAAACCATGAAAAAACATCTTATCGCTTTGGCCATTACTTCCGCGTTTGTTGCGCCCGCTGCATTTGCAGACGTCGAAGTAGGTCCGTTTGCTATCTATGGAACCCTAAATTCTGCTGTTGAGTTCGTCGAAGTGACTAGCAATGGCGCAGTACTGGCCAACACCGCTGTGAGCCAAACCCGCCTGATGGACCAATCGTCCAAGTTGGGCTTCAAGGCTAAATATGATTTAGGTAGCGGCATGTTTGGCATTGGTCAAATCGAAAGCCGCCTGTACCTGGGCAACAACGGCAACAACAGTGACGACAAGGCAGAAATTGGCAGCCGCAACACCTTCGCCGGAGTTAGCAGCGCCAGCTTCGGTACGGTTCGCTTGGGTCGCTACGACAACGCCTACAAGTTGTCTTCCAAATTGATGGGCAGCTTGCGTGACAACTTGAACGACTCCTACGACGACACCGGCGACAAACAGATTCTGACCCGCTTGGGTGGACGCCAAGGCGATAGCATCAATTACGAGTCACCCAACATGGGTGGTGTGACGGCTTTGGTCAGCTACAACATGGGCTTGGACTCCACCAATTCAATCAGCGGTGGCGCGGCCAATAACACCGCTAAAAACACTGTTGCTACCGACTTGATGCCACAGCTCTCCGCCGCACTCGGCTACAAAGCTGGTCCATTTTCCGCTGGCCTGGGCTACACCACGCTCAACAACGCCGCGTGGCAGCTGAACACCAGCAGTGCAGCGAAAGCGCAAAATTTGGCAGGTGCGAAGGTTTTGCAATCCTGGCAAGTGGGCGCGGGCTATACCTTTGGGGAATACAACATCGGTTTGGTTTCCGAGCGCACCAATTCTTCTCTGACATCCACAACACCTGCCAGCTCGTTTGACCAATATCAAACCACCACAGGTATCGTCGGCGGCTACAAGAGCGGCCCAATGCGCGTGGAAGTGCGTTACGCCGTTGCCAATGACGTAAGTGGCACGGTTGGTGGCGCGAACGTCGCTAGCGACACCGGTGCGACGCAAATCGGCGTTGGTGTTGGCTACCAGTTGGGCAAAAACGTGCAGTTGATCGGTAGCTACACCCGCTTGGACAATGCCGCCAACGCCAGCTACACCAGCGCATCGGGCTTTTCGCTGGCTAAAGGCGTAGACATGAACCAGATCGCCCTGGGCCTGGCTGTTACTTTCTAATCCTGTCACACAAAGCGTGAGTGATTTTGGCGGCGGCCCGCAAGGGTTGCCGCCTTTTTTTCGGCGCGCACTGATCGGCTAGTGCAGGGCGGGTGTAGCCCGCGCAATGATGGCTTCGCAGTCGACACCGCGTGGCAAGCACCCAAATGCCAGGCCGCTGTATTGGGGATCGAGGCGTGATGCACAAAACGCATCGGCCACTGCCGCGTTCCCAAAGCGCAGTAGCAAGGAGCCTTGCAGGGCCAGCGCCATCTTCTCTACCAAAGCTCGGGCTCGGTATTCGATGGCGGATGGGTCGAGTAGCTCACTGCCCAAGCGGGCCACAAATTGGTCTAAACGCCTGTCGACACCGGCTGCGGCTTGTACTTCATCCATAAACGCATTCACCGCGCCAGGGCTGCGCTCCATGGCGCGCAACATGTCCAGACACTGCACATTGCCGCTGCCCTCCCAAATGGCGTTTACCGGTGATTCGCGAAACAGACGCGGCATGATGCAGTCTTCCATGACACCGCTGCCGCCAATGCATTCCATGGCCTCGTAGGCGTGGGCCGGTGTGCGCTTGCAAATCCAGTATTTACCCACCGCAGTTCCCAACCGCACCAGCATCTTTTCGGTCGCGTTGCTTTCGTCGGCATCCAAGGCACGTGCAACACGCATGGTCAATGCCAGTGCGGCTTCTTGCTCGACCACCAAATCGGCGAGCACGTTTTGCATCAAGGGCTGCTTTGACAACAGTTGGCCAAACGCTTTGCGGTGTGCGCAGTGGTGCAAGGCTTGGGCCACCGCTTGGCGCATGCCGGATGTGGATCCCACCATGCAGTCAAAACGCGTCATGGCCACCATATTCAAAATGGTGGCCACACCACGGCCTTCGGCACCCACCATCTGGGCATAAGCGCCGCGCAATTCGGTTTCGCATGAGGCGTTGGCCACATTGCCCATCTTGTTTTTGAGCCGCTGAATCTGCATGGGGTTTTTGCTGCCATCTGGGCGCCAGCGGGGCAACAAAAAGCACGACAGGCCACCCGGCGCTTGTGCCAAAACCAAAAATGCGTCACACATAGGTGCAGACACAAAGTACTTGTGCCCCACCAGCTCATAGGCCTGCCCTGGTCCTCCAGAACCCAATGGGTGTGCAGCCAAAGTATTGGCCCGCACATCAGAGCCACCCTGCTTTTCGGTCATGGCCATACCAATGGTCACGCCCTGCTTCAGGTCAACTGGCACGTTGCGCGGGTCGTAGTGGCGGGACAAAATTTTTGGGAGCCACTGGGCGGCAATATCAGGCTGCTCGCGCAGCGTGGGCACAGCGGCTGATGTCATGGTGATCGGGCAGCCGTGTCCTGCCTCCACTTGGCTTTGCAAATACAGCATGGCGGCGCGCGCCACATGCGCCCCTGGGCGTGGATTGCTCCAGTGCGAAGCGTGCAATCCTCTGTCGATGGCTATTTGCATCAGCCGGTGGTAAGCCGGGTGAAAGCGCACTTCATCAATGCGGTGCCCGTAGTTGTCGTTGGTGTGTAGCACGGGCTTGTTTTCGTTGGCTTGGAAACCCAACTCAATCATCTCTTGGGAGCCCGTCAAAGCACCAAAGGCCTGCAAATCGGGCTCAGCCCACACGGCGCCTTCGCGGACCACCGCTTCACGCAATGCCACGTCTTGGGCGTATAGGTTGTAATCTATCAAGGGTGGTGGTTGGTTCTCCACCACATGTGTCTCCGCCCAGTAATTGGGCACCGTTGGTGCATCCGCCATGACAATGGGCTCCCCAGGCAAGCGGCATCCAGTGCAAAACTGCGCCGCATTTATAAAGTGAATTAAGGTTCACATTATTTGCATGGCGCTACACTTTGTCAACACAGGCGACGCCCCAACTAACCCATGGCTTACCGGCATACTGAAAGAACCCTAGCCCGCAAGGCAGCCGTCAAGGAAGGCCTGCTCATGGGCGCCCTGGCTGTGGTGTCTGAGGGCGGCTTTGGCGCACTGACCGTGGCCGCCGCCGCGCAGCAGGCCGGCATGGCCACCGGGGCGGTCTACAAACACTTTGAATCGAAAGCTGCGCTGTGTGCCGAAGTGTTCCGCCGTGCGACCGAGAAAGAAGTCGCCATGGTCCGCGCCGCAGCCACGGCAGAGGGCACACCACCTGAGCGCCTGCGCCAAGCCATCGCCACTTTCGCCGAGCGGGCCCTGCGTGGTCGGCGCCTTGCGTATGCGCTGATTGCCGAACCGGTAGACCCCATGGTCGATGTGGAGCGACTGCGTTTTCGCCACGCCTACGCGGAGATTTTTCAAGACTTGGTGGAAGACGGCGTACGCAATGGCGCATTTGCCGCACAAACGCCCTCTGTCAGTGCCGCTGCATTGGTGGGCGTTATTGCCGAGGCGCTGGTTGGCCCCTTGTCTTGGCAGCACGACTGCGACGCGCCACAGGCACAAATCCCCCTGATTGCGGCGATTCAATCCTTTTGCCTGCGGGCAGTGGGCGCGTCCCTAGATTAGTCCGATCGGGCTATAGACTAGGGTTTACCC
>JBBRNS010000153.1:0-9435 GCA_038230175.1 Burkholderiales bacterium
AAGTTGCTGATGCGTGGGTAGGCAATAACGGCAATGGTGCGCGTGACCACACCCGCACGGGTTGAACGGTCATCAAACACGCCGTCTTCTTCGGGCAAGCCATGCTGCCACCACATCGGCAAGACCGCGACGGTGGGCACACCCGTCAGGTCTTGCAGCATCTGCGGTGCGGGGGCCAGCAGCGTGGCATCGCCACGAAACTTGTTGAGCACATAGCCCTTGATCAGCTTGCGCTCGCCTTCTGGCAACAAGGCCCAGGTGCCATACAGGTGGGCAAACGCGCCACCGCGGTCAATGTCGGTCACCAGCAGGCACTGGGCCTGGCAGTGCAAAGCCACCCGCATGTTGACGATGTCGCTGGCGTACAGGTTGATCTCGGCCGGTGAGCCCGCGCCTTCAATCACCACCACATCGTTCTCGGCCCGCAAGGCGTCCAGCGCGTGCGCAATCTGCGGCCACACCGCCAGGCTGCGCCCGCGCCAGGGCATGGCCGTCAGTTCGGCGTCTACCTGGCCCATCAACACCACCTGGCTGTGCGTGTCGGCCTCGGGCTTGAGTAAGAGCGGGTTCATACGCACATCAGGCACCGCGCGCGCCGCTAGCGCCTGGAAATATTGGGCGCTACCAATCTCGCCACCGACAGCGCAATTTGCCGCCGGGCCGTAGGGGCCAACAACTCTTGCGTTGTTGCTCATGTTCTGCGCTTTGAACGGTGCCACTTTGAGCCCCTGGCGGGCGTAGTAGCGGCACAGGGCGGTGGTGAGCCAGCTTTTGCCCGCGCCGCTGGTGGTGCCCACCACCATCACGCCTTGGGCAGGCCGCGTCGCGCCCTTGGTTAAATCAACCATATTCACCGCCACAAACCGGTGGTGGGTCAACCGGCCACACCACTGCAAAAGATTTGACCCGCACCCATAACGCATTTTCCATGGCCTGCCATTGCGCAAAATCGCTCTGGGGGTGGGTAAAGAGAACCACCATGCCCTGGCGCACAAAGGCGTGTTCACAATACTTCCAAAATTCTCCCACACCACACTTCATCCACGTCGTCAGTTGACCATCGATGTTGCGCTGTACATACTGCACATCCACACGACCATCCACAAGATAGCGAATGGTCTGCTTCTCAAGTCCAAACGCAGAACCTATCGTTTTTACAGCATGAGTCTCATCCGTGGTTTGCTGCCACCCATGCAATCTGGTGGGCTTACAGAGTGACACCGTAACGCTATGACTCACTTGCTCCCAGCTTTGGGGGCCGTACGCAACCAGTGGCCCGCCCGGTGGATCAAACTGGCTACCGGAAGCGAGAAAGTGCAACTCCGGCGGGCGATAACTTCCGCCTCCCATATGGGCCAAGGGAATACGCCATTGGCCGCCGCCCAACCCAAATTCAGTCGCGGTGGATGGCGTTGTGTCGCGAGGAAGCCAAGTCAACTGACGGACGGATTGACTTTGCCGTTTGCATTGCAGCACCTCACCCCTCTTTTCAGGCACGAAGCGGCCAGCGCCGTAGGACCAATAGTACAAACGGGTGTCTGTTGGATTGCCTGCCGCCAGGCGGGCATGACGCATCGACTGGTTATTAGCGTGGATAAAAAACCCCGATAGATCCCAATAACTTCGCGCCGGGTGCGGCCCCATTTTTCCGGCTACCTCTACACAGTAGGGCTGACCCAAGCTGGCGGACTCCGCCTCTGCCATGGAGCGCTGGATCACGACCAATGACCACACCAACAAAGCCAACAGGATCAAGGTCCCGGACCAGCAGACAGCTCTAACCCGTGCGATCACCCCAGGACTCAGGACGTTGCCGTTCGCGTTGCGTAAACGAATAACACATGCAGGCAAAGCAAACCACGCCAAAGCGAGTACGGCCACCACGCCATGGGTTACAAGCGGGGAATCCAGTAACCGGTTGACGAATGGCACGACGAATGCGACCAAACCAACCGCCAGAAACACGCCAAACCACCACCACGCAACAAGGGTCGATCGCGTGGCAACCGGATAGGGCGCCTTGGGTTCAGCCATGGTTTGGTGAGGTTTCGCCACTCGCCGTCCGCAACGCCCGCGCAAAAGCCACCAGCATGGCCAGTAGCGTTGTCATCATCCGTCTTACTCGCGCGGCACCGGGTGCCCGGTCTTGAGGCCCAGGCGCGCGAGCAACTCCATATCGGCATTGCCGGTGGGGTTGGCGGTGGTGAGCAGCTTGTCACCGTAGAAGATAGAGTTGGCACCGGCCACAAAACACAGGGCCTGCACCGCATCCGACATGCTCTGGCGCCCGGCCGACAGGCGCACACGCGCCATGGGCATGGTGATGCGTGCCACGGCGATAGTGCGCACAAATTCCAATGGGTCTAGGTCAGGCTGCTCGGCCATGGGTGTGCCCTCGACCTTGACCAGGTTATTGATAGGCACGGATTCCGGGTACGGCGCCAGGTTGGCCAACTCAGCAATCAGGCCTGCGCGCTGCAGGCGCGACTCGCCCATGCCCACAATGCCGCCGCAGCACACCGAAACGCCTGCGTTGCGCACACGGGTCAGGGTGTCTAAGCGGTCTTGGTAGTCGCGGGTGGTGATGACGTCGCCATAAAAATCGGGGGCGCTGTCCAGGTTGTGGTTGTAGTAGTCCAGCCCCGCGTCACGCAGCTGCTCGGCATGGCCCTCGCCCAACATGCCCAACGTGGCGCACGACTCCAGCCCCGTGGCTTTGACCGCTTTTACCAGCTCGGCCACGGCTTCCACATCGCGGTCTTTGGGCGCGCGCCAGGCAGCGCCCATGCAAAAGCGCGTGGCGCCGGCAGCTTTGGCGGCCAAGGCGGCTTCGCGCACGGCCTCTACCCCCATCAGCTTGCCGGCTTCGACACCGGTGTCGAAGTGGACGGATTGCGGGCAATAGCCGCAGTCTTCCGGGCAGCCGCCGGTCTTGACGGACAAGAGCGTAGCCAGCTCGACCATATTGGGGTCGAAGTGGGCGCGGTGCGTGGTTTGCGCCTGGAACATCAGGTCATTGAAGGGCAAATCAAACAAGGCTGCAATCTCGGCCACCGTCCAGACGCGCTGCTCAACCTTGCTGCGCGCTGCGGGCGACTTGTGGGGGGCGTGGAAATGCAGGGGTTGCGTGGCGGCAGCGCTGGGGGAAATAGGGGAAATGGGAGCGTTGGGCGTCAAAGTAGCGGACATGGATTCAATCTCCTGAACAATCGGTAATAAGTGGCAGCTTGGTGCCCCTGCACCCCGCATTCTGACGCATGGGCAACACAGCAGGCAGGTACCCTGGGGAAGCACCTTCGGTTCCAGCATCAATCGGCATGATTTGCACCATCGTTGGCGTAAAGGTGCTCAGTCTTCAATGCCGCGCTGCGCCGGGACGCCAGTTTGAAAGGTCGTTTCAGCATGGTCAACTCGGTCACGGTGTCGACCCGGGCGATTATCTCAGGTGGGCAGCGCCAGGGCAGAGGTGGCCGGGGTGGGTGTTCTGCGCAGGTCAAGGGGGAGCCCGCAAAGCGGGCGGAGGACACGCAGCAGAACGCCCGCCCCGGCCACCTCAGTGAGATAACGCAGACGTGCCGGGAGGACCGGGATAGGTGCTCTGCTCCGTGTCCCCCGGCCTGCGGCCTCCTCCTTAACCTACGCAGAACACCCATCCCGGTCCTCCCTAGCGGTGTAGGCCTTCGGCAACGCAACCCACTGTCCCTCTATCGCATGGATGGAAATGCGCTGGTCAAACACATCTACCAGCGCTTGGTGGGTGGCTGGGTCGCCACTGGCACCGTGGTGGGTCACCGCGCCTTGGGACATGACCACCACGCGGTCGGCGTGCAGCGCCATGCTGATCTCGTGCAACACGCTGACCACCGTGGTGCCTTGGCGTACCAAGGCCTGAACCACTGCCAGCCAGTCGGCCTGGTGCGGCGGGTCCAAATTGGCCAGGGGTTCGTCCATCAGCAGCACCAGAGCCTGCACTGCCAGCGCCCGGGCCAACAGCACACGCTGGCGCTCGCCGCCGCTGAGGTGGCCCAAAGCACGGTGGCGCCAATCCCAGGCCTGGGTGGCCTTGAGCGCGCCTTGCACCGCCGCATGGTCTTGCGCGCTGGGCGGTGCCAGCCACGCTTGGTGCGGCAGGCGGCCCAGCATGGCCACATCCCACACGGTGAGGTCGTCAGCCGAGGTTTCGTTCTGGCCCAGCCACGCCAATTGGCGGGCACGCGTGCGGTGGGGCAAAGCGTGCATCGGTTGGCCAAAGAGCGACACCGCGCCGCTGTGCGGCAACACTCCCGCCAGGCATTTAAGCAAGGTGGATTTACCCGCACCATTGGGGCCTACGATGCTGGTCCACTGGCCCGCAGCAAGGTCCAGGTCAATACCGTGCAACACTTCGGATTTTTCAAAGCCAAACCCCAGGCTAGCCCTCACAGAACGTGCGCCAACAGCTATTGAATGCATAGCATCTTGGTCGATGTTTTGGGTCATGGTTGGCGCCCGCCCATCGCGTTGCTGCCACTGGCGCGGCGGTGCATTAACCACAGCAGGTATCCGCCGCCCAGCACCGCAGTAAGTACCCCAACCGGCAATTCTTGTGGCGCCACCAAGCCCCGGGCCAAAAGATCCGCAGCCAACAGCAGCACGCCCCCGACCAGACTGGAGAGCAGCATCAGCATGCCATGCGTGGTTTTCACAATGGAGCGCACCAAGTGGGGTGCCGCCAGCCCCACAAACGCAATCAGACCAGTTTGGGCCACGGCGGTGCCCGTGGCCAGCGCCAGCACGGCCACCAGCGCCGCGCGCATGGGTGCTACCGGCAGGCCCAGGCTGTGGGCGGTTGCGTCGCCCAGGCTCAGGCCATCGAGCACACGCGCCAGCAGCCACGCCGCCAGCACACACAGCGCCCATACCGCCAGCATCAGCGCGCAGGCGGCCCAGCCCACAAAGGCGGTGGAACCCAGCATGAAGGCCTGCATGGCCTGCAATGACTCAGGAGAGAACAGCAGCACCAGCTGCGTCATCGCGCCCAGTACCACCCCCACCACCACACCGGCCAGCAACAGGCGCAGGGTATGGCCCACACCGCGCGACAGCACCAGCGTGAGCAGCACGGCCAACACCGCACCACAAAAGGCGGCACCGGTCAGGCCCAAACGCACCCACAGGCTGCTAGAGAAAACGCTCACCGCGACACCCCCCTCCACCACGCTGCCGCCCAGCATTGCGCCCCCACCCAGCGCGGCCAGCGCCACGGCCACGCCCAGTGAGGCGCCCGATGCGCTGCCCAGCAAATAGGGGTCGGCCAGCGGGTTGCGAAACAGGCCCTGCGCCACGGCACCGGCTAAGCCCAGCAAAGCCCCTGCCGCCCAAGCGCCCAGGGTGCGGGGCAGACGAATCTCCCACACAATTTGGCGGGCCATGTCGGTCTGCGCGGGATCCAATGCGGGGTGCATCAAGGGCTGCAGCAGGTTCTCCCACCCGGTGCTGCCCACACACATACCGAGCGCGACCAGTACCCCGGCGGTCAGCAGCAGCGCAAGCGTCCAGACCATGACACGGGGTTGTGTCACGGGTTTGCCCTCGGCTGCGGCGGTGCATAGCGCGTGATGCACTGGGCCATCAAGCGCGCGCCCTCGGCCATGCGCGGGCCAGGGCGCACCAGCGCGTCGCCTTGCTGGCTAGAAAAAAGGCAGACACGCCGCTCGCGCAGTGCCCGCATGGCAGCCCAGCCTGGCCGCTGGGCCAGCGCCCGTGCGTTGCTGTCACCCACCATGATCAGGTCTGGGTTGGCCCGCACGACGTACTCGGGGTTGAGCTTGGGAAAATCTCCCAGGCTGCGCGGCACGATATTTTTGACGCCCAAGCGGGTCAGGGTCTCACCCATAAACGATGCCTCGCCCGCAGCATACGGGCCGTCGTTGACTTCAAAATACACCCGCATGGTGCGCGCGCTGGGGGGAACCGACTGTGCTGCTGCGGACACACCGGCGTCAATGGCGCGCCAAATGCGCTGGGCGTCTGCCACCTCCAGCAGTTGCCCCAATGTGAGCAGCACACGCTGTACGTCCGCATGCGTTTTGGGCTCCAGCGCGACCACGGGGATGCCCAGGGCCTGCAGCCGCTCGCCGGAGCGGGACGACACGGCCATCAGCACCACGTCGGGCTTGAGTGCCACGATGGCTTCGATGTTGGGGTCTAGCCCACCACCGACTTTGGGCAGTGTTTGCACGCTGGTGGGGTAATTGGTATAGCGGTCCACCCCCACCAGACGTTGGCACTGCCCTAGTTCGCACACCGTTTCCGCCAGTGATGGCAAGAGGCTGACGATGCGCTGGGGCGACTTCGCAAAGGTGACGGTCACGCCCCGGTCGTCGGTTATCTGTACGGCATGGGCTGGGCCAACTAGGGTGAGTACAAGTATTAGCGCTGCCAGCAGGCGCAGTGCCAAGGCGCTTTGCTCCGTGTCCCCCGCCCGCGTTGCGGGCTCCTCCTTGACCTGCGCAAAACGCCTTGGCACTGCGCCTGCTGGCCGGTTCAATAGTTCTCGAAGACCGCGAGGGAATATCTTTGTCATGGCGTGTTTTTCAAAGTCAGGGGCAGACCGGCCACCATCAAGGTTACGCGCTGGCAGGTAGCGGCTACTTGCTGGTTGAGGCTGCCCAGCGCATCGACAAAGGCGCGCACCTCGGCGCCCATAGGAATCACGCCCATGCCAATCTCGTTACCCACCAGCACCACGGGGCCAGTGGCGTTGTCGATTGCTATTAAAAGAGTAGCTGCTTGCGCAGGTTCTATGAGGGCTGGAGGGCTATTGTGTTCACTATTCTTAACCAGGTGTGTCTGCACCGGCATCATCCAATTGGTCAGCCACAGGGTCAAACAGTCCACCACCACCAAGGTCTGCGGGTTGCTGCGCTGGGCAATGGCCTCGGCCAAGGCCAGAGGTTCTTCCACCGTGGTCATGCTTGGCACGCGTTCGGCCCGGTCTTGCTGGTGGCGAAGGATGCGCTGGCGCATCTCCGCGTCACCCGCAAGCGCCGTGCCAATGAACACGGCGCGGTGCGCGCGCGCTGCACCCAGCCACTGCTGGGCCAGCGACTCGGCGCGGCGCGACTTGCCGCTTTTTTGGCCACCCAGAATGAACTCGCTGCGGGCAATCGTCATCGGCGAGAGCGGGGTCATGGTCTTGGTGGCTGCGCGTGATGGCGTTAGAAGCTGAACTGCGCCGACGCGGTGACCGTACGGCCCACCTCAGGGTAGATCGAGGTCGGCGCGCCGCCCGCGCACGCGTAGGCCAGGGTGTAGTACTTGGAATCCGCCAGGTTCTTCACGCCCAAAGCCAGTTCCAGCTTACCCACGGTGTAGGCATAGCGGGCATCGACCGTGGTGTAAGCGGGGATGTTGCACTGGTTGGCAAAGGTCGGGCTTTGTTCAGACACCCAATTGACACCCGCATCGAGCAAATGCCCAGCCACAGGGCGCCAGGTAGCACCGAGGGCAGCCGTTTGGTGCGGAACCAGTGCAATGTCGTTGCCCGAATAGGCACCGGCACTGAACTTAGCCTCACGCACCGCCAGGTTGGCCCGCAATTGCAGCGCATCGTTTAACTGGTGCTTGGCTTCGAGCTCAACACCTTGGCGACGGGTGGGGTCAAAGTTGACATTGGCGCCCACGCCGTTCCATGAGTTGGAATTGGCGATGACTGGGTCATAGCCCAGCTCGTTCGTCAACTCACTGCGGTACCAGCGCAACTCCAACCGGTCTGCGCCCTGCACCCAACGCGCACCCAGCTCTAAATCTCGGGAGGTCTGGGTTTGCAAAACCACGCTTGGCTGGGTGAAGGTGTACTCGTCCCCCGTTGCCAATCGGTAACCCGTTCCAAGATGCCCATATGCGGTCACCGCTGGCGTTAAGGCTTGGCTCAGACCCAACTGCCAAGCGCTTGGCTGCTCGTCCAGGCGCACCGCCGATGCGCGAGCTTGCTTGGTAACGCTGTCGCCCCGAGCACCCAAGCTCAGACGCGTACCGGTGGCAAGCCAGGTAAGGTCGTCAGTAAGGTACACAGCAGTGCTGCGACTGTCTTTGATTTGCCCCACACCAAAGCCTGATGTGATTGTGCTGGCCCATTTGGAATTATCAACACCGACCACCAGTGCATTGGTCAAGGCATCACCACGGGTCTCATACCGGGCCCGCAGGTTCACGTTGGAGGCGACTACGTCTGACCCATAGGCGCCACCCGAATAGTTGCGCGCCTGGCGTGTTCGCTCGTTGGCGTCCGCTGCCAGCTGCCAGTCTCCCACCATGGCCTCACCAAATACACCGGTGTTTTCGCTTTTGTTGGTGCCGTAATCCACCGTCGACGAGGCTTGCGCTGGGTCACTGGCGTATTGCGCGGCGGTTAAAGCACCAGGCCAGCCACTTTGCAATACATGGCGCCCACTTTGCGCACCCAGGCGCAGCCAGTCGTTGCTCCACTGCACGCTGGATGCTAGGCTGTTGGCGGTGGAGGCAAAGTTGTCCCTGAAACCATTGCTACGCGCATCTTTGGCCGCCACATCCACCGAAAACCCGCCCGAGGCCAAAACCGCCGAAGCATGTGCTTCGCGGGTGGCAAAGGAGCCAAACGAAGCGCCCACTGTGGCGGCGTTGTGACGTTCCACACCCTTGCCAGCCTTGGTGGTGACCACAATCACGCCACCGGTTGCACCCTCACCGTATTGCACGGATCCACTGCCACGAATGACTTCGATACGCTCCACCGTTTCAATAGGGACAAGCGCCAAATTGGTTGCCGACAGGTCGTCCTCTTTCAAACGGCGCCCGTCTACGATAACGACCTGATTTTTGTCGGCTGTGCCGCCAAACCCGCGCAGGTCCAGGCTGTAGTTACCACCACCGGACGTATCCATGCGTCCCGGCAGACCCAGCAACTTGATCAGTGCTTCGTTCACAGAACTTGCGCCAGAGGCCTTAATGTCTTCGGCTGTAACCACACTGACCGCGTAGGGGACCGCACTGGCGGCTTCCGCAAACCGGGTGGCGGTCACCACCACCTCTTTGAGTTGCGTTTGGGCGAACGCAGGAATGGCGGCGCACAGGGCCAATGGAAGCGCAGCCAAGCGCGTTGAAAAGAAAGTAGATTTCATGAGAAGTTAAAACACATACAAAGTGCCCTCGCCGTCTTCCCCGACAGCGCATGGGCGTAAAGGCTGCACGCACGCGTGCAGCCACCTTATTGGCCGGTATCCGGGCTGGTGGAGCAACTCTCATCGCCTTCCCAGACGCGTGTTCAAGCGTCCAGTGGCTGTGATGAGAGCGGAATCGGAGGATTCGTCCACTTACCGTTGCGGGGGCAGCGCAGGTTAGGTTGGCTGTGACCAGCACCGCCCTCCTGCGTCCCGTTGAACTGCGGCATGTGAACCACACCGCGAGCACCAACAG
>JBBRNS010000154.1:0-9434 GCA_038230175.1 Burkholderiales bacterium
AACTGCAGCCTCTGCGCACCTGATCCGGCGCAGGTCAGGTAGGCCTGCGCCACCCCGCTACCGTACACGATATCCCCAATTCTTGAGGAGGGATTGGTCCGCCAGTGTTACCCGAAAACCCGCGCTTTTGAACCACGCCGTATCTTTGATCGTCATTGGAAGGCCATGCAACGGCCCCCACATCTCGCCCCGTAGACGCGCCTGGTCGGCTGCGTCGGCGCGCTGACGGGCGCTGTCAACATCCAACACCACGACGGCATTAAGGCTGGGATTGAGACGCGCGATGCGACCCAAAAAGAGCTCCAACAGCGCCCGACTGGTAACCGTGTGCGTGCTCAAATGCACTAATAATTGGTGCGCCGGCATCCATGTGTAATCGATTTGGGTCATGGCCACAGTCTCTCATGGTGCACCGCGGTGACAGCTTGGCACGCACGATTGGGTTGGACGGAAGCATTTCAAGACCCACGGCCCAATAATAAAGTTAACAAATTTTTCTTGAAATTTGCGGGGTGGGGCGCAGCTTAGGTGCATGCGGCGATCAGTGTGAGAGCCGCGCAGTGCAACAGGAGTCACCATGTTTTTTGCTACCACCGCCCCCGCCCAATTCCGCCGTTCTGCCGCTGCCCAGGGCAGCCCACTGGAGCGTTTTATGGATGAAGCGCTGCGCCCCAGCCGCAACCAGGCCTGCGCTTACACCCAGGATGAAACCGCGTTTAGCCTGTCGCTTGACGTGCCTGGCATTGCCAAAGACCAGCTCACGATTGCCATCGAAGGTGCCGTGGTTCGGATCACCAGCAAAGAAGGCGCCGCACGCCAGTACCGCGCCGCTTACGAGTTGCCCCAAGACATCGACGCCGCTTTGAGCGAAGCCAAGTTAGAAAACGGTGTGCTCAACCTCAAGCTGTTCAAGAAGGTGCCGGTCAGCAACGCCAGCGAACTGGTGGTCCACTAATCGCTTGTTTTAAGCAGCCGTGGGCAGGCTGTCCAGCGGCCAGCGTGGCTTGACATCAAACGCGTAGGTCTTGCTGGCCTGCTCTAGCCCGCTTTGCAGGCGCATGGCGGCCGCCATGGCGATCATGGCGCCGTTGTCGGTGCACAAATGCAGCTCGGGGTAATGCACCCGAATGCTGCGTTTGGCGCACTCGGCGTTGAGCACGTCGCGCAGGCTGCGGTTGGCACCCACGCCACCGGCCACCACCAAGCGTTTGAGGCCGGTTTGTTTGAGCGCCGCAATCGACTTTCTGACCAGCACATCGACAATGGCCGCCTGGGTCGAGGCCGCCAAGTCGCAGCGCTGGGCCAAGGGCAAGGCTTCAAACCCTGCGGTTGAGCCGTTGTTGGCCTGCCCACCAACTGGCGGTGCCAAGCCCGCATCCAGTGCCACCTGCGCCGCCACCATGCGTTGGGACTGCACCAGCACCGCCGTTTTCAGCCCCGCGAACGAAAAATCCAAATTGCCACTGTGCAGCAAGGGCCGCGGCAGCTTGTAGGCCTCACCATTGCCCTGCTCTGCCATCTTGGCCAGAGCCGGACCACCGGGGTAGCCCAAGCCCATCAGCTTGGCAGACTTGTCAAAGGCCTCACCGGCGGCGTCGTCGATGGTTTCGCCCAATATGGCGTAGCGGCCCACACCGTCTACCTGCATGAGCTGCGTGTGCCCACCGGATACCAGCAAGGCAACAAAGGGAAACTCGGGCGGGTCGGCACTCAAAAAGGGTGAGAGCAAATGCCCCTCCAGGTGGTGCACGCCCAGCACCGGTTTGTCCAGCGCGGCAGCCAGCGCGCAGGCCACGCCAGCCCCCACCAGCAAGGCACCGGCAAGGCCGGGGCCACGGGTGAAGGCCACTACATCGACATCGGCTAGCGTGCGCTTGGCGCCCGCCAGCACTTCATGGGTCAGTGGCAACACGCGGCGAATGTGGTCGCGGCTGGCCAGCTCAGGCACCACGCCGCCAAAAGCCTGGTGCATCTCAATCTGGCTATACAGTGCGTGCGACAACAATGTGGGCAGCGCCTGGCCTTGGCAGTGGACCAATGCAACCCCTGTTTCGTCACACGACGACTCAAACCCCAGTACCAGCATGCTGTCCCCTTGAAGCCACCGAGTTTAGAGGATGACAGCGCGGGCAATGGACGCGCTCATGCCCTCATCCAAATCGCTCAGTCACTCTGCCCCAGCGGACCTGTAAGATTGGCGACCATCCCGCAGATTTGCATTCAACAGCCACTAGGTCAACGCATGGAAAAGCCACTATTGCCGCCCAATGAAGTCGATCGATTGCAGGCCTTGCGCCAACTATTGATTTTGGATACGCCGCCCGAGGAGCGCTTTGATCGCATCGTCGCATTTGCGGCAAGCGAATTGGATATGCCCATCGTGCTGCTGTCGCTCATTGATGAACACCGACAGTGGTTCAAGGCCCGCATCGGTCTCGATGTATGTGAGACGGACCGTGGCGTGTCATTTTGTGGCCATGCAATTTTGCAAGACGAAACCATGATGGTCCCGGATGTCGCACTTGACCGCCGGTTTTTTGATAACCCGCTTGTCGTCGGAGCCCCGCATATCAAGTTCTATGCAGGGGCGCAGTTGAAGCTTCCCAGTGGCGAAACGATCGGGACACTGTGTCTAATCGATCGCGTGCCCCGCCAATTGGATGAAATTGACTTGGCCATTCTCAGCTCGCTGCGCGATCTTGCGCTGGAAGAACTTTTGCGCCGAACGAGCGACACCGCCCCATGACCACCGCTCGGCATAAACGCATCCTCCTCATAGAGCCAAGCTCGCTCACAGGAAGCATCATCGTGTCCACAGCGCGCCAGCTGAACTTGTTTCCGGTCTATCTGGTCAGTAGTGTGCGCGGTGCAGAGCAGCTGCTTAACCAAGAAAATTTCTTTGCAGTCATTGCGTCGCTCGAAGAGGACCGAGATGCGCAACATCTGATCGAACGCGTACGCAACGCGCATTTTCCCAACGTCAATCCAAAAGTCCCGATTGCGGTCATCGCCAGCAGTATCAACGCCGCGTTGGCCATGGAAATGAAGGTTTTAGACGTGCGCCGCGTGCTAATCAAACCGTTCAAAGTCCGCGATGTCATCACCACGATCCAAATGCTCCAACAAACGGGTTGATATGCGCCACCTGTGCATCATGGGCAAAGGACGCCCCTGTGTAGTTGCACCATGTTGGTGCAAACCGGGTGCTGGCGCACTAATTGCTTGAAATTAACTATGTTGGAATCTCTGCGCATCGTCGTTGTCTCATCAGACCTCAATGTCACCGACCCGACGGATGAGTTCGCCCTCGATCAAGCCGAACGCTCGCGCTGCCTGCGCATCGTGCTGTTAGAAAGTGGCTTTAACCTGATAGCGGTGCTGCCCGCAGACACCTTTCTCACAGAGCGGGTCGCCCAATTGCAGCCCGACATGATTGTGGTGGACGCCCAAAGCGATGCGCGCGATGCGCTGGAGCACGTGGTGATGGCCACGCGCGATGCGCGCCGCCCCATCGTAATGTTCACCAACGACACCGATACCGGCAACGCCCGTGCCGCCGTGGCGGCCGGTGTATCGGCTTACGTAGTGGCTGGCCTGCAGCCGGAGCGTATTCGCCCCATTTTGGATGTGGCACTGGCACGCTTTCACCATGAACAAGAGTTGCGCCAAGAGTTGGCCCAGGCCCACAGCGACTTGAGCGACCTGAACGCCGAGATGAAAAACCGCAAGGTTATCGACCGCGCAAAAGCGCTGCTCATGGAGCGCCAAAGCCTCAGCGAAGACGCCGCCTACGCCAAGCTGCGCAAGGCCGCCATGGACAAAAATCTCAAGATGGTGGATGTGGCCCAGCGCATGCTGGATGTGGCCGACCTGCTGGGCTAGTCCAACGCACGATTTGGGTGCAGCGTGCACCCGACTGGCTAATTTTTAACCAATTACCCGCCTAGCCCTCGCCAGTATTGCGCAAGCAGCTCTATTTTTTATAGCAAAACTGGCGCATATTCCACTATTTACGCAAGATCGTGGCGCTAACAAAACTTGGCACGCTCATTGCGTAGCTAAATACAAGACCCGCAAGGGTTCTGCGCCAACCCCAGTCCAACGGCGGGCTGGGAATGGCGCAAAAGGACAAAGGCGTCCCCACCTGCACAGAACTTCTCTTGAAGCACTGACCAGTGTGTGGATGCCTTTTTTGGTTTCTAACTTTTGGAGTACGCGATGACCGACCTCTTGAACCACAAACTAAGCCGCCGCAATGTGCTGCAAACCGCAGCTGTGGGCGCCATTGGAATTACCCCCGCCCTGCGCTCAGTGGTGTATGCCGGCGGATCTGATGCCCCTGAGAAAACCGAAGTCAAAATCGGCTTCATCCCTCTGACCGACTGCGCCAGCGTTGTCATGGCCGCTGAACTGGGCTTTGACAAAAAGTACGGCGTCAAGATCGTCCCCTCCAAAGAAGCCTCATGGGCCGGGGTGCGTGACAAACTGGTCAACGGCGAGTTGGATTTTGCCCACGTCCTCTACGGCTTGGTCTACGGCGTGCACTTGGGTACCGCCGGCCCCAAGAAGGACATGGCGGTGCTGATGAGCATCAACAACAATGGTCAGGCGATCACCCTGTCCAAAACTTTGGCCGACAAAGGCGCGGTCGACGGCCCCTCTCTGGCCAAATTGATGGCCCGCGAGAAACGTGAATACACCTTTGCCGGCACCTTCCCCACCGGGACACACGCGATGTGGATGCACTACTGGTTGGCAGCCGCCGGTATCAACCCGATAACGGAAGCAAAACTGATCACCGTACCGCCCCCACAAATGGTGGCCAACATGCGCGTCGGCAATATGGACGGCTTCTGCGTGGGCGAGCCCTGGAACCACCGCGCCATCATGGACGGCATTGGTATCACCGCCAATACCACCCAGGACATCTGGAAGGACCACCCTGAAAAGGTACTGGGTACCACGGCCGAGTTCACCAAGAAATACCCCAACACCACCCGCGCGGTGACGATGGCGGTGCTCGAAGCCAGCCGTTGGATCGACTCCAGCCTGAGCAACAAGCTCAAGATGGCTGAAACGGTGGCACAAAAGAGTTACATCAACACGGGTGTGGAGGCGATTAACCAGCGCATCTTGGGCCGTTACCAAAACGGCATGGGCAAGACCTGGGATGACCCCAACCACATGAAGTTCTTCAACGACGGTGCGGTGAACTTCCCCTACCTTTCAGACGGCATGTGGTTCCTGACCCAGCACAAGCGCTGGGGCTTGATGAAGGAGCATCCAGATTACCTGGCAGTCGCAAAACAGATCAACCAAATTGACCTGTACAAGCAGGCCGCCAGTGCCCTGAACATCAACATCCCGAAGGATCCGATGCGCACTTCCAAGTTGATCGACGGCGTCGTGTGGGACGGCAAGGACCCGAAGAAATACGCCGAAGGCTTCAAGATCAAAGCCTAAGAGACCGTGGGGCCGCACAACCTTGCGGTCCCCCACCCATTCACAAGGAGATTCACCATGGTCAGCGCCGTTTTTCATTCCCCATTGTCTGCACAGGACGCTATCAAATCAGAAGCTGCTGCGGCGGCATCCACCAAGAGCAGTGGCAGCACAGGTACCAAAAATCTGAAACTGGTCACGCCACCTGTGGCCACCCCCGACTCCAGCACCCCTGGGTTTGACTGGCAAGCACTGGCGATGGCGGTTGTGCCACCGGTACTCGGCTTGGCTTTGTTGGTGGGTATCTGGGCGTTAGTGAGTTTGGCAACGGCGGGCAGTATTCCTACACCACTGGCCACGGCGAAGCAGGCGATCATATTGTTCTCCCATCCGTTTTACAGCAACGGTCCCAACGACCAAGGTGTGGGCTGGAACGTACTAAACTCGTTGGGGCGCGTGGCGGTGGGCTTCGGAATGGCCGCAGCGGTGGGTATTCCGGCCGGCTTCATCATTGGCCGCTTTGAATTTATGAGCCGCATGTTCAACCCGCTCATTAGCCTGATGCGCCCGGTGTCGCCACTTGCTTGGTTGCCAATTGGTCTGCTGGTATTTAAAGGTGCCAACCCGGCTGCGATTTGGACCATTTTTATCTGTTCCATCTGGCCCATGATCATCAACACGGCAGTGGGTGTGCAGCGGGTTCCCCAAGACTATATGAACGTCGCCCGGGTGCTGAACCTGAGCGAATGGAAGATCGTGACCAAAATTTTGTTCCCATCGGTGCTGCCCTACATGCTGACCGGTGTGCGCCTGGCTGTGGGCACCGCATGGCTGGTGATCGTTGCCGCCGAGATGTTGACCGGTGGAGTTGGCATTGGCTTCTGGGTGTGGGACGAGTGGAACAACCTGAACGTGACCAACATCATCATCGCCATCTTCATCATTGGTGTCGTGGGTTTGTTGTTGGAGATGGCCCTGATCAGAATCGCAACCGCATTTACATTTGAAGAGGTGAAGTCATGAGCAGCAATTTGACCAGCAAATACATTGAAATTCAAAACGTCGCGCAGATCTTCAAAACCAAGAAGGGGCCGTTTACTGCACTGCGCGATATCAACCTGAATGTTGCCAAGGGCGAGTTCGTCACGCTCATTGGGCACTCGGGTTGCGGCAAGTCCACCTTGCTCAACCTGATCGCCGGGCTGACCATGCCAAGTACGGGGACGCTGATTTGCGCCAACCGCGAGATCGCTGGCCCCGGCCCCGACCGCGCGGTGGTGTTCCAAAACCATTCCCTCTTGCCGTGGCTGACTTGCTTTGAGAATGTGTACCTGGGCGTAGAGCGCGTGTTTGGCGCAGGCTCCAAAAGCACTGGCGCACCGTCGGAGAACAAAGTCCAACTCACTGAGCGCACCAATGCCGTGCTGGCCATGGTGGGCTTGACGGCCGCGGCCCACAAGCGCCCCGGCGAAATATCGGGCGGCATGAAGCAGCGCGTCGGTATTGCCCGTGCGTTGGCCATGGAGCCTAAGGTGTTGTTGATGGACGAACCTTTTGGCGCACTCGACGCATTGACCCGCGCCAAGTTGCAAGACGAGCTGCTAGACATCGTGGCGCGCACCCACAGCACGGTGGTGATGGTGACGCACGATGTGGACGAGGCCGTGCTTTTATCCGACAAGATCGTGATGCTGACCAACGGCCCTGCCGCTACCATCGGCGAGGTGCTGAGCGTAGACCTAGAGCGTCCCCGCTCCCGCGTCGCCTTGGCGGACAGCCCACAGTACTTGGCCTACCGCAAGGCGGTTATCGACTTTTTATACACCCGCAACGCGCACGTGGAAAAAGCCGCCTAAATCCCAGCCGCCCCTTGGTGCTGCACGCTATTGGCGCACTGCACCAAAGTGGGTGGCCCCATGCCTCCAAATAGGACAAACGCAGACGAAACCGCCGCCCCAAGTTGGCACGTTTCTCGCTCTGTAGTGGTGCATAGACACAATCACCATAAAGGTTCGCACCATGGCGGCATTCCGCACTTTTCTCAAAGCGGGGCACGCGCCTACGCTTTTTGCCTCGTTCCTGTATTTCACCTACTGCTGCGGCGTGTGGGTGACCAACGGTGCCATGGCGCCGTTTATCAAAGAGTCGCTCCAGCTCAGCCCATCACAAATTGGTTTCATGCTGTCGGTGCCGATTTTTGCCGGGGCCATCATGCGTTTCCCGCTGGGGGTGATTGCCCAGTACATCGGCCGCAAAAACGCCACCCTGGTTGAAATGGGCGGTATTGCCATTGCGCTGGGTTTTGGCTACTTCTTTGTCAACACCTTCAATGACCTGCTGGCCATGGGTGTGCTGCTGGGTATTGCCGGGGCAAGCTTTGGCGTGGCGCTGTCTTTGGGCTCGGGCTCGTTTCCGGCGCGCTACAAGGGGCTGGCCATGGGCCTGGTCGGCGCTGGCAATGTGGGCACGTCGATCTCGGCTTTGATGGCTCCTCAACTGGCGCAGGCCTATGGTTGGCAAGCGGTGTACGGCCTTGCCGCCATCGGCCTGATCATTCCGGTGACGGTGATGATTGTTTTTGCCAAAGAGCCTGATGATGTGGATGCCCACGCCAAGTTCCGCGACCACATTGCCTGCCTGTTTGAGAAAGACGGATGGGGCTTCAGCATTCTCTACGCCATCACCTTTGGTGGCTTTATCGGCCTGATCACCTTTTTGCCCAGCTACTACTACGACCAGTTTGGCGTCACCAAAGTACAAGCCGGCCAACTCACCATGCTGGCGGCCTTTATGGGCGCGGCCACCCGCATTTTTGGCGGCTGGATATCGGACCACTGGGGTGGTATTAACACCCTCACTGCAGTGCTGGTAATCATTGCCACCACCTTGGTCTTGTGTGGTTTTGCAGGTGGGTCGTTGGTGGCCACCACACTGCTACTGCTGGTGTGCTTTGCGGCACTGGGTGCAGGTAATGGCGCCTTGTTCCAACTGGTGCCCTTGCGCTGGCCGGTGACCACGGCAGTGGCTGGCTCCATGATTGGTGAAGTGGGTGCGCTGGGCGGCGGCTTGGTGCCCAATGTGATGGGCCTGTCCAAACAATATGCGGGCACCTACCTGTGGGGGTTTGTTTTGTTTGCTGTGTTGGCCTTGGGCGCCCTCACCATGATGCGCTCCATGCAAATCCGCTGGACCCGCACCTGGGCCGAGAAAGGTGGCCGCGCACGCAGCGCGTAACCACTGTATTAAGCTTTGGCGTCCAGCAAGGCGCCAGCCATCTTGTCACTGGACTTGAACACCGACAGGTTCATCAAAAACGCATTTTTGGCCTGCAACTGGGCGACCATGTCGGTCTCTGGCGCAGCACCTTCCTCACTGGCTTTGCGCAGCTGGGTGGTCACACCGCCATTGGCATTTTCGTTATTCGTCACCTCTTGGCGTCGAAATTTCTCAGTGTTCATATTGGCGACATTGTGGGCTGATGCATTCAGCCTGGTTTGTGCTGCGCGCATGCCGGACAACGCGATCGATGAAACAGAAGACATCACAAATCCCCTTACAACAATGGGCCTGCAAACCTGCAGTGCCATGAGCGTAACCCGGTTATCGCCAAACTGTTGCGCACGCACCAAACTGGACCTTGCCACAAATGCAACGCCATCACCCCTGGCCCATTCCACGGGAGGACATTTGGCCGCAATGGGGCCATAGCGGTTGTAAGATGGGGCCCAAACACAATCGCCCAGTCCTAAAGACCGTTGGAGACCCCATGGAGCGTTTTTTCGAGCGCATTGCACTCGCTGCATGCTGCGCCTTTTTGCTATCAGTCTGCGGGAGCGCGACTGCCCAAGCGTATGTCGACAGCTACGTTTTGGCCGCCCATTCAAATGCGCTGGATATGGGCATTCAGCCCTTGTCTTACCCCAACGGTGTCATTGGCACCGTTATGCGGCACGACCGCATTTTGCAAGCGGAACTCTCCCGCCTGGGCACCC
>JBBRNS010000155.1:0-9420 GCA_038230175.1 Burkholderiales bacterium
GCGGCAACAGCTGGGACGAGGTTGTGCAGGTCGCCCAGGCGCTAGAGAAAGTCGGCGTCACCCTGTTTAACACCGGCATTGGCTGGCATGAGGCGCGCACGCCAACCATCGTCACCTCGGTACCGCGCGCCGCGTTTGCCAGTGTGGCGGCCCGCTTGAAGAAGGCGGTTAAGGTTCCGGTCATTGCCAGCAACCGCATCAACATGCCCGATGAGGCCGAGGCCATGATTGCCAGCGGCGACGTGGACATGGTGTCTATGGCGCGTCCCTTTTTGGCGGACTCAGAGTGGGTCAACAAGGTGGCAGCGGGGCGTGTTGACGAAATCAACACTTGCATTGGCTGCAACCAAGCCTGCTTGGACCACACCTTTGCCAACAAACGCGCCAGTTGTTTGGTGAACCCGCGTGCGGGCCATGAAACCGAACTGGTGTACCGCAAAGCCGCACAAAAGAAAAAGGTGGCCGTAGTGGGTTCCGGGCCCGCGGGCATGTCTGCCGCCACTGTGGCAGCGGAATGCGGGCACGATGTCACGCTGTTTGATAGTAGCGACCGCATTGGTGGCCAGTTCAACGTGGCCATGCAGATTCCGGGTAAAGAAGAGTTTGCCCAGACCATGCGTTACTTTGGCAAGCGCATTGAAATCACCGGCGTCAAGCTCAAGCTGGGCAAGCGGGTCACGCGCGCGCAGTTGCTTAAAGGCGGGTTTGACGACATCGTGCTGGCCACCGGCATCGTGCCGCGCAAACCGTCCATACCCGGTGTGGACCATGCCAAAGTAGTGTCGTACCTGGATGTGTTGCAGCGCAAGGTGACACTGGGTAAACGCGTGGCCATCATCGGCGCGGGCGGCATTGGTTTTGACGTGGGAGAATTTTTGCTACACGACCCCGCCGTGGCATTGCCCGTGTCGATAGACCACTGGTGCCGTGAGTGGGGTGTTGATTTGCAGGCGCAAAGCAACGGTGGCTTGGTCGCGCCTGAGGCAGCAAAGCCGTATCGTGATCTGTTCTTGTTGCAACGCAAGGCTACCCGGGTGGGTGCCGGACTAGGCAAAACATCTGGCTGGGTGCACCGTGCTGTGCTGCAGCGCAATGGGGTAGAGCTGCTGGCGGGGGTGGACTATGTGCGCATTGACGACAAGGGCCTGCACATCACCATAGACGGCGCTGCCCGAACCTTGGATGTCGACCACATCGTGCTGTGCGCGGGCCAAGAGTCATTAACCGAGTTGATGCCTGAGCAGCACGATGCAGCCGACGCCACCGCACCGCGTTTTTACAAAATCGGTGGTGCGGCTTTGGCGACGGAGTTGGATGCCAAACGCGCGATTCGCGAAGGGGCTGAGTTGGCGGTTAGTCTTTAGCCCAAAACTTAAACGCCCGTAGCACGCTTCAGCCGCATGTTGGCCGACAGGCCGCCGGTGGTGGAGTTGGTCAGTGTGAATGCGCCGCCCATGCGGTGGACGGTTTTTTCGACGATTGACAAGCCCAGGCCGGCGCCATTGGCGGCCGTGCGGGCAGCTTCACCACGGTAAAAAGGCTGGGTCAGGTTGGCCAATTGCGCTGGCGCCACACCGATGCCGTGGTCGCGAATTTTGATGAGCACCCATTTGTCGCGGCCGATGGCCGAGATATGCACGCGGGCAATACCCGTGTCCACCGACTTGCCGTAGCGCCGGGCGTTCTCCAACAGGTTTGAGATGATGCGCCCCAGCTCCACCTCGTCAGCGACCACCGACAGGTGGTCATCCAACTGGACGGTGACGTGAATGTCGGGCTGGTTTTGGTACGAAAAAGTACAGGCCTCCACCACGTCTTTCAGTACCACGTTTTCCAACTTGTCTTTGTCGGGGCGGGCGTAGTCCAAAAACTTGCCGATGATCGCGTCTAACTGCGAAATGTCGGCCGCCATGTGGGCGCGGGCGTCTGGGTCGGCAACACTCATTTCGGTTTCTAGGCGCAGGCGGGCTAGTGGCGTACGCAGATCGTGCGAAATACCGGCCAACATCACCGTGCGGTCCTGCTCTACCTTAGATAAGCGCTGCGCCATGCGGTTGAAGCCAATATTGACCTCACGAATTTCGCCGGTCTGCACGCTTTCATCCAATCTGCTGGCCTCAAAGTTGCCTTCGCGCATGCGGCTGGCGGCAAACGAAAGCGCCTTGAGTGGGCGGTTAATCAGGCGGGCAATTAATGCAGCACCCAACAGCGACAAAACCGCAGCCACACCCAGCCAAATGCCCCATGTCTTGCCGCCCGCAGCGCCAAATCGGTCTTGGTCGGTTTTAAGCCAGTAGTCGTCACCAGCGATGACAAAGCCAATCCACAGGCCGGCCTGCCCATTGACACTGTTGGCGACGATGGTGCCCGGGCCCAATCGAGCGGTTAGTTCACGTGCCACTTGGCGGCTAATGGTGTCGGTGTTGTAGGGGATGTAGCCATCTGCGGGCTCGCGGGGAAAGATGTGCAGGCCTTCTTCTTCGCTCATGGTTTTGAGCAAATACAAGCGCCCAATGGCGTCTGAGTTCACCAGTGCAGCACGGCTCAGGTTGACCTGAGAAGCGAGCTGTTGCGCGGTTTGAATGGCGCGCGGCTCAAACTCCAACACCCGCAGGGTCTGCAGCCAGGCGGCAATGCTGCCCAGCAGCAGCAAGGCCAGCAGGAAGAAAGTGCGCCAAAAAAGGCTTAGGCTAACCGTGCGGTTAGGTGGCGCGCTGCTGGCGTCGATATCGATAAGAGCGGGGGCGCTGTCTTCAAAGTCGATAAATTGGGTTGGGTCTGACATGCTGGTGCTGGTGCTCAAGCTGCTTCTTCCGGCACAAACACATAACCTACGCCCCATACTGTTTGGATGAGTCGCGGTGAGGCGGGGTCTGTCTCAACCAATTTGCGCAGACGGGAAACCTGCACGTCCAAGCTGCGGTCAAACGGTTCGAACTCGCGACCGCGTGACAACTGGGCCAGTTTTTCGCGCGACAGCGGAATGCGCGGATGGCGCACCAGCACTTTGAGCATGGCAAATTCTCCTGTGGTCAGGGTCAACTCCACGCCATCTTTGTGCAGGGTGCGTGCACCCAGGTCAAAGGTAAATGGCCCAAAACGCGATACCTCGTTGTCGGTGCTTGGTGCACCCGGCACCTCGGGAGTAGGGCGGCGGCGCAACACGGCGTGGATGCGGGCTAACAATTCGCGCGGGTTAAAGGGTTTGCCCAAATAGTCGTCTGCGCCCACCTCAAGGCCTACGATGCGGTCAATGTCTTCGCCTTTTGCGGTCAGCATGATGATGGGGGTCACGTCGCCCGCCGCTCGCAAACGCCGGCAGATGGAGAGCCCGTCTTCGCCGGGCATCATCAGGTCCAGCACAATCAGGTCGGCCGTCTCGCGCAGCATGATCCGCGTGAGCGACTTGCCGTCTTCAGCCTGCAAGATGTCAAAGCCCTCTTGACTGAGGTAGCGGCGCAACAGGTCCCGAATGCGGGCGTCGTCATCTACCACCAGTATTTTGTTGGGTCGTGTTGGCGTGTTCTGCATAGCGTTCATTCGGTTGTTTAGGTCAGATTTTGCGCGGACTAGGTTGTGCTCACCACTCAGATTGTGGTTGTTTGACACAATGTTACAAATATAGACGCTCAAATGCGGTGTGTCGAGCACGACAATGTCCACCAAGGCAACTCACGGTCCGTTCAATAGCTATGTACAAACATCTGATTGTTTCGGTTGGTCTTCTTTCGGCTTTGGCCGGTGCGCAGGCACAATCTGCGATGGAGCCCTGGCGGCAAGGCGGCACAGTGGACGGGTCAGCGGGTTCGCTGCAGGAAACTGCACAGCGACAGGCCGACTTGCGCACAGCCCTGCGTGCACAGCGCGACCGCGATGCCGCAATGGATGGTGTACGCGGTCAGCGCCAGCTTACCGCACAGCAACGCAGTGAGCTGCGCCAACAACTTCGACAACAACGCCGCGATGGAATCGTAAATAAATGAAAAAAAACTTTGCTGCAGTAGCCGTTTGTGCGCTGCTATTAGGCCCACTGGTGGGCCAATGCCAATTGGTCACTGCCACTGAACCGCGTAACGTCGTGCAGTTGGCTTCTAGCGCATCGATGGATGTGGCACAAGACTGGCTCAGCGTCACACTAGGTACCACCCGCGAGGGTGCTGACCCCACGGCGGTACAAGACCAACTGCGACGGGCCCTGGAGGCAGCGCTGGCTGAAGCTAAAAAAGCCGCCAAGCCGGGCGCTATGGATGTGCATACCGGTCAATTCAGTTTGCAGCCACGTTATGGAAACGAAGGCAAGATCAACGGCTGGCAGGGATCTGCTGCTTTGGTGCTTGAAGGCAAAGATTTTGCACGCATCGGAGCCACTGCTGGCAAGTTGCAGCCGCTAACCATCAGCAACACCAGTTTTAGCCTGAGCCCAGAGGGGCGCGCCAAGGTTGAGTCGCAAGTACAGGCCATGGCCATTGAGCGCTTCAAAGCCAAGGCCGGCGACATTGCCAGCGGTTTTGGTTTCAAGGGCTACAGCCTGCGGGAAGTGTCGGTCAACCTGTCAGACAATGGGCAGGATCCGCACCCCCTCCCCATGATGGCGTTTGCCAAGGGCATGTCGGCGGATGCGCCCATCCCCGTTGAGGCTGGTACTGCAGCGGTCGTCGTCCAGGTCAACGGATCGGTTCAGCTCAATTAGGCCCAATCGCCGGGTATAGCGCGCTAATAATGGGAGGCCCCATTTACTGCGGATTGTCGTTCATGCTGGCTAAACGCCGTTGTCCTCGACGCTTTGCCCATGCACAGCCCCAACTCACCCCTTAACTTAGCCGCCCGACACCGCCTTCGGGTGCGATGGATGTTATGGCTGGGTGCAGGTGTGATGTCTGGGCTGGGTCTTACGTGGTCAATTTACTTTGGCACCAAGGGCGCCTGGGGCTTTGTAGCCGCCATTTCTGTATTTACAGTCACCGGTGTGGTGGTTGGTGTGCTGTCTTATCGGCGCCGCACCCGGCTGGCGAGCTACCTTTTTATCACCGGCAGTTTCCTGATTGTGTGTGCAGTGGCCTGGGTGCTGGATGTGCCCAGCCCGCAAGAGCCGCGTACCTTCCACCTATTTTTGCTTTTTTTAGCCCTGTCTTCGGGTTTGTTTTTACGCGACGAGCCACTGTTTAACCGGGTGCTGGTAGCAGGCGCCTGCTTGGCAGCCTTTGTGGGTTTTGCCGGGACCAACGCTGGCCTGGATTCTGCCTATGCGCTCCCTGACGATGTGCGTGCGGTAGGCACTTGGCTGAACACCGTACTCTCGATTGCCGCCATGTACGCACTGATCCACGTCATGGTGTCTGACAGGGTGGAGACGTCCGCACTGGAGCTTGAATTGCGCCAAGGTATTGCCAACGGCGAGTTTTTTTTGCTCTACCAGCCGCAGGTCGACGCACAGGGGCAGGTGCTGGGTGCCGAAGTTTTGCTGCGCTGGCAGCAACCGCACCGGGGCATGGTGTCCCCGGTTGAATTCATTACCTTGGCCGAGCAAACCGGCCTGATCCTGACCCTGGGGTTATGGGCATTGGAGGCCGCTTGTGTGCAACTGGTTGCCTGGGCCAAAGAGCCTAGCAAAGCGCACTGGGTTCTGGCGGTTAATGTCAGTGCGCACCAGTTGCAGCAGGCTGACTTTGTCGAACAGGTGCAAGCCGTTGTGACCCGCACCGGGGTGCGCGCCCAGTCCCTCAAGCTCGAATTGACCGAGAGCGTCTTGCTGCACGACCTAGACGGCATCATCCACAAAATGTCCGCGCTGAAGGCCATTGGTCTGCGCTTCTCCTTGGACGACTTTGGCACCGGCTATTCCTCGCTGAGTTATCTGAAGCATCTGCCTCTGGACCAACTCAAGATCGACCAGGCCTTTGTGCGCGATGTGTTGAACAATTCGCAAGACGCCGCAATTGCCAAGACCATTATCAATTTGGCCCAGGGCCTGAATTTTGCAGTGATTGCTGAAGGGGTAGAAACCCCGGCGCAGCGCGCGTTTCTGCTTGAATGTGGCTGCAATACCTTCCAGGGTGAATTATTCAGCCGACCGGTGCGGGTTGGTGAGTTTGAGCAGTTTGTCGGTGTCATACTTGGGCCCAGTTGATAGACCCATCTCTGCACTGAGGATTCCCGGTAACCATGGCTGATTCTTCTACCCGCACCCAGGGCGCACGTAGCCCCGGTGCCTTGTCAGAGCCCGCCACATTGGGTCGGTTTGAGTTGCGAAAGCAGTTGGGGCAGGGCGCACAGTCAACCGTTTGGTTGGCGTTTGATCCGCGCATGGAGCGCGAGGTTGCCATCAAGGTGATGCGCCCTGGCGCCGGCTCTGACGATGCCGCCGTGGGCCAGTGGCTGGAAGAGGCACGCAATGTGAGCCGCGTCAAACACCCTAACATCGTGGCCGTCTACGAGGCCGATATCCAAGACCGCCAACCGTATTTGGTGTTTGAGTACATTGCTGGCCGCGCCCTTGACCAAGTGATCGAGGAGCGTGGCGCCTTGCCGCCGCAAGAGGCCGTAGCCCTGATGATGGATGTGTTGGACGCCGTGGCGGTCGCCCACCACGCCGGGGTGGTGCACCGTGACCTAAAACCCTCCAACGTCCTGGTCGATACCGCTGGCCACGCCCGGGTGATGGATTTTGGCATCGCGGCCCGTATCAAAGACAGTGCCGACAAGGGCCCCGACGCGCTGGTATGCGGCACCTTGGGTTACCTCTCGCCCGAGGCCGCCAGGGGTGATCCCCCGTCAGCCGCCATGGATATTTTTTCTGCGGGCCTGGTTTTGGCTGAACTCATCAGCGGCAAACGGCTGGTTCAAGAGAAAGACCCTTACCGGGCCATTTACCGGGTTGTCAACGAACAATTGACCCTGCCCGAGGGGCTCAGCCCCGCAGTCGACGACCGCTTGCGGGCCATCGTGCTGCGCGCTTTGGCCCGTGACCCACAGCAGCGCTTTTCAAGCGTGCGCGCCTTCCAGGCGGAGCTGGAACAGTGGGCAAAACCGACCAAGTCGACTCCCGGCACGGACGACGCCTCCAGTGCCAATAGCAGCAGCACACTGGAATTCTTGCTGCGCCGCATGCGCCATAAAAGTGACTTTCCGGCTATGTCGGACGCGGTGGTGCGCATTCAGAGCATGGCCACCTCGGACACCGAAAGTATCAACAGCGTCACCAACGAAATTTTAAAAGACGTTGCGCTGACCAACAAGTTGCTGCGCATGGTGAACAGCGCCCATTACGCGCGAGGCAGCAGCATCAGCACAGTGTCACGGGCGGTCAGTCTGGTCGGGTTTAACGGCATTCGCAATATGGCGCTTAGCCTGGTTTTGCTGGAGCACATGCAGGATAAGGCCCACGCTGCGCAACTTAAAGAAGAGTTTTTGCGCTCGCTGATGGCCGGCTCAATCGGCGGAGAGTTATGCCCGGTTTTGCGCGAGAGTGAAGAGGCATTTATTGGCTCCATGTTCCAAAACATGGGGCGCTTGCTGGTGCAGTTCTATTTTCCTGAGGAGGCGGTCCAAGTCCGCAGTTTGATCCAATCTCAGCGTGAACCCATGGACGAGTTAGCTGCGTCGGTGCGAGTGCTGGGCATCAGTTACGAGGAACTGGGCCTGGGTGTGGCCAAGTCCTGGGGATTACCCGACGGCATTCAGCGGTGTATGCGCCGCTTGACGGGCACGCCCCCGACGACTGCTCCGACCGATTCGGGTGAACGCATTCGGTGGATTGCGCAGGCTTCCAATGAAATTGCCGATGTACTTTTACAAAGCAACCTTGCGGATGTCGACGCCAAATTGGCAGCAGTCACCCAAAAATATGCGCAGGCCATGGGTGTCAAGGGTAAGGACATAGCAGCAGCTACTGCCATTGCACGCAAAAAGTTAATTGATATGGCGCAGGCCATGGAAATTCGTGTTCTCCCGGGATCGGCGGCCGCAAGACTGCTCAACGATTCCAGTAGTCCGCCGGGCATAGCGCTGCCCGCAAGGGATGACGGCGGGAGCTTCAAAAACCTGGAATTGCACGCTAAACCGGTGGCTGAGGAAGCCGCATCCGATGCACCCGCCGCGCGCGGCGGCAAAATCACGGAAACGCTAGCCGCCGGCATTCAAGACATCACCAACGCCATGGTGGAAGACTTCAAGCTGGCCGACGTGCTGCGCATGATTCTGGAGACCATGTACCGGGCCATGGAGTTTGACCGCATCATTTTTTGCATGCGCGACGCCAAAACGGAATCGGTCACCGGGCGATTTGGTCTAGGCCAAGGGGTGGAGCAGCATGTTAAGAGCTTCAAAGTCATGCTTAAGTCCACTGCGCCGGATTTATTTTCGGTGGTCTGCAATAAGGGCGCGGACACCATGATCAGCGATGCCACCGAGGCCCGCATCGTCCAACGCCTGCCAGAGTGGTTTAAGAAGGGAATCAATGCGCCCACCTTTTTGCTGCTGCCCTTGCAGATCAAAGGCGCGCCCTTTGGTTTGATCTACGCCGACAAGATCGCGCACGGATCGCTAGAGCTTGATGAAAAAGAGCTGGCCATGCTGCGCACCCTGCGCAACCAGGCGGTGATGGCCTTCAAGCAGTCTAGCTAAGGCGTAATCCACTATGCCGATTGAGACCGTATTGCCGGCCCCGGCCTGGCAGGTGCTAACCCATGTAGGTTCTGCCAGTCTGTTGCTGCCCATGGTGGCGCTAATGGCGGTTGGCTTTTGGGTGTCTGGCCAGCAACGACTCATACGCGTTTGGATACCAGCGTTGGCACTGGCGGCCCTGATAACGTTGGTGAGCAAGATTCTGTTCATGGGATGGGGCTTGGGCAGTGCGGTGCTGAACTTCACCGGTGTCAGTGGCCACACGGTTCTGGCGGCCTCTGTTTTACCGCTCTTGTTGTATGCGCTGTGCAATGTCTGGTTACCCCGACGCCCGGTTTGGGGTGTTGTGCTGGGTTTGTGTGTGGCGGTTGCGGTTGCCGTGTCCCGCGTGGTGCTGGGTGCCCACAGCGCCAGTGAAGTGACCGTGGCGTGGCTCATTGGCCTGGCAGTCACCCTGTATACAGTGCCCGCATTTGCAGCGGGCCTGCGGCCACCTGCCTTGGTGCGTTTGGCGCCCTGGTTGTTGATTTTGGCATTGCACAACGGCAGTGCCACCTACCTGCCTTCGCACAGCTGGGAGGTGCGGTTGGCACTGTGGCTGTCCGGCCACGAGCAGCCATTTGAGCGACGCCATTTGCTACAATAATAGTAGCAGCTTACGCAATACCCACGAGGGCTAGAGGACTATTTTGTTTAAAAATTGTAACTACTCAGCTCCCAATGAGTCAGGCCATCGTCCGCTATGAAATAGTGAGCGACAATGCGTTGTAATGCCAAACCTGCCCGATCTCAGCCAAC
>JBBRNS010000156.1:0-9390 GCA_038230175.1 Burkholderiales bacterium
ACTTCATCGAACTTCTCGATGTTGCCATCAGTAATCCAACCGCGCTCTAGCGGCTCAATGGCACACCGTTCCAAAACGAGATTGCCACCCTTGTCGCGCCCCAGCTCCACCAGCTTGACACTGGACGAACTGATATCCAACCCCAATAACGGAGCCGGTTGACGACTGAATAAAGCCCCCAATGAGATCAAATTTATCCCCTGAAACAGACCGATATCAGAACGGTCAAACCTAAGAATTCACTTGAATGCTATCAGTAAGAACCTTGTGCCGCAAAGGTTTTCTCTCATTCACACCGTGCCAAACGTTGTCAAAAGCCGACGATATCTAATTCCAGTAAAAATCCGAAGATGCAATCGCGGGTTTACCCTGAAGGTTGCAACAATGGCATGATTAAGGGCCGCCCATTGAGGTGTGTTGCCTTGTTATTTAAATACAGTTTCCGCCCTGCAATTTCTCTATGTTGACTCCTTCTACTTCCGCCGAAAAAAAAGGCCCCAACAAGGCAAAGCTGCACAACAACTTTGGATGGCCCCTGCGTGTATTGTTGTGGGGCTTTGGGCTAACCTTCGCTGCAGCACTGTCCTTGCTCTTGGTGATTGGCTTGGCCTTGGCAGTGGCTTTCCCCAACCTTCCCGATATCAGTGAACTGTCTGATTACAGGCCCAAGCTGCCCTTGCGCGTGTTTTCTGCAGAAGGCGATTTGATTGGCGAATTCGGCGAAGAGCGCCGCAATTTGACACCCATTTCTGAAATTCCCAAGGTCATGACCAATGCGGTCTTAGCAATCGAAGATGCACGCTTTTACCAGCATGGCGGCGTGGACTATTTGGGCGTTATTCGGGCCGGTTTGGCGAATGTCGGCAAGTCTAAAAGCCAGGGTGCGTCCACCATCACCATGCAGGTGGCACGCAACGTGTACCTCTCAACGGAAAAAACATTCACTCGAAAAATTTATGAGATTCTCTTGACGTTCAAACTAGAACATCTTTTGACCAAAGATCAAATTCTAGAAATCTACATGAACCAAATTTTTTTGGGTAACCGCGCTTATGGATTTGCGGCCGCTTCAGAAATCTACTTTGCTAAACCGCTTAAAGACATCACAGTGGCCGAGGCCGCCATGTTGGCCGGTTTGCCTAAAGCCCCTTCCAAATACAACCCGATCAGCAACCCACAGCGCGCCCGAATTCGCCAAAGGTACATCATTGACCGCATGCTTGAAAACGGCTTCATCTCCCAAAAGGAATCGGAGGAAGCCAAGGACCAGGAACTGAAAATTCGACCAAATGGGAAAGCTACTCCCATCCATGCCGAATACATTGCCGAAATGGTGCGTCAGCTGATGTTCACCCAATATGGCGACGAAACCTATACACGTGGGCTAGATGTCCACACAACGATTAGCTCCAGCGACCAGACGGCCGCCTACAACGCCTTGCGACGCGGCATCATGGACTTTGAGCGGCGCCAGTTTTACCGGGGACCAGAGAAGTTTGTGGCGTTGTCGTCGAACCCTCAGGAAGCAGATGACCTGATTGACGAGGCTTTAGACGAGCACCCAGACAATGGCGACGTCATGTCGGCCGTCGTGCTCGATACCACCTCTAAATTGGTTCGCGCCAAGCGCCAAGGCGGGGAACTGGTCGAAATTACTGGCGACGGACTTAAACCGGTGCAGTCCGGGTTGTCGGATAAGGCTCCGCCCAACATCAAGATTCGGCGCGGAGCCGTCATCCGAATCACTAAAACTGCCAAGGGGGCATGGGAAGTCACCCAACTACCGGAGGTGGAAGGCGCCTTTATTGCGATTGACCCGCGAAGCGGCGCCATCAAGGCCTTGGTCGGTGGCTTTGACTTCAATAAAAACAAGTTCAACCATGTCACCCAGGCGTGGCGCCAACCTGGCTCGAGTTTTAAGCCGTTTATCTACTCAGCAGCGCTCGAGAAGGGGTTTACACCCGCCACCGTGATTAACGATGCACCGCTGTTCTTTGACGCCGGTGTGACCGGCGGGCAACCTTGGGAGCCGAAAAATTACGACGGAACATTTGAGGGCCCCATGACACTGCGACGTGGTCTAGCCAAGTCAAAAAACATGATTTCCATTCAAATTTTGCGCTCGATCGGCACCCAATACGCGCAGGAATGGGCAACACGCTTTGGTTTTGATGCGGAACGTCACCCTCCCTACCTGACGATGGCCCTCGGCGCCGGATCGGCCACCCCCATGCAAATGGCGGTTGGCTATTCTGTGTTCGCCAATGGCGGTTATCGGGTCAATCCATGGCTAATCACCAAGGTCAGCGAACAGCGGGGCCGCGTCTTGGCGGAGTCACAGGCAGGGCCCCTTGAGGGTTCCGAACGCGCAATTGATGCCCGCAACGCTTTCATCATGACAAGCCTTCTGCAAGAGGTAACCCGCTCAGGCACTGCCGCACGCGCACAAGCCACCCTGAAACGCCCCGATATTTACGGCAAGACCGGAACCACGAACGACTCTATGGACGCGTGGTTTGCTGGTTACCAACAGACACTGACTGCCGTAACTTGGATAGGCTATGACACCCCCCGCAAATTGGGGGACCGGGAAACGGGTGGTGGTTTGAGCCTGCCGGTATGGATCAGCTTTATGGAAACTGCGCTTAAGGGGGTTCCCGTGATGGAAGCCAGTGCCCCAGAAGGCGTCGTTAATGTCGCCGGTGAATGGTATTACAGCGAATTCTCGAAAAATGATGGTGTTGTTGGACTCGGCTTTGAAAGCAAACCTGAAGAAAACGTTTTGACGCTTCCCCCAGCCGAGGAAAAAAAGAAAATTCTCGATCTATTTAAGAACTAATGTCAGAACCAAAGGCCAATGGCATCCCGGCCTGTGCACTGGCCTGTTGCGTCAGGGTTGCGAAAAACTCACCTTGTCCCTTCGTGTCTTGCCACTGCCCATCCACCCAGCGGTAATGAAAACCACCGGACTTGCTGGCGAGCCAAATTTCATGCAGCGGCTTTTGCTGATTGATCACAATTTGGCTCTTGTTGGCAAACGTCAGTGTCACCATGCCGCCCACACGCTGGTTGTCCACATCTGCCTCAGTGGCATCGTTGATACGGTCACAGCAGTTCTCCACCGTATGAAGCAATGTTTCCGCTTGGTTCATGAATTCCGGGTCAGTCATTACAATTCCATCATGTTTGAAGCAAGTCGAATTCTAATCAGGCTCTTGGTCGTGGGTGGCAGCGCTGCCTATGTTGCAGGATGCGGACAAACGGGGCCCCTTTACCTGCCGGCGCAAACCCCACCTGCAAAAGCCGCTGCGGCATCCACCCTGCAAAATGAAACGACACCCCTGCGATCCACTGCGCCGCAATGAGAGCTTAAGGGCCGCTGACACACAAGGGGCGCTTAGTCTTATTGGCGTTACGCTGATCGTTTGTATTGCACGGTACCCCTGATTTTTTGAACGACGCGCCACCCCAACAAGACACCCAACACGGCCCCGTACACAAACACTTCCGCAAAGTTGTTTTTACCGGCACGCATCCAAAAAAAATGCAGCAGAGCCAAACCGGCAACGGCATACACCAAGCGGTGCAGCATTTGCCAACGCCTGCCACCGAGGGCGCGCATCGCCCGATTGAACGAGGTCAATGCCAAGGGCGTAAGCAAAACAAGGGCTGTGAAACCCACTAGGACAAACGGGCGTTTGACAATGTCCTTTGCTAAGGCGGCTGGGTCCAGGCCCATGTCGAACCACGCATAGGCCGCGAAATGCACTATTGCGTAAAAGTAGACAAACAAACCGATCATGCGCCGAAAACGGGCCAAAACGGGCAGGTGTAACACCGTGCGCACTGGCGTTACTGCCAGCGCCAAGCACAGCATGCGCAAGGTCCAATCGCCGCTCGAGCGCTCCAGCGCCTCGGCCGGATTGGCTCCCAGCCAATTCATGACCGCAGCCAGAATCAGCCAGCACAATGGAAGCAAAGCAGCTAGAAAGACGAGCGGCTTGGCACTGCGGCCCGTCAGCCAACGGTTGAGATGTGCTCGCACCGCAAATCAATACAATTTTTTCAAATCCATACCGGCATACAACTGCCCCACTTGGGCCTCGTATCCGTTGAACATCAAGGTCTTTCGCTTTTTAGAAAATAATCCGTCCTCGCCGATACGGCGTTCAGTGGCCTGACTCCAGCGAGGGTGGTCGACCAGCGGATTGACATTGGAGTAAAAACCATACTCATTGGGGGCAGCTTTATTCCAGGCAGTGAGCGGCGGCTTGTCGGTGAAACGAATTTTGACCAAACTTTTGCCGCTTTTGAAACCATACTTCCACGGCACAACCAGGCGCACTGGTGCGCCGTTTTGGTTCGGCAGTATTTCGCCGTACATTCCAAAGGTAAGTAAAGCCAGCGGGTGCATGGCTTCATCCATGCGCAAGCCCTCCACATACGGCCAGTCCAGAACCCGGGATCCCACAAAAGGCATGGTCTTAGGATCTGACAGGGTGACGAACTCCACATATTTCGCACCGCTCAACGGCTCCACCCGCCGAATGAGATCACCCAGTGAATAGCCAATCCACGGAATCACCATGGACCAACCCTCCACACATCGCAAACGGTAAACGCGCTCTTCCATCGGGCTGACTTTGAGCAGGTCTTCAAGGCTCCAAGTTCCGGGCTTTTTCACCAGCCCTTCCACCTCCACACTCCAGGGTTTGGTTTTAAGGCGGCTCGCATTGGCGGCTGGGTCCGACTTATCGGTGCCAAATTCATAGAAATTGTTGTAGCCAGTGGCGTCGGTATAGGCGGTTACTTTGTCGGTAGTAAAGGCACCCGCCACCGATGACGACTTCCCTCCCAACGCCGCCAACTTGCCCGGCCCCCTGACCGTGGTCTGCGCTAAAGCCTGGCGCGATGCCCATGCTGCCATGGTGACACCCGCCACCCCATTGGCCAACATCTTGAGTGCGTCTCGCCGCCCCTCATACACCGCGCGATCAGTGATCTCACTGGACAGACCATGGCCGAAACCATTACTTTGGGTTTTGATCAACATACTAAGCATCCTTCGCATTTGGTACTTGGTCAAACAACGGCGTCATTTCTTACACCACACCCTTCAAATGGCACCGACACTCCCGCGAGCAGACAGCACGCCAGGCGCAACTGGCCAAAGAAAAAGGGCAGATGCACCCATTGTGCATCTGCCCTTGCAATAATATTGACGGCAGGTATTTAGAACACCACCACCTGACCACGTTGGTTACCGCAGGCCGGCGACGTAGTCGGCAACGGCCTTAATCTCGCGGTCATTCAACTTGGCTGCAACCTGAGTCATGGTCAGATTATTCTTGCGCACGCCATCCCTAAACGCTGTGAGCTGCGCAATGGCGTACTCTGCATGCTGCCCGGCCAAGCGGGGGTACTGCGAAGGAATCCCAGCACCATTAGGGCTATGGCAGCCGGCGCAGGCAGGCACTTGCCGATCGGCGATGCCGCCACGATAAATACGCTCACCCAAAGAAACCAGTTCTTTGTCGGTGGCAAAGCCAACTTTCGCCTTCTTCGACGTCAACCAATAGGCAATGTTCTTCATGTCATCGTCAGACAAGGTGGACGCCATACCCTGCATGATGGCGTTGGCACGCTTACCGGATTTGAATTCTTGCAACTGCTTGACCAGGTACTCTGGATGCTGCTGAGCCAACTTAGGATTTGCGGGCGTACCCGAATTACCGTCAGCACCGTGGCAAGCTGCGCAAACAGCGCCAAAGCTGGCTTCGCCTTTGGCCAAGTCGGGCTTTGCCACTTTGGCAGTGGCCGTTTCGTGGGCCGCCGGCGCTTGCGGGGCTTCTGCTCCGAAGGCAAACAGGGGTGCGGCTAAGGCAGCGGCAATAAGTACAAAATGGGAAATCATCTTCATATGGATGTCGGGTCTGGTGGGCAAAACTGCGCCATTCTACAATGGCGCTTCGGGTTTACCTTCTATTCAAATGACCACCACTACAAACCCACACCCAGAAAAGAGCGCCACTGCAGAGGCCGTCACAGACCAAAAGTCGGCGGCAGCCGTTGCGCTGGGCTGGTTGCACACCGCCAAATTCTTGACCACTGCGCCGCAATTGCATTTTTTGCCGGCGCTGGAATTGCCCGAAATCGCGTTTGTGGGGCGTTCCAATGCGGGCAAATCGACCTGCATCAACACGTTGACCCAGCAAAAGCAACTCGCCTTTGCGTCCAAAAAACCGGGGCGCACCCAACACATTAACCTGTTCAGCCTGGGCAAGCAGGGCGTTACCGATGCCATCTTGACCGACCTGCCCGGTTACGGCTACGCCGCAGTGCCCAAGGCCGACAAAATCCGCTGGCAGCAGGTGATGGCCAACTACTTGGTCACGCGCGAAAACCTGACCGGTATTGTGCTGATGTGCGACCCCCGCCATGGCATGACCGAACTCGACGAGATACTGCTCGATGTCATTCGTCCGCGGGTTCAAGAGGGCCTGAAGTTTCTGATCGTGCTCACCAAGTCCGACAAACTGACCCGCAGCGAAGCGACCAAGGCTCTGTCCATTGCCAAGCTGCAGGCAGGCGGTGGCGAAGTTATGTTGTTCTCTGCCCCCAAACGCAAGGGTATTGACGAGATAGCCCAACTTTTGTGGAAATGGGCCCACCCCACAGGTGCGGCAGTCTCGCCCAAGAGTGCTCCGCAGGAGCCCACTCCTCAATAAGGAGGCGTCTGTCCGTCCGGGCGATCTTTGAAACGCTTGTGCACCCAGTAATACTGGTCTGGCATGGGGTCGATGTAGCCTTGTAACTCTAGATTCATACGCCGGGTATCGGCGTCCAAATCACCGGTCGGGTAATCGGACCACGCAGGCAGCACTTTGATCTCGTATCCGCTGGGCGTTAAGCGGGTGATGATGGGTACCACCTTGGCCCGCCCGAGTTTCGCAAAGCGGGGCAGTGATGGCACTGTGCAGGCCGACACACCATAAAACGGCACAAAAAGCGACTCGCTGGGGTCAAAATTCATGTCCGGCAAAAGATACAGCGGCTCGCCCTTGCGCACCGCCGCCACAATGGGCTTGATACCGTCCAAGCGGGCCACCAGCTCGGGCACGCCAAAGCGGCTGCGCCCCTCATAAATCCAAGCGTCGGACGCCGGATTCACCTGCGCCGAATAAATAGTGGCGAAGCGCCGTGGCACCTGCTGGGTGAGCGCCGTCCATGCGGCGTCCAGCCCCACAAAATGCGGCGCGAACAGCACTGTGGGCGCGTCGCCGGCTAACTCATCCACTGCACCCACAATGGACAGCCTCCGGCGCACCACCGCCTCCGGTGCGTGCCACAGCCAGCCCCGGTCCAACCAACTTTGGGCAACATGTACAAAAACCCGCCGCGCACAAGCGCTGCGCTGCGGCTGCGTCCACTGCGGAAAACACAATGCCAAATTGACCAGTACTACCCGGCGCCGCCCGGCCAGCAATATGAACAGCACCTGCCCCAAAACCCATCCTAGCCCACGCACCCATGGCAAAGGTAAGCGGGCAACCCACTGCATTACAAGCAAAAAAATCCGCATCGTCCGTTCTTCACTGAAGTTCGTTTACAGGCCATCACGCGGCGACTTGTAGCGCGCATAACCCCACAGGTACTGGCTGGGAGCCTGCAAGACCAAGCGTTCCATCGCCTGGTTGATTTGCAAGGTAGCGACAGCCACATCGACCGACAATGCGCCCCCAAAAGGCGCTACATGTACAACATACCCGCGCCCCCAAGACAGGCGCTGCCCCCACGCCAGCAAAAGCGTGGCCCCGGTCTGTAGCGCCAGCCGGGCCGAGAGCGTCATGGTGTAAGCGTCTTTGCCAAAAAACGGCGTCCACAGCCCCTGACCCGTCGGCGGCACTTGGTCAGGCAGCAACCCCACGCAGGCGCCACTTTTAAGGGCCTTGAGCATTTGCTTAACCCCAGCCAATGTTGTGGGCGCCGTGATGAGACCCGGACGATTGCGCGACGCGGTTACCAATGGCACCAGCCACGCCTTGCGCGGTGGTCTGAACAACACCGTCATGGGGTAGCCGTTTTGCCCGTAACGCAGCGCATAGGCTTGCGCGGCGACTTCAAAACATCCTAAGTGCGGCGTCATAAAAAGCACACCTTTGCGCTGCGCCAAGGCTGTATCTACATGCTCGGCTCCCGCCCAGCGCACTGCCACCGGGCGGCCGAACCACAAGCGCGGCAACTCGCCCAGCAACTGTCCAGCAGCTCCCACGGCAGAATACACAGTGCGCCAGTTCAAGCCGGCCTGATGCACATTTTCTAAAAACCGGAAGCGGTAGGGGGCAGACGTCAAAAAACCAATCCAGCCGATGGTCCAGCCTAGCGCGTGCAATAGCCACAAGGGCAAAAAAGACAAGGTTTTGAAAAGGCCAGTCATGTCTAGGATAAACTCGCGCGTGTCGCTGAGTTACGGAACTACTTGCAGGGCGACACCACAAGGGCGCCTTAATTGGACTGCCATTGTGCCTTGTCCAATTGGACAAGTCTGCTAAAGCGTTCGCCGAAGCTCTAAAGCCCAAGCAACGCGACTTGATGTTTTATAGGAGCAATTAAAAATGGCGAACGATTTTCTATTTACTTCCGAATCTGTCTCTGAAGGCCACCCTGACAAGGTCGCCGACCAGATTTCTGACGCGATTCTCGATGCAATTTTCAAGCAAGACCCCCGCTCGCGCGTGGCAGCCGAAACGCTGACCAACACCGGTCTTGTGGTGCTGGCCGGTGAGATCACCACCAACGCCCATGTGGACTACATCCAGGTAGCGCGCGACACCATCAAACGCATTGGCTACGACAACACCGACTATGGCATTGACTACAAGGGCTGCGCCGTTTTGGTGGCGTATGACAAACAATCGAACGACATTGCCCAAGGCGTAGACCACGCTTCCGACGACCACCTCAACATTGGCGCCGGCGACCAAGGCCTGATGTTTGGTTATGCCTGCAACGAAACCCCTGAGTTGATGCCCGCCCCCATCTACTACGCCCACCGCCTGATGGAGCGCCAAGCCCAGCTGCGTAAAGACGGGCGCCTGCCCTTCTTGCGCCCCGACGCCAAGAGCCAGGTCACCATGCGTTATGTCGATGGCAAGCCGCACAGCATTGACACCGTGGTGCTCTCGACCCAGCACAGCCCCGACCAGTCGGAAACCCAGCACAAGATGAAGGCCAGCTTTGTTGAAGCCATCATCGAAGAAATTATCAAGCCCGTGCTGCCCAAAGAGTGGTTGATAGACACCAAGTACCTGATCAACCCAACAGGCCGCTTTGTCATTGGCGGTCCTCAGGGTGATTGCGGCTTGACCGGACGCAAGATCATTGTGGACA
>JBBRNS010000157.1:0-9377 GCA_038230175.1 Burkholderiales bacterium
CACTTCAACGCCAATGGCACCTTCCATCACGGGCTGACTGAGCAGGTCTTTGGTGATCGCGTTGTCATCAGGCAGGGCACAGTCAATGATGAGGCCCAGACCGCGCAAGACTTGGCCGTAGTCGGCCAACGAGGCCGTGATGCGGTGGAAATCGAGCTCCTCCAGCTTCACCGCAGGCGGCAGGTTTTGCTGGTCGGGCCTGCGCATGGCGAGTTCGGCGTCGGTGGCTTGGGTGCGCTTATAAAAGCGGTTGGCTTGGAAGAGCGTGTATTCAGCCGCGGTACTGAACTGGCTCATCAGCGCCGCATCGGGGCCAGCGGCTGCAGGGTCTTGCCAATCGGCAGGCAGCACGCGAATGGGAAAGGTACTTGGCGTGGGCATACCGCCAATGCCCACCACGGAGGCCTGGTAGCGGCTCTTGGAGCTAAAAACCCAGCCTTGCAGCAGTTTGTTGAGGTTGTCTTTGCCTCGGGCGTCAAAGAAGCGGTCAAACCCGGGAGCAGGAACTTCAACTGAGCGGTCGCCAAAGTTGATTTTTTGCGTACGCGTTCCCGCTGCAGTGAGCATGCCCTTGAGAGCGCCGTCGGCATTCTTCCAAGGCAGCAGCGTGGGGTGCTCACTCGCCGACGCAGCGGCCAAGTTGCCGTAGTGCTCGCGTACAAAGCCGAGCACGTTGCGTACGGCATAAGAGCGCAGGTTGACGCGGCTCATGTCTTTGAATACAAAGCCCGCCACTGGGGTAGTGCTGGGCAGCAAGGCGTCCCACAGCTCGGGCGAGGCTTTGCTGATCACTTCAAGCGGCACCAAGCCCGGCACACCGTTGATCTGCAATTGCAGCTTGACCTGTTGCAGCGTTTTGGGCCAGTTGTGGAAGTCGACATAGTCTGCGGCCCCGAGTTGCTGCTCTTGGGCCGTGACGGGCGTGAGGCGTGGCGACACCACCAGCGACACGCGCAGGCGGCCTCTCAGTGGGCCATCGGGCACACGGCCGTAGGGGATGGCAGTCCAGACGATTTTTTGCTTGGCCATGTTGGTTCTCTAATTCACGATCGTGTGTGGGTGGGGCGTTGCGGCGGGAGGCGGGCGTTCAAACAAACGCTTCGCAGTACTCGCGCCAGGCGTAGTCGGTGGTGTCGTCAATGGAGGCGAGTTCATCGGACAAAGACTTCGACGGCTCGAAGCCCAGGAGCTGGCGGAAGCTCGGGTCACCGTTGGAGCCCGAGAACTTGCGCTCGCAGGAACCGGTGACACTCATTGAGAACATGAATACCGACACCTCGATGGTGAGCTCTGCCTTGCCCACGCACTTGCCGCTTTGGAATTCGTAGCGCAGCTCTAGGTACAGCTCAAGCGACGCGGTGATGATGCATAGCACGCTCACATGCCCACCCAGGCGGAAGTAGCCGGTGAGCGAGGCAGCGTCTTTTTCCATGCGGAAGTAGATGCCTGCCATCACATGCACACCGCCCGAGGCAACGCCGAGGTCGATTTCAATACTGGCGCCAAACTCAAAGCTAGCTTCCAGAATCTGAATGCCATGCGGGTCGAGGGTGATGCCAAAGAAACCACCGCCGCCAAACAGCGACACCGTGAGGTTAAACGGCTGCTCACGCGTGCAAAAGTTAAAGCGCACCGACAGCGGCTGGCCAATGAATGGCACGGTGAATCCGGCACCCAAACTCAGGTTGGTGAGCGAGAGCATGCCCACCGACAGGTTGGGCAGCGCGACGGAAAAACCCGCGTCAATGCCCTTGGCCGAGATGTCGAGGTAGGGCGGGTCAGAGAAGCCGTCAAGCGGGATCAGGTCTTTGAGCGTTTCAACGAACGAGAGCGGGCCCACGAACTTGATGTCGCTGAGCAGCACGTCCACATTCATCTTGGCCGACGAATCAACCGCAAATTCGATCTTCTCAAAGTTCAACTCAATAAAGCTAGCTGGGGCAATGAGCACCAAGTCAAAGTGTTTGAGGCTGCAAACCACGCCAATCTTGGCGTCGCCCGTGCTCTTTTTCACCTTGGCTTCAACCGCAATCACAAAGCCGTGCGGGTCGTTCACGCGGAACAAGGGCGAGCCGGGTTTGAAGCCCCAGCTCTTGATCTCGGGGCTCCAGTCAAAGCGAATCACCAACTCTTCGCCGGTGAGCATGGACAGTAACTGGACCAAATCGCCCGCAACATTCAGCACCGTGGTGACGGCAGTCAAAGCATCGAGCAGGGTTTGCTTGATGGCACCGTCGATCAGCTTGAAGTCGGCCAGCGTGGTCTTGATGGGGGTGATGGCGTTTTGCACATCGGTGAGCTTCGCCGCCAACTGGTCGGGGTGGGTGAACAAATCACCCAGCAGCTCGGGGTGACCCACGATGGCATCGAGCGCGCTGTACAAGGCCTTGGCCTCGGGAATGAGCGCAGAGATGGTTTTGAAGTCGTTCAGAATGCCCTGAGCCTTGCTCACCAAACCCAGCGCCGATTGCTTGAAGCCCGAAGGCAGCGGCGCGGCGTTCACCGCCGTGGCAATGTCAGTTACCTTGGGCAACACGGTGTCAATGAGCGCAGGCAGTGACGCGAGTGAGGGCAGCGAATCAATGCTGGGCAAGTCGCCACCCGGCGCAGCGGGGACCAAGGCATTGAACTGGTTGCGCAGGTTGGTGAGCGTGGTCTTGAGCTGGTTGACCGCAGCAATCACCGGTGCGGCCTGGGCCTGCACCAAAGACAGGGCTTGGTCGAGCAGGTCTTGCAAGATGCCTTGCAGCACATCAATGGCTGCTTGCGCGAGCGATCCGCCGTGGCTACCAATGTCGCGAACAAACTCATAGGCTCGCACCAGGGCGTTGACCAGTGACTCGACTTGGCTCGCCGCTTCAGACGCGAACTTGGGCACTTTTTGCGGGCTGCCGGTGAGGTCGGCCACGGCTTGAATCACCTCACCCAGCGGAATGCAGCCAAACAGCAGCGGCAACGGCAAATCGCTCAGGCTGGTGGGGAACACGCCTGTGGGGTCCAGCTCGCCTTGCAAGAACTTTGACGCATCACCCGCCACCGGGCCCGTAAGGCGTGACAGTGCACTGGGCTTCATGTTGGGCATTACAAAGCCGCCGGAGCGGTCACCCTGCGTCGAGAAATCAAGCTGGGCCATACCGGCTTCAGCTGCCACGTCGGCAAACACTTGGCCTTTGTTGGCGGCATCGAAGCCGAACTTCAGGTAATGCCCGTTCCAGGTGAGTTTGTTGCTGGCATTGGCGCCGCCCAATTGAGCCAATGCCGCAATACGTACCCGTTTGGAAATGACACCCGGGTAAAACGCCGGGCGCGTGAGGTTCTGCGAATAGGTGCGAAGCCCCAGCCCTGCGGCGGCCACTTCGCCGGTGAACTCTAGTTGCTCAACTTCAACAGCGGTGTCACCCGACTTCATGCTGGGCGCCAATGCCATGCGCTGGCGCTTGAAATCGGCCGTGCGGCGGTCCGAACGGGCGCCATTGGCCAGCCATTCGTTTCGCGCCGCCAGTGCTGCGGCTTCAGCGGCGGGGAAGTCTGCCACCAGTGTGCGATTGGCACCCGTGCCTTTCGGCTTGCGGGGGCTGGCCAGGGTGTTGTCCATGAAGATCATGGGCAGCTCGAATTGCGTGCGACGGCCATCGATGTCCGTGCCCACGCAGCGGAAACCGAATGGCTGCCCGCCCACGCAAGGCCAGAACATGGTTTGGTCAAACGTGCCAATGGCCGACGCGCCGCTGGTGGGCAAGTCGAGATCGGGCGTGACGGTGGTGACGATGCGCACGTTGTTGAATGGAAACTGGCGCTGGAAGTTGCGCGCGTCTATGCTCGCGAGCTGCGGGTCCACATAAGTGCGCTCACGCTCGCGGATGATGATGAACATGCGCTGGCGCAAATACGCCGGGTTGCCCGGCAAGGCCGCCGTACCTGAGCGGCCGTTGTGAAACTTGCGTTCGCTCACCTTGATGAGCGCCACGCGATGCCCAAACGGGAATAAAAAGCCTTTGTAGACCACACGCACATAGTGGTCGCGCCCCATCGCCGCGCGGTGCACCCACTCTTCTACCGAGAGCCCCAGTGGCTCCCACGCACCACGTGCATCCAGCCAGCCGCCCAGACTGGAGAGCATCATCAAATTGGCATCGACCGGCTCGGGCTTGTAGTTGCTGACCGAGAAGTTAGACGACAGGTGCGCGATTTGAATGCGGTCAAAGTCGTTCAGCGTGCCGCGAAACGGTGACGCATTGGGCGTGGGTAAATCAGTGGACGCCGGGTAGTTGCTCGTCATCGGCTTGGCGGGGTCTGACCCCTCACCCGTTAACGCCCATACCGCACGCACGGTGCGTGCCGAGTCGGCACTCGGCGGCTCAATGCTGTGGCCGATGGAATCGACCGAACCCACCAGCCGTGAGTGCCACAGCTCGGTGCGCTGCGTGAGTGGTGACACTACCGGCAAATGCGCGTGGCGCCAGCGCTCGCCATCGTGCGGCGACAAGATCAAACGCCAGGGCATTTCAATCGATGTTTGCCGGCTGCTTGGCAGCGCGGGCTTGGGACTCACACGAAAAACCGGCGGCTTGGTGGGCGCCAGCACCTGGCCAAACACTGTGCCGCTTTGGCTCACGCGGGCTTGCATCACCGAAGAGCCAGGGCCTTCTTGCACCGACAGCAATGCACTGCGCAGCGCCAGCGCGCTGAAGGCCGCACGCTGGCTTGCGGGCAGCTTTGCCAATTGCGCGGCGGTGAAGCCACCGCGCCCAATCACGCGCGACGGCGTAGCCCGCGGCAAAGCATTGGCCGGCACGTTGATGGCGAGTTGCTCGCAAGCGGCCAGCACATCAGCCAAGGTATATGGGGTGCTGAAACTCTCTGGCACTTTGAATGCCACGCGCGACTCGTCGGCAATGCGGGCGCGAATTGGCGGTGGGGCGGGGTTTTCAGAGGCGTCGTTCACATCCGTTTGTGGTGGCGCGCCATCGGGCACATTGGGCGGATTAGAACCCGGCACTGCCGCTTGAAAAAACACCTGCTCGGCCACGGCCTGCGGCGGAAAGTGCAGCACGATGAACGCAGGCTGGCCCTTGGTGCCATAGCTCAACACCGGCGGTGAATCGGGTGTGACCTTCAGGTTCACCAACTCAATGCGTAGCGCCAACAAGTCACCCGGGCGCACCACCGCCTTGCCGGGGCGCGAGCTGTCAAAGAGGCTCGTCTGAGGGTGCGGCAGCGTGAAAACCGGTGGAAGGCGTACCACCATACCGCCTGGTAACTGCGGCGTTGGCACTTGGGGCAGCGCAATGCCGACAGGCAAACGCGTTGCAGAGGACGACTTGGGCTTTTTGGGCAGAGTGGGCATGAGCGTGTACGTTTAGGATGGGAAATTCGGGTTTTGTCGCAATGGCGTTGGTTGCTCAAAAACAGGTGCCATGTTCATCAAAGTTCAAGAAGCCAGGCTGTAGAACTGATCAGCGGCCAACACGGGCTGGCCACCGGAGCAGCGCAACTGACCCTTCTCCACCATGTGCATGGTTTCAATATCGGCGATCAGTTTCTGGGCGCTCCAAAATGACTTGAATCCCAGCATCGGGTCTGTGACTCGTTTCACCGCCCGGTGGCCCCGCTCCAGATAGCGCCGTGCTGCGGCCTTGTCGCGCTCGGCCGCGAGCAAGAAGTCAACCGTGTCACCGGCTTTGTCAACTGCACGGTATAAATACTTCCATTCGCCCGCGACTTTGATATAGGGTTCATCCATGCGCCAACTCGTCCAAACTGGATGCTCGCGTCTGCGAAAGATGAGAGTTAAAACCGGATGAATTTTCAGTGCCCAGCGGTGCACGGTGGAGTGACCAACAAAGACGCCACGCTCTTGCACCATTTCTTCCAAATGGCGTGGACTTGGGGTTTTGCCAAAGCCCAACGGGTAATCAGCGTACCTGCGAGCGCATACAAGCATCACTTCTGGCGGATAGTGCAGTGGCTTGAGTACCTTGCGCAGCTTGCTCATCATTGCCTTTTGGGTTGTCGTAGTCATGCTGGTTTCGTCAGGGATGGCTTTTTGCGACAGAACCGGAAAAAACGGCTACTGCCAGATTTCATGCGTGTTTCGAGTCGAGGCCAGAGGCTACGGTCCGAAATGAAATGCTAGCCATGATGGCTGGAAAGAAATTGATAAAACGCAAAATTCTCGACGATTGGATGTGTCGAGGACATTTACGCCCTCGCTGCACAAAATTCAGGACGCCCACAAACCGAACTTGGGCTTCCTCCCGCACCGAAAACGTGTGTTGATTCCGTTTAAAACCTGGGCCAAAAAAATTGGGGGTGCGGACAAAAATACGAAGACCGAATTCGAGCGGTAAAGCTCTACACCAAGCGCGGTGGACTTGGATCAACAATTCGCCAACTGGGTTAACCGACAAAGAACTCGCTGGTTGGCTGGTATCGGGAGTACGAGCAATGTCGCGATTTGCAAGTGGCCTATGCTCAGTCAAGACAGAAATACTCTGCCCAGCAGATGCAAGTAGCAGTCCAGCATTACCTTGACCACGATCGTTGCATTGCTTCAACTATCAGGGCACTGGGATACCCATGCCCTGATGTACTCACGGGATGGATTAATGAACTACCCCCTGGGGCTCGTCAACGCATTGTGGGGCGTGCACCGAATATCCAGCACCCTCAGGAGCTAAAGAATGCGGCAGTGATCGAGCTTTGTGTGCGCAAGACCAGTGCGCGAGAAGTTGCTCAAAAATTGGCGGTGTGTAGGCCGACGTTGTACAACTGGAAGAATAGATTATGGACTTCACCCGCTTCAATAGACACCTGTTAAGGTCGAAATTGGACTCCAGCCTGAACTTTGTAGGCTGGAAGCAGCGCAAGGAAGTTGCTGCCGATTTGCGTCTGATTTACAGCGCCGCCACTGAGGATGAGGCCTTGCTCAGACTCTCGGAATTCGAAGCCAAGTGGGATGCATCGTTCGCGCCGATTGGCCAGTCCTGGCTGCGCAACTGGGAGCGCCTGAGCCCGTTCTTCGACTATCCGCCAGACATCCGAAAAGTGATTTACACGACCAATGCCATTGAGTCAGTGAACATGAGCTTGAGAAAGATTACCAAGACCCGAGGTTCGTTTCCAACCGATGAAGCGGTATTCAAATTGTTCTACCTGGCGCTGAACAACATCAGCCAGAAATGGACCATGCCGATACGGGATTGGAAGGCCGCCCTGAATCGCTTTACTATCCAGTTTGACGAGCGCATGCCGCGCGTCTAACTCAACCGCCGTTTACACAAAATTCGGGACACCCTCGCGGTTGTCGTTCGAGTCAGTGTAGCTTTCTGTAACCCCAATTCAGCTTGAAAGTTGCGAGCACTGGCATCACATCCGATACCCAAATCAGGCGGTCAGCTACGGAAATGGTGGAATTGAAAAAATTCAATGTCCGCTCCGCCAGAACTGGTAAACCGGGATGTGCAGGGTTTTTGCCCCGCTCTTTACACTGAAAACCCTGCCGCTATGGATACAACGACCCGTAGAATCGTCCTGCGGTGCTGCCATCTGCGACTTTTCCTCCATTCCGCGTTTACTCGCTGCTTCGCGCAGTGCCATTTCATGCAACGATTCCTCGCATTTGTAACCTTCATTGTCAGTGCTTTTTTGGTTGTTCCCGCGATGGCCAGCTCGCTCGCGTTGCACTCGGAATATGCCATCGTCGTGGACCGCGCCACCGGTGCGATCTTGTATGAAAAGTCATCGACCGCATCGGCGCCCATCGCGTCGGTCACCAAGCTAATGACGGCCATGGTGGTGCTGGACAATAAGCTCAATCCGAATGAGGTGTTGACGGTTACCGAAGAGGATGTGGACACCGTCAAACATTCCAGCTCACGCCTGCGCGTGGGAGCCAAAATGACGCGCGAAGAAATGTTGCGTGTGGCGCTGATGTCGTCCGAAAACCGCGCAGCCCATGCCCTGGCTCGAACTTCGCCGGGCGGCGTACAAGGCTTTGTTGTGGCCATGAACCGCAAAGCATTGGAGTACGGAATGAGTGGAACCCATTACGTCGACCCCACTGGGCTATCTCCTGATAACGTGTCGACTGCTACCGATTTGAGCAAGCTTGCCCGTCGTGTTCCTGCCTACCCGCTGATAACGGACTACACGACTACTGCTTCGAAGTCGGTTGTTGTTGGTTCACGCATGCAGTCCTTTCGCAACACCAATCCCGCCGTGGGCAAAAAGGGTTGGGAGTTTTGGTTGTCTAAAACTGGCTATATCACTGAGGCGGGTCGCTGCATAGTGGCCGGCATTACTGCGGCTGGCCGTGACGTTGTGGTGGTTCTTATGGGTTCACGCTCAGCGGGTGCCCGTTCACAAGACCTGGTTCATGTCAAAGCATGGGCCGCTGCGGGGCCAGTGTCCAAGCACCGCTTGGCGGCAATGCACGCAAACACCAAGGGCCCGTCTGACGACAGCTAAGAATGCTTGCGTTTAGGGTGCAGCGCAGGCGCCTTTGTTGAGGTGACTCGGTGGTACCGCAGGTGACCGTGGTTTTTGGGCACAATCGTGCTCCACATTAGAGTGGGTACTCGGTTCGCTGTCCGCGTTCTCTAGGGGGCTGAATTTGCGCGTTTTCCCGTGAAAGCGGGCGCGATTGGCATACTTTAGGGTCGTATTTGCCTCGGGTGGGACTTTTTGCCCGCGGCCTATTTTTGTCGATCTCCATTGAATGACACCTGGGCGACATACATCAATGCCATTAGGCAGTGAACCTAAACATTCGACTCCCGATAGCCCTTAGACTGTCCAGTAAGTGATACTTGTCACCGTGTGTCACAGGAGTTAGCCATATGCCTTTACGTCGTTCCGTGGTCCGCCATACGCATGTCGGCTCGCCCAGCAGGCTGAGCTCGCTTATGGAGGCGCGTGCGTTGCTAGAGATTGCTTTGTTGCCCGCCTCGCTGCCACTTCTCATGGAAGTGCCGCGTGGTGATGGACACCCCGTTCTTTTGATGCCCGGATTTATGGCCGGAGAGTCGACCTTGATCGCATTGAAGTTGTACCTGCAGAACAAGGGGTACGACGTTCACACTTGGGGACTAGGACGCAACGTAGGATTTCGCAAAAAACACGCCAACGCGCTGCAACAAAAAATCCGCTACCTGCACCATATCACTGGCCGAAAAGTCAGTTTGGTGGGTTGGAGCTTGGGGGGTGTTTTTTCCTTTTATGGTGCCGAGAGTGCGCTCGATTGCGTGCGCTCTATCATCACTTTGGGCTCCCCCGTCAGCGTCGATACGACGGGCAACCAGTCGCCAGCGACCGTCAAGGCCTTGTATCGGCTGGTGTCGCACCGTTTAGGGCCAGCGGCGCATTTAATGCAGCCG
>JBBRNS010000158.1:0-9335 GCA_038230175.1 Burkholderiales bacterium
GAGCCGGTGACCCGGCCTTGTAGGCCCAAACGCCGTGTCTCAAAGGCCAGGGTTTCAATGTGGCGCGACAGGGGATCATCTGACTCGTCACAGTGCATATCGACCAGCTTGCCCTCTTGCGCGGCAAGCTCGCATAGCAGCTTGACGCTGTGGGCGCCTTGTTCCATGGTGCGCTCGAAATGCGGGATACCACCCACCACGTCCACTCCCATGGCCAGCGCGCGATGCAGTTTGTCCATGGCGTGGGGGTCACGCAGTGCACCGTCTTGCGGAAAGGCCACAAGCTGAAGGTCCAGATAGGGCGCGACCCGCTTTTTGACTTCTAGCAAAGCCTCCACAGCCAACAAACGGGGGTCGCAGACATCGACATGGCTGCGAATGGCCAGCAAGCCTTTGGCGACGGCCCAGTCGCAGTACGCCATGGCGCGCTCGACCAACGCATCAAATGTAAGTTGGGGTTTGAGCTCACCCCACAGGGCGATGCCTTCCAGCAGCGTGCCGCTCTGGTTCACGCGTGGCAGGCCGTAGCTTAGCGTGGCGTCCATGTGGAAATGGGCATCCACAAAGGGTGGGCTTAGCAACATGCCTTGGGCGTCGACGGTCTGCATGGCGGGCGCCATCAGCCCCGGCGTTACATCGGTGAATTTTCCGTCGTGAACGGCCACCGTCATGCCGGAGCGACCATCGGGCAGGGTGGCGTTGTGGATCAGCAAATCAAGCATGAAAACTCCCTGAGTGAATCGTTTATCTGCTACCAAAGTGATAGCTGCTCGCGCAGTTTCTTCGAGGGCTAGAGGCCGATTCGGTATAGAAATTTACTGTGTGCCAAAGATCCGATCCCCCGCATCGCCCAGGCCCGGCAGGATGTAGCTGTGGTCATTGAGCTCGCGGTCAACGGCTGCGGTGTAAATGGGCACGTCTGGGTGGGACTTATGCAAGGCAGCTATACCTTCTGGCGCGGCCAGCAGGCATAAGAATTTGATGGATTTTGGGTTGAGCTCTTTGAGGCGCTCCACGGCGGCAATGGCCGAATTGCCGGTAGCCAGCATGGGGTCGACAATGATGACGTCCCGCTCTTCCATGTTTTTGGGCATCTTGAAGTAGTACTCCACGGCCATCAGGGTTTTGGGGTCGCGGTACAAGCCCACATGGCCCACGCGCGCGCCGGGAACCACATTGAGCATGCCTTCCAAAATGCCGTTGCCTGCGCGCAAGATCGAGACGAACACCAGCTTCTTGCCGTCGATGACCTTGGCGGTCATCGTCTCCAGCGGGGTCTCGATCTCGATGTCTTGCATGGGCATGTCGCGCGTGACCTCATAGGCCATCAGGCTGGAGAGTTCATTGAGCAGGAAACGAAAGGTGTTGGTGCTGGCATCTTTGCGGCGCATGAGCGTGAGCTTGTGCTGCACCAGGGGGTGGTCAATGATATGCACTTTGCTACTGGATGGGTTTGTCATGGTCTTCTCCAAGGATTCTTAAAAAACGGTTCCGTCACTCTCGATGCGCAGTGGCGGCAAGCCACCCCGCAGGCGCTGGGCTAGGACACGGCCAGCGGCCCAGGTTCCACCTTCGAGCACACAGGCAAGGGGCATTTGCTCGGCAGTCAGGCCCAGGTGCTGGCGTACCAGTGGTGCCAGTTCGTCCAGCAGCGCCACAGTGAGGGCGCGCCATTCGACAATCAACGCATCGCCCGCCGTCCACAGGCGTTCGGCCAGGGTGGGGTCTTTGAGCTGCAGAACACCCGTGTCCAGCAGGAGGCCGCCATTGCGGTACTCGGGCAGGCCAGTTAGCGCGTCCAGCCCGGTCACGGTGACTCCAGCCCACTCGAAGGGCTCTAAGAGCGAGTAGGTGAGCCACTGCGACAGTTTGTGAAACGGCATCCAACCCTCCGTCAGGCCCGGTCCATGCACGGCGCTGTGGTGCCAGCAATCACCCAAGGGCACGCCGTCTATGGCATTTTGCGCCGGCCAAATGGGCGCCAGGCCTTGCAGCAGCAGGGCCAGCACGCCGTGGGCCGCCACCGTTTTGTGATCACCTTGCCCGGCAGTGAGGGTGTCAAACAGGCCGCCGGGGCGCTCGTGTGCGAAGAGATCGGGTTGCGCTTGTACTGCCAGCCCCAAACGGCGCAGCAGGGCGGTGCGGCCTTCCAACCCGACCAAAGGGTTGCTTGGCCCCACCTGAAATGCAGCACCCAGCGACTCCACGGTGACGGCTTGTAAGCCCTTGGCATCGGCTTGCAAAGGCCGTGCCGGGTCGCTGGAGAACAGCCCGCCCATGAAGGCATGGAAGCTGGCCACGCCCAAGCCTTCGGATCGGGTAATCACCTGGCCCGTGTCGGCTTCGGCATAGGCCCAGTCAGCACCCGCACCGGCATCCAGCAGCACGCTGACCAATGCTAGGTCGATGTGGGTGCGGGCCTGTTCTTCCGGTTGCCGCCCTGGCAATGCTGCATCCAGCTGCGTTTTGCGGTTCACCATGCCCGCCTCAAAGTGGCGCCAGCGGCTGTGGTATGGAATCTTTAGGTCGGGGTAGCGGGCCAGCGTGACCTCGGCCACTAGCATGGCCGCCTGCGGTAGCAGGGCGTCGTTGACGGTCAGCCAATCTGACTCTCCCCGGCGCGCCCGTGCCAGCAGCGCCCCAGAGCGCTGGCGCACTGCCGTTGTAGTGCGTAATTGGACCGCAGCCCCCGTGGAATATGCGCAAGCAGCTTCTGTATTCATAGCATTAGCGGGGGATGTCATACCGACTCGTCTACTCGCTTAGGCCACGGCCTTTGGCCTTTTTGAGTTCTTCGGCATCGGGCACCGCACCGGGCGTGAAGTAGCCAGCGGCCATCTTGGCGTCCATCTCGACCTGGGCGTCGGCGGGGATCATGTGCGCGGGGATGTTGACCCGCTCCACCACCTCGATACCGGCCTTGGTGATGGCGTCATATTTCATATTGCTCATGGACACCAAGCGGTGGATTTTGGTGATACCCAGCCAGTTCAGCACGTCAGGCATCAGCTCTTGGAAGCGCATGTCTTGCACACCGGCCACGCATTCGGTGCGGTTGAAATACTGCTCCGCCGTGTCGCCACCCACCTGGCGTTTGCGGGCGTTGTAGACCAAAAATTTGGTCACCTCGCCCAGCGCCCGGCCTTCTTTGCGGAAGTAGGACACTAGGCCCACCCCGCCGCGCTGTGCACCCTGAATGCACTCCTCAATGGCATGGGTTAGGTAGGGGCGGCAGGTGCAGATGTCGGAGCCGAACACGTCCGAGCCATTGCACTCGTCGTGCACACGGGCGGTCAGTTCCACTTCGGGGTTGGCCAGGTCGCGTGGGTTGCCGAATATATAGGCGGTTAGGCCGCCTATGGGGGGTAAAAAAACCTCCAGGTCACTGCGGGTGACCAGCTCAGGGTACATGCCGCCGGTTTCTTCAAACAGTGCACGGCGCAGGTCGGCCTCGCTGCAGCCAAATCGTTTGGCCACCTCGGGTAGAAACCAAACCGGCTCCACTGCAACCTTGGTGACCATGGCGGCCCCGCCCGCCGTTAAATACTTTCCATCGGGCTTCAGGCGACCCGACTGCAACGCCTCGATCACCTCGGGCAAGATCACATGCGCTTGCGTCACCGCAATGGTGGGCCGTATGTCGTAGCCCGCCGCCAGCTCATCGGCGAACTCGCTGGCAATGGTGGCGCCCCACGGGTCCATGGCGGCGATGCGACCCGGCTCGCTCCACTGCGGGTAGGGGCCGATGATGTCGGTTGGTGTGGTGTTTGTGAGGTCGGCCTTGTGTTTGGGCGACAGGCCGCCCGATGCCACAGCCAGTGCGCGGTAGATGCTGTAGCTGCCACTGTGCGTGCCGATCACGTTGCGGTGGTTGCGTTTGGTCGTGGTGCCCACCACCGGGCCGCGTTCGGCGGCTGTGGCAGCGGCCCATTGGATGGGCAAGGCGCCAAATCCACCGGAGTGGGAGGTTAGGCGAATATGGCTGGGGCCTGGGGTATCCGCTGACATATTCACTCCTTCACACAGTGTATTGAACCAATGCTTTGAAACTAACGCCTTTTGCTGCCAAACATACTGCCCAACACGCCGCGGATGATCTCGCGCCCCACGGTCGAGCCCATGGTACGCACAGCGGATTTGGCCATGCTTTGGGCAAGGCCGTCATGCTGGCCGCCGCGTGGCCCAGTGCTACCGAATAGCACGCCTTTGAGCCCATCGAGCAGGTCGCTAGAAGACCCTGCGTCACCAGATGCAACTCCCGTGCCAGATGGCGCTGGAATGGATCCGGTCGAGGAGCCTTGGGCGGCGGTGACCGTGCGGCCCTTGAGTTTTTCAAAAGCGGATTCCCGGTCTTCGGTCTTTTCGTACACCCCTGCCACCAGTGAGTTTTGCAACAAGGCTTGCCGCTGCGCGGGGCTGATAGGGCCAATTTGGCTGCCGGGCGGCAGCACGTAAACACGCTCTGTCACGCTGGGGCGGCCTTTGTCGTCGAGCAAGCTCACCAGCGCCTCGCCCACGGCGAGTTCGGTGATGGCGGTCTCAATGTCAAGTCCCGGCTTTTGGCGCATGGTCTGGGCGGTGGCTTTGACGGCCTTTTGGTCCCGTGGGGTAAATGCCCGCAGGGCGTGCTGCACGCGGTTACCGAGTTGGGCCAGGACCGAGTCGGGAATGTCCAGCGGGTTTTGTGTCACAAAGTACACGCCCACACCTTTGGAGCGCACCAGGCGCACCACCAACTCAATACGCTCGACCAGTACCTTGGGTGCCTCGTTGAATAAGAGGTGGGCTTCGTCGAAGAAGAAAACAATCTTTGGTTTGTCTAAATCGCCGACCTCAGGCAACTGTTCAAACAACTCGGCCAGCATCCACAGCAAAAAGGTGGCGTACAGGCGGGGTGACTGCAGCAATTTGTCGGCTGCCAAAATATTGATCACTCCGTGCCCCGAGACGGTTTGCATAAAGTCCTGGATGTTGAGCATGGGCTCGCCAAAAAAGCGGTCACCGCCTTGTGACTCCACCTGCATGAGTCCGCGCTGGATGGCGCCAACGCTGGCCGCACTCACGTTGCCGTATTGGGTGGTGAATTCTTTGGCGTTGTCACCCACGTACTGCAGCATCGCACGCAGGTCTTTCAGGTCCAGCAACAGCAGTCCGTTGTCGTCGGCGATCTTGAACACCATGTTCAACACCCCTGTCTGGGTCTCGTTCAGGTCCAGCATGCGCGCCAGCAGCAAGGGGCCCAAGTCGCTTACGGTGGCGCGTACTGGGTGGCCTTGCTCGCCAAAGACGTCCCACAGCGTGACAGGACATGCTATGGATTCGGGAGTGTCTATTCCCCGCTCCTTGAGGATAGAGGCCATTTTTTCACCGATGGTGCCCGCCTGTGAGATGCCGGTGAGGTCGCCTTTGATGTCAGCCATGAACACTGGAACCCCCATGCGCGAGAAACCCTCAGCCAAGGATTGCAAGGTAATGGTTTTGCCCGTGCCGGTGGCGCCGGTGATGAGGCCATGGCGGTTGGCCTTGTCCGGTAAAAGGCGACACTGGGTGTCACCATGTTTGCCAATCAAGATGCCGGTGTTATCAAAGGAGGACATAGGACGCTCAAAAAGTACAATCGAGCCAATAGGTTAACGAACTTTTGAAGGAATCTACGTGGCCGGACACAGTAAATGGGCGAATATTCAGCACCGCAAGGGCCGTCAGGACGAAAAACGCCAGCGTGTGTGGACCCGTGTCAGCCGGGAGATCTTGGTGGCCGCGCGCCTGAGCGGCGGTGACCCCGGGACCAATCCGCGCCTGCGTTTGGCCATGGAAAAGGCCAAATCGGCCAATATGCCGTTGAAAAATGTCAATTACGCCATTGCCAAAGGCACCGACACCTTGGAAGGCAAGACCTACGAAGAAATTCGCTATGAAGGGTATGGCATTGGCGGCGCGGCTATTCTTGTCGACACCATGACCGACAACAAAGTGCGTACCGTGGCCGAAGTGCGCCACGCGTTTAGCAAGCATGGCGGCAATATGGGTACTGAGGGTTCGGTGGTATTCCAGTTCAAACATTGCGGCCAGCTCATTTACGCGCCAGGGACTAACGAAGACCGCGTCATGGAGGTGGCCTTAGAGGCGGGAGCGGAAGACGTGATTGCTGGCGATGACGGCGCTATCGAGGTACTCACTGCATACGCAGACTTCGAGACTGTCAAAGCGGCATTAGAGGTAGCCGGATTGGTCGCAGAAGTGGCTGGAGTGACCATGCGGGCGGAAAACTCAATTGAACTCTCGGGTGACGACGCCCAGCGGATGCAAAAGCTTCTGGATGTCTTGGAAGACCTCGACGACACCCAGGAGATTTACCACAACGCGGCGCTTTAGGCGCGCGTGCAAATGTACTTATTGCCCCGTGCGGGGGCTGTCGGCCTTTTTGAGGCGGATCTTCGGAAACATATATGAATATTCTTGTAATTGGCGGCGGTGGTCGCGAACACGCGATGGCCTGGAAATTGGCCCAGTCTTCCAAAGTGCAAAGGGTTTACGTGGCCCCTGGAAACGGCGGTACGGAACTGGACTCGCGGTTGAAAAACATCGCGATTACCGATGTGGTGCAGCTGCGCCAGTGGGCGCTGGACAACAAAATCGGCTTGACCGTGGTCGGACCTGAAGGCCCCTTGGCTGCCGGCGTGGTGGACGATTTTCGGGCGCATGGGCTGCGTATCTTTGGCCCCACCAAGGCGGCAGCGCAGTTGGAAAGCTCCAAGGCATTTTCCAAGGCGTTTATGCGTCGCCACGGCATTCCGACCGCCGAGTACGCCACGTTCTCAGATCCGGTCACCGCGCACACCTACGTCAACCAAATGGGTGCGCCTATTGTGGTCAAGGCGGACGGTTTGGCGGCGGGTAAAGGCGTGGTCGTGGCGATGACCCTGGAAGAGGCGCATACCGCGATTGACTTCATGCTGGTAGACAACACGCTTGGCGTGTCCCACAACGAAGGTGGCGCACGGGTGGTGATTGAAGAGTTCTTGCAGGGTGAGGAAGCCAGCTTTATGGTGGTGTGCGACGGCAAACACGTTGTCACCCTTGCAACCAGTCAGGACCACAAGCGCTTGTTGGATGGTGACGAGGGGCCCAATACCGGCGGCATGGGGGCTTACTCGCCCGCACCCGTGGTGACGCCCCAGGTGCATGCCCGTGCCATGCGTGAAGTTATTTTGCCAACCCTCAAAGGCATGGAGCAAGACGGTATTCCCTACACCGGCTTCTTGTATGCAGGGCTGATGATTGATGACAAAGGCCAGGTGAAAACCTTGGAATTTAATTGCCGTATGGGCGACCCAGAGACACAGCCCATTCTCATGCGCCTTAAAAGTGACCTAGTTGACGTATTGTGGGCTGCTGCAGAGCCAGGGGGCTTGGAGCAAGTAGAACTAGAGTGGGATCGTCGCACCGCAATGGGCGTGGTGTTGGCCGCGCACGGTTACCCCTTGGCGCCGCGCAAGGGCGACGTAATTAGCGGGCTGCCAGCGGCCAGTGAAACCGTGATGGTGTTCCATGCGGGAACATCTGGCCAGGCGGGTGTGGTGCATACGACTGGTGGTCGGGTTTTGTGCGTCACCGCCTTGGCCGAGAACGTGCGTGCAGCGCGGCAGGTGGCTTATGAGGCCATCGCCGATATTCGGTTCGATGGCATGCAATACCGCAAGGACATTGGCCACCGCGCGGTCAAGGCTTGAGTCGCACATCCACGTAAACCCATGATCAACTCGGAAGTAGACACCGTACGCCAGTACCTTGTGGGTCTGCAGCAGCGTATCGTGGCCGCCGCCACGGTACTGGATGACAAGACATTTTTGTCTGATGCCTGGGCCAAGGCACCCGAAGAACTCCTGCAGGGCAATGGCATTACCTGCATTTTGGAGGGTGGGGCGCTCTGGGAGCGTGCTGGCTGTGGCTTCTCGCATGTGCGCGGACCGGCCTTGCCACCATCGGCCACGCAGCACCGGCCTGAGTTGGCCGGGGCGCCATTTGAAGCCTTGGGCGTGTCTTTGGTGTTCCACCCCAAGAATCCCTTTGTGCCCACAGTGCATATGAATGTGCGGATGTTGCGGGCCGCCCACCCTGGGCAAGCCGCCGTTAGTTGGTTTGGTGGCGGTATGGACCTGACCCCCTACTACGGTTTTGAAACCGATGCGCGTGATTTTCATGCCGTATGCCGGGATGCACTGTTGCCTTTTGGTCCAGACAAGTACCCCCGGTACAAACAATGGTGCGACGAGTATTTTTTCCTCAAACACCGCAACGAGCCCCGCGGCGTGGGCGGCATCTTCTTTGACGATTTTTCAGAAGGAGGCTTTGATACCGGCTTTGCCCTCATGCGCAGTGTCGGCGATGCCTTTTTGACCGCTTACCTGCCTATTGTTGAACGCCGCAAGGACACGGCCTTTGGCGAGCGCGAGCGTGCGTTTCAGTTGTACCGCCGCGGTCGCTATGTCGAATTTAATTTGGTCTGGGACCGCGGCACCCATTTTGGCTTGCAGTCGGGCGGGCGTACCGAGTCGATTTTGATGTCCATGCCTCCGCAGGCCAGCTGGTCCTACCAAAGTAAGCCAGCGCCTGGTTCACCGGAAGCCATGCTCTACAGCGACTTTTTGGTGCGCCGGGATTGGGTGTGATCCCAAGCGTGCCCACGGCCGCGCCCAAGCGCATTGGCGTGTTTGGCGGGGCCTTTGATCCGCCCCACATTGGCCATTTTGCTTTGGCACAGGCGGCTGTTGCGCAGTTCCAGCTTGATGCACTGCACATCATTCCGACTGGGCAGGCCTGGCACAAAACCCGCATTTTGACGGCATCCGCGCATCGCATTGCCATGGCGCGCCTCGCCTTTGCTCCCCTAGCGCAAGCGGTCATCGACGGGCGCGAATTGTCGCGACCGGGCCCGACCTACACTGTAGACACTTTGCTGGAATTGCGGGCCGTGTATCCCGAAGGGAAACTCTTTTTGATGCTTGGTCTGGACCAGGCTTTGGCGCTGCCGACGTGGCACCGTTGGCAGGAGATTGCGCAGCTTGCTACAATTTGCGTAGCTGCGCGCGCAGACAGCACCGGGGAACTTGGCACTTTGGACACCATATTGCCCTTGTTTCCCAGTATGAAACCCTTGGAAATGCCGTCGATTGCCATCAGCGCAACCGATATCCGCAGCCGATTGGCGCGGCATGAAAGCATCGCAGCACTGGTTTTTGAACCGGTTGCGCGTTATATTGATACCCATCACCTTTACCGATCCGCCTGATGACCACATCCACTGTTGCCAAAAAAGACATCGTAAAACTGCA
>JBBRNS010000159.1:0-9324 GCA_038230175.1 Burkholderiales bacterium
AATGAAATTGGGGAAAACCCTATTTTCTGACTATCTTTTTTTGCACGAATTCAAATCGTGGACACCCCAAAATCTCTGCAAACCCGCATCGATATTGGCTTTGCGGGCGATGGGCTTTGAATTAACCGGACACTAGTGAGAAAACACCATCATTCACCCGGCTTGCTGCGCAACCGGACATCTCTGACAGGCCTGAAATGTTGATATTGCCGCCATTGACACCGTTGGCGAACTTGACGCCGGTGTTCGCTGCACTGGCACAACTGATGCTCTCAATAAGTAATGTGGTCGCCACCAATAGGCGAAAGCCGAGTTTTTGCATCGTTGTCTCCAGTAGAGAAAAGTTAAATAGTTGGTAGGGGCTCAGGTGATACACAAGCCGAACCTACAGTCGTTGAAACGAATGTATCGGGCGACCGTAAGACGAACGTAAGTAGAACGCCCGTAAAGGTCGCAATTTCACAGCTTTGCGCTAGGGGTAAACCCTCGGGCAAAAAAATGACAACCGAAAGGCTGTCGCGTCACCCGGCTTTTATGACCTTTTGCACACTGGGCGCAATCGGTTGGATTTGGCCTTAATGACTAGACATCGCCTCAAGCAGTTGACGGGCGGCCTGCAAATCCGCCATGGAAAAACCTTCGGTGAACCCGCCATAAACGGGTGTAAGTAGCTTGCGGGCGCGATCGGTTTTCCCTTGCTGGAACCATAGCCGCGCCATACTTGTGGCGGCACGCAGCTCAAAAAACCGGGCCTGTTGCTGGCGACTGATGCGCAAAGCCTGTTGAAAGCACTTTTCTGCTTTTTGCTGCTGGGTGTGATCCGACCCTAAAAGGGACTCCCCTTGAATACGGAAAAGCTCTGCATCTAAATGGTGATCACCAATAGCGTGGCCGGTTGCGAAAGCTTCATCAATCACACGCAGCGCGCTGTCGAAGTGGCCAAACCGCGCATATGCATCGGCCAATGGCATCAACACAATGCATTCCGGGGCACGCTTTGCGGCGCGCGTGGCGTCGACACATTGCTGGATGGTGGCGACACCCTGCGGATCATGCAGCTGCGCTTGTGCCCAGCCTTGCGCCACGAGCGCCCCCAATTTCCAACGCGCAAAGCCGTGCTGGTTAATCAAAACCAAGGCTTCTTGTGCAAGCGCCAAACAGGCCTCTGGTTGACGCAAATGGCAGTGCAAGCCCATGCCCATGGCCAACGCAAAAGCCAAACTAAACGGGTGGCCCAATGGCCGGGCAAAGTGTAAATTTTGGGCGTTAGACGCCTGTGCCTGGTCTGGGTAGCCCAAAAAGAAAAAGGCTCCGCTTGTGTAGGTACCGTTGATAACACCGATGTCTTCGCGAAACGCTGCAACCTGACTTTCATGGTGTGCACGCTCATACATCGCGCTAACCCTCTGAAAGTGCTCAAAAGCGGGTAAGAAATCACCATGCCGAAGCCGCGTGACGCCAATAGAGTGATGCGCTTGCTGCAACTGGTTTGACACACCACTGTGCTCGGCCATACCCAAGAGTCGGTGGGCCAGATCCAGCGATTCGTCAAAGCCAACACGCAAACTGGCAGTCGCCCATAAGCCCCAAGCGGCGACAAACATATCGCCTTCACCGACATGCCCAGAGCACAAATCGACCGCCCGTGCATAGGCTAAAGTGCCGTCTGGCGACGAGTAGCCTTGGATGGCACAGAGTGAGCCACCCAGGCCAATTTGCAAAAGCATTTCAATCCGCGTTGCCTCAGCCCCCTGGGGCAACTTGACGACCATCGCCAGGCCGGCCTTGAAATGCGAAATAGCCTCTTGATTGGCCGAATGCTTGCTCGCAAGTTGGCCCGCTCCAAGCCAGGCCAGTGCAGCACGATGCGGATCGTTGCCAGCGGTCCAATGCTGTGCGATCAGTTCTGGTCGAACCGATGCTCCGGCCGCTTGCAACCTATCGGCGATGCGCTGGTGGGCCGCTTCGCGTTCAGCGCGTGTTTGTGAATGGTAGGCCGCATCACGCATCAGGGCATGACCGAACTGCAAGTCTGCGTGTGCGCAACTGACTAACATCCCGGCTTCGTGCAACTGGCCCAATGCATGTGCAATCGTCACACGGTCTAGCGGCGCGATGCGGCTCAGCAAATCCAGGCTGAATTCACGACCAATGGTGGCGGCCAATTGGGCGACCACTTTGGCCGGACCCATGCTGTCTAGCCGAGCAGTCAGCAAATCTTGCAGAGACGCCGGAATCGCTGACAAGTCGTGGGTAGCAGCCTCTTTGGCCAACTCCTCCACAAACAGCGGAACCCCATCGGCACGCTGAATAATCGCCTGCACCACGGCCGGCTCCAGCCCTGGCGCAACGCTGTCAATCAAGCGCGTTGCCTCGTCATCACGCAGTGCGTCTAGGGCAATTGTGGTGAACAGGTCCTCCTTCCAGGGCGGGCGAAATCCCGCTCTGGCCGTAAACAAAACCATGATGCCGCTCAGTCGCTTCTGGGTGACAATCAGGCTCAGCAGCTCCAGTGATGACGGATCGGCCCAGTGCAGGTCTTCCACGATCAGCAAAAACGGTTGCGGCCGGGCCAGTGCATAAAAGCGGTCCAAAACAATTTTCAAGGTAGTCTCGCGTTGCAACGCGGATGGTGGCACCGCCCTGCCGGTTGGCGCAGGCTGCGGCAGGGCCAACAGTTGTGACAGCAAGGGCAATGACATCAACCGTGCCAACACGGGCACCAATTCATGGTCGCCTGCAGGGGTTTGTGCCTGCACATACGGGGTTAACTTTTCCAGTTGCACTTGCGGCGTTTCGTCCGGTGAAAATTTGAGGGCCGCTTGCAACAGCATCACCAGTGGGTGAAATGGTGAGTGTGTGTATTCGGGCGAGCAACGCACCTTGACAAGGACAACCGACTTCCCCCGCAAGGCTTGCTGAAAAGCCCGCACCACACGCGACTTGCCAATACCCGCATGGCCTTGCAGCAGCACCGTGCGGGGCTTGCCCTGCTGGGCCTCTTGCCACGCCGCCAGCAAGGCTCCCAATTCTTGGGTGCGCCCAATCAACGGGGCCAATGTGATGGCCGCCTCTAGGCGGTCTCTCGCGCCGCTTTCCCGTTCCACCCGAAACACCTCAACCGGGTGGCGCGTCCCGGGCAGCGGACGCAGGCCCAAGCTCTCGCAGTCGAAATAGCCGCTGACCAGCCGCTGGGTCGCATGGCTAAGCCCAACTTCGCCAGGGTTGACCAACTCACGCACGCGCACCGCCATCTCCGAGGTTGCGCCCACTGCATCCGGCACATCCGGCTCACCACCGCTGATCACCATGCCGGTATGCACACCCACACGCAGCTCCACACCGGGGAAGTCCGCACGGGCCAACGCAAGGCCTGCCTGAACCGCCTGGCGTGCGGCATTTTCATGCGCCTGCGGATAACCAAAATACGCCAACAGTCGACCTCCACGGGTTTGGACGACATGCCCGCTACAAGCGCGGATGATCTCGCTGCAACGCAGCTGTGGACCGCGCAACAGAGCCAGCGCATCTTCCGGGTCTTCGTCGGCGATCACGCTCCAGGCGCAGTGCAGCACCGTCACCTGGCGGCGCTGTGCACTTGGAAGCGGCAGAGGCGCTTTTTGGTATTGATCGGTAATACGCCGGGTAACCCGAAACGGCTCACTTTGTCGAATTTGCTCAAGTAGCGCATGGGTTTCGGCGCTGGGTTCAAGGCCGAGTTCGGCCTTGACGATCTGACACCACTGCGCATGCCGTGTGAGCGCTGCGTCGCGTTGCCCTGCCAGGGCAAGCAGCCGCATGACACGCCGCAGGCCATGTTCATTCCACGGGTCCAATGCAAGAAAGCGCTGCGCGAATGGCAAGGACTTGGCATAGCTCCCGACGCGTTCATGGCTGTCGGATATCTCGCTCAAGCGCGCAAGCGCACGCTGCAACATGGCATCGCGCTGTGCCAACAACCAGTCATCCACGTCTGGGCAATCGGTAATGTCAAGCCCTTGCAAGAACTCACCCCGGTACAGCCCTGCAGCGTCCTCCATCGCGGTCAGACACGATGCACAAACGCCCGACGCGGACAGGGCTGTGCAAGCGGGTGTTGGCGCCGCAAACCCCACTGCATCGATCTTCAAACCCGCATCGGCGCGCAGTACGACAGTGTCACGGTTGACCTGCAAAGCATCACCAACGGGAGAGCCACCATTGACAACCTGGCGCAGGTTGTGCAAAACCTGCCGTAAATTGGTCAATGCGGAGGCACGCTCCAGATTTGGCCAGAACATCTGCGCCAAAGAGGCGCGGGTAAAGGGCCGACCCGGCTGCACCGCCAAAAATGCCAGCAGCGCCTTGCCTTTCTCGTACGCCAACTCGTGCTGCTGCCCGCCACACTTCAGAATGAATGTGCCGAGCAAATGCAAGGTATTGTTGGCGGGTGAATTCATCGTCGGATTGGAGGACTATTGTCAGCGGTGCGTATTTAACACCACCGCACTTGGCATTCTTTCTGCAATATATAGGCAATACATGGCGGTTTGCCATTTCGTTGGTGTTGGCACAACACGCACCGATCGTATGGCTTTGCACCCAACCCCATACGCCCCAAGGCCACGCCCATTGGACGACAATGCCAACGGAAATCCCTGTGCAGTCCGTCCTTCGGCGCCATGAACGGGCTCTTACCCCATCTCCCCGTCACCGCTTACCGTAATAGCACCATGCATTCGTTACTTCAATTTGCTCTGTTTTTGATAGCTGCTTGCGCAATTTCTGCGAGGGCTGATGGCAAAAATGACACACAAATTCCAGCACCCATATTGTTGGTAGACACGTGCAAGAATCCACAAACCTCGCCCCTGTCGCGCTACTGGGAGCTGGAGCCCGCCAGCAACTGCGGAACCTTTGCCATACGCGGGTACAAGCCCATCAGCCTGGCCGTCGTTGCCTCAGACAACGTCAACACCACCCCCACCTCACCCGCTGCCGGACACACCGGGGCCTACCAGCCGTACGACACCAGCGAGACGCGCATTCAACTCTCGGTACGCACCAAAGTGGCAGAAGGGCTGTTGACCTTTGGCGCCGGCGACCGGCTGGACTCGGTGTGGTTTGGCTACAGCCAGCAGTCGTACTGGCAGCTGTTTAACAAAGACCTATCGCGCCCGTTTCGCGCCACCGACCATGAACCCGAGATCACCTACATCTTCCCCATCGATATGGAGATTGGCAAAGGCTGGCGGCTGCGCTACCTCGGCGCCAGCGCCAATCACCAGTCCAACGGGCAAGCGCTGCCGCTGTCGCGCAGCTGGAACCGGCTGATCGCCAAGGCCGGCATGGAATACGGCAACACCTTTTTGGTCAACGCCAACCTGTGGCAACGCATGCCCGAAGACGGGGCCACCGATGACAACCCGGACATTGCCGACCTGGTCGGCCGCGCCGAGGTGTCGGGCATTTGGTACCTTAGCGAAAAAAACACCCTGGGCGTGACCGTGCGGCACTCGCTAATGGCCGATGCCAACGGCTCGGTGCGGCTGACCTGGTGGAACAAGGTCGCCAATTCCAACGCCGAAGGCCGCAGCGGCCTGCGCTTTTTTACCGAAGTGTTCAGCGGTTACGGTGACTCGTTGATGGACTACAACCGCAGGCGTACCGTGCTGAGCATGGGGCTCACGCTGCTCGATTGGTAAGCTTGGTTGGCCTGGGCACTAGCCCTCAAACTGCGGGTGCAATTGGCGAATACGGGTCATGGCCATGCCAGCGGCCGCAGTGCGGGTCTCCACCCCCAGTTTGACAAACACCCGCTCCAGGTGTTTCTTCACGGTCATGGGGCTAGAGCCCAAGATGTCGCCAATGTCTTTGTTGGTCTTGCCTTTGACCACCCAGTACAGCACCTCGGCCTCTTTGGGGGTGAGTTTGAAGCTCAAGCTCATGGCCTCAATGACGGCGGTGTCAGACACCTCACGCATCACGATCAGCCAGTCGCCATCTTCGGCGGTGGTGTCGCCATCGCCAATTTGCTGGTGCAGGCGAAAAGTCAGCCGGGTGGCGCCGCGCTCAACGCTTAGACGCGCAGGTTCGCCAGGCTGCGACAGCCTTGGCAGACTGGCGCGCAGCCAGGCCACCACGGGCTCGGGGGCCTGGCGGCTCTGGGCACCGAAGTAGCGCTCCAGCAGGGCCCGGGCCAGCGGTGTTTGCCACATCAGGCAGCCGTCGCTGGGGCGCACGGTGATGGTGGCATAACCAAAGGCGTCCAACGCATTGCGGGTCTGGCGCCGCTCGCGTGCGCCCTTGAGGTGCACCTGCATGCGGGCCAGCACTTCTTTGGGTTTGATGGGCTTGGTGACGTAATCCACCCCGCCGCACTCCAACGCCGCGACCAGGTATTCCGTCTCCGTCAGCCCGGTCATAAAGACGATGGGAATGTGCGCCGTTTGGGGCGCGGATTTAAGCCTGCGGGCCACTTCAAAGCCATCCATGCCGGGCATCATGGCATCCAGCAGCACGATGTCGGGCAGCGCCTGTGCGGCGCGCTGCAAGGCGGCCTCGCCGCTGGTGGCCACCAGCACCGTGTAGCCGGATTCGTCCAGCGCGTCGTGCAGCACGGCCAGGTTATCGGGCACGTCGTCCACGATCAGCACCACGTCGCTGTTGGCGCGGTCCAGCGTGCCATGCAAGGCACTGGCGCTCCACGCGGCGCCGGGGGCCTGGTCAAACGGCTCGGTGGTCATCAACATCTTTCTGCAATTGCTTCAACATGGCCTCGAATTGGAATTGGCGTGCCTGGGCTGCCATGGCTTTGGCAAAACCGGCCGTCTCGGGCTGGCTAACCACAATGGCGTCGAGTTTATTGCTAATGCCCCGGTAAAACCCAAGGCGCACCAAGTCTTGCAATGCCAACAAGTCGGCCAATGGCGGGCACACAATGGTCTCCACCACTGGCGAGGCTGGTGGTGTTTCGCTGGGCGGCGTGGCCGTGTCCAACCAGACTAACTGCAGGCGACGGTCCAGCCAGTCCAGCAACTCCGAATGGCGCACGGGTTTGACGATGAAGTCTTCTGGGGCGATGCCCAGGTTGTTGTCCAAGCCCCGGTCAAAGGCGTTGGCCGAGACAATGGCCACCTGGATGGATTGCAGCCCCAGGGCGCGCAGGCGGCGCAGTGTCTCCCATCCGTCAATGCCGGGCATGGCCAGGTCCAGCAGCACCACGTCGGGACGGTAGCCCGTAGCGAGCAAGTCCAGGCAATCGTGCCCATTGGCTGCTGTGCGCAGCACAAACCCCAAAGGTTCTAGCAGGCTGACCAACAGCCCCCGGTCGGCCTCTTCGTTGTCCACCACCAGCACGTTGCGGCGTTCGCCAGCGTAGGCGCGCCGGGGTTTGATTGCAGCCTGCACCCCCGTATGCAGGGCTTGCCCGGCTTTGAGGTGCACCTCGGGTAAAAACAATTTGGCTTTAAAGACCGAACCTTGTCCCGGTTCACTGCGCACCGTCAGCTCGCCCCCCATCAGGTCGGTGAGCATTTTGGCAATGGTCAGGCCCAACCCCGAGCCATGTGCTGCCGCTGCCACACTGCTGGCGCGCTCAAAGGGGTGGAAGATGTGCTCCAGCTCGTCCGCATGCATGCCGGGCCCGGTGTCGTGGATTTCCACATGCGCCATCTCGCGCGCGTAACGCACCCGCAGGCTCACGCTGCCTTGGTTGGTGAATTTGATCGCGTTGCCCAGCAGGTTGATAAAAATCTGGCTCACACGTTTTTCATCGGCACGCACCCAATCAGGTAACACGCCCTCCACCTCGAACCGAAATGCCAAACCTTTGTCGGCCGCCTGCAACTCAAACAGGCTGGCAATCTCGTATATGCCGTTGGCAAACTGCATGGGCTTAACCTGCAATTTGAGCTTGCCAGCCTCAATGTGCGCCATGTCCAGCGTACCCTCGATAAGCGAGAGCAAATGCTCCCCCCCTCGCTTGATAACACTCACCGCCTGCTTGCGGTGCGCGGGGATGGATGGGTCCTCCCCCATCAACTGCGCGTAACCCAAAATGCTGTTGAGCGGGGTGCGCAGCTCGTGGCTGATGGCGCTGATGTAGCGGCTCTTGGCGTGGCTGGCCTGCTCGGCTTGGCGTTTGGCACGCTCGGCCAAGGCAGTGGCGGCCTGCAGGGCCTCGTCGGTCTGGCGGTGTGATTCGATCTCTTCCAACAGCAAATGGGTTTGCCGGTTGGACTCTTCCTGCGCCACTTGGCGGCTCTTGTGGGCCAACACCAGCCACCAAGCCACGATGCCCCCCATCAGCAGCAGCGCCATGTAGGCCTTGAAAAAACCGGCGCGCAAGGACGCCTGCAAGACCAGGGTGCTGGCCTCAGTACCAACCTGTGCCAGCGCGGCCACCTCTTGGCTGTAAAACATGCCAAACACGGCCGCCAACAGGGGCGTCAAAATCAACATGAGCAAGATGAAATGCCCGGCCCCGGTTTCCAAAAACGGCCAGGCCCGCTGAGGCAACAACCAGCGCAGCGCGCCCGACCACTGCACCGCCAGGCTGGCATGTGGCTTACACACATCCCCACAACGCGCATCCAGCGTACAGCACAACGAACAGATGGCACCGCGATATGCTGGGCAGTGGGCCATGTCCGGGCCTTCGTATTCACGCTCGCAAATCACGCAACGCTGCACGCGTGACGCATCGACCGCGTTCGAACCCCGTGCGATGTAGTAGCGGCCCTGCGTGGCCCAGGCAATGGCCGGCGCGGTCACCAACGCGGTCACCATGGCTACCACGGCAGAGAAGGCTTTGGCATCCGGCCCAAACAGGCCCAAATATGCCGCCATCGACAGGGTTGACGCCAGCGCCATAGACCCCACTCCTACCGGGTTGATGTCGTACAAATGGGCGCGCTTGAACTCAATGCCTTTGGGCGACAGGCCCAGCGGCTTGTTAATGACCAAATCCGCCACCACCGTCATGATCCAGGCGATGGCAATGTTGGAGTACAGACCCAGCACATCACCCAGCGCCTGGAACACGTTCATCTCCATCAGCATGAACGCAATCAGGGTGTTAAACACCACCCACACCACCCGCCCGGGGTGGCTGTGCGTGAGGCGCGAGAAAAAGTTGCTCCAAGCCAGCGAGCCTGCGTACGCATTGGTGACATTGATTTTGAGCTGCGACACCACCACAAACAGCGCCGTGGCCGCCACCGCCCAGGGCAGCGACGGGAACACGTATTCATACGCCGCCAGGTACATCTGGTTGGGGTCGACTGCCCGGTCGATTGGCACGCTATGGCTAATGGCCAGGTAGGCCAAAAAGGCGCCGCCCAA
>JBBRNS010000160.1:0-9295 GCA_038230175.1 Burkholderiales bacterium
AATCGATGGCCCGATGGTTGCAGCGGCGTTATGGCCTAGCGGTAGACGCAGCCACCCAAATATTGCCGGTCAACGGCTCGCGCGAGGCGCTGTTTGCCTTTGCCCAAACGGTAATCAACCCCACCGCTGCGAGTCTGAAGGGCGCGCAGCCCCTGGTGGTGTGCCCCAATCCGTTTTACCAAATCTACGAAGGTGCAGCCCTGCTCAGCGGCGCAGAGCCGTACTTTGTGCCCTCAGTGCCCGAGCGCAACTTTGCCCAAGACTGGGACAGCGTGCCGGCCGACGTGTGGGCCCGCACCCAACTGTTATACGTGTGCTCGCCCGGCAACCCGGCGGGCGCCGTTATGCCGCTGGCCGAGTGGAAGAAGCTGTTTGATTTGAGCGACGAACACGGTTTTGTGATTGCATCCGACGAGTGCTACAGCGAGATTTACTTCCGTGACGAAGCCCCCTTGGGGGGTCTGCAGGCGGCAGCCCAACTGGGCCGCAGCGATTTCAAAAACCTGATCATGTTCACCAGCCTGTCCAAACGCAGCAATGTGCCGGGCATGCGCAGTGGTTTTTGTGCAGGCGACGCACGCCTGATCAAACCCTTTTTGCTCTACCGCACCTACCATGGCAGCGCCATGAGCCCCGTGGTGCAGGCCGCCAGCATCGCCGCCTGGGACGACGAGCAACATGTGCTGGACAACCGCGCCTTGTACCGCGCTAAGTTTGCGCAGGTCACTCCCTTACTGTCTGCAGTGATGGATGTGGCCCTGCCCGACGCCGGTTTTTACCTGTGGGCGCGGGTGCAGGGCAGCGACACCGACTTCGCCCGCGAGCTGCTGCGTCTTTACAATGTGACGGTGTTGCCCGGTAGCTACCTCGCTAGAGAAGCGCGTGGCGTGAACCCCGGCGCCAACCGCATCCGCATGGCGCTGGTGGCAGAAGGTGCTGAATGCATCGAAGCCGCACAGCGCATCGTCCAATTTGTGCAATCCCGAACTTGAAACCCTGAGAAACCCATTGCCATGAGCCAACAACTAGAAGCCACCATCGACGCCGCGTGGGAAAACCGCGCCAACCTGTCCGTGCAATCTGCCCCCAAAGAGGTCATGGACGCAGTCGACCATGTGATCGACGCGCTGGACAAAGGCGAACTACGTGTCGCCACCCGCTCTGGCGTGGGCCAATGGACCACCCACCAGTGGATCAAAAAGGCGGTTTTGTTGAGTTTTCGCTTGAAAGACAACGAAGTGATGCCTGCGGGCAGCCTGGGCTTTTATGACAAGGTGCCGACCAAATTTGGCCACCTCAGCGCCGAGGCTATGAAAGCCACTGGCGTGCGCGTGGTGCCACCAGCGGTAGCCCGCCGGGGCAGCTTTGTGGCCAAGGGCGCGATTTTGATGCCCAGCTTTGTGAACATCGGCGCCTATGTGGACGAAGGCACCATGGTCGACACTTGGGCCGCCGTGGGCTCCTGTGCCCAGATTGGTAAAAACGTGCATCTCTCGGGTGGCGTCGGTATTGGTGGCGTGTTAGAGCCCATGCAAGCCAACCCCACCATCATCGAAGACAACTGCTTTATTGGCGCGCGCTCTGAGGTGGTCGAGGGCGTGATTGTGGAAGAAAACTCGGTTATCTCCATGGGTGTTTACCTGGGCCAAAGCACCCCCATTTACGACCGCGCCACCGGTGAGGTGAGCTACGGCCGCATTCCTGCAGGCTCGGTGGTTATCAGCGGCAACCTGCCCAAAGACGGCGGCAAATACAGCCTGTATGCGGCCATCATCGTCAAGCGGGTGGATGCGCAAACCCGCGCCAAAACCAGCCTGAACGACCTGCTGCGCGACTAAGCACCTAACGCTTTTTTTCCCCACCTCACCCCACCCCACCAAGCGCAAGGCGGACCTATGGCAACCACCAATCCATCCGGCACCATGGAGCGTATCTTGCGCTTGATGTGCGAGAAGAAGGCTTCGGACATTTACCTCTCGGCCCATTCGCCGGCCCTGATCCGCATCAACGGCCAGTGCGTGCCGATCAACAGCCAGGCATTGCCACCCGAGGCGCCCAGGAACCTGTTGGCCGAGGTCTTGTCGCCCGAAAACATCGCTGAGTTGGATGCGGTGGGTGAGCTCAACATGGGTTTCCCGCTGGAAGGCATTGGTCGCTTCCGGGTGAGTGCCATGCACCAACGCGGCTCGGTGGCCGTTGTGATCCGCTTTATTTCGGCCGACGTGCCGCCACTGGTTAGCCTGTCGGTGCCGTCGGTTCTGGGCGAGCTGATCATGGAAAAACGCGGCTTGCTGCTGATGGTGGGCGCCACCGGTGCGGGCAAGAGCACCACACTGGCGTCCATGATTGACCACCGCAATGAGGCGGTTTCAGGCCACATCCTGACGATTGAAGACCCGATCGAGTTTTTGTTCAAAAACAAACGCTCCGTCATCAACCAACGCGAGATTGGCACTGACACCAAGTCCTTGCAAGTTGCCCTGCGCAATGCGCTGCGCCAAGCACCCGATGTCATTTTGATCGGCGAGATCCGCGACCGCGAAACCATGTCGGCAGCCATCGCCTATGCCCAGTCCGGCCACCTGTGCCTGGCCACCATGCATGCCAACAACAGCTACCAGGCGCTGAACCGTATCTTGAGCTTTTACCCGGTTGAAGTGCGCCCCACCATGCTCGGTGACTTGGCGGTGTCTTTGAAGGCAGTGGTGTCGCAGCGCCTGCTGCGCAGCACCTCTGGCGCGCGCATGCCCGCGGTCGAGGTCTTGCTCAACACCAAACTGATTTCTGAGCTGATTGAAAAAGGCGACTTCTCTGGCATCAAAGAAGCCATGGAAAAATCCATGGCCGACGGCTCGCAGTCATTTGAGGCCGACATTGCCCGCATGATTGTGGAAGGCGTTGTCGATCGCAAAGAAGGCTTGGCCAACGCCGATTCACCGACCAACCTGATGTGGCGCATGCAAAACGACTTCCAAAAGGCTGCCAAGCCAGTGGAAGCCGCGCCCGAGGAAGAGGGCGCGTCGTTTACCGAGATCTCGCTGGACGTAAACCATTGAACCAGGCCACCCAACCACGCTGCTCACCCGCACCGACCACCCAAGGCACGGCATGAACGAAACACTACGGCTGGCCGAACAGCTCATCGCCCTGCCCTCGGTGACGCCGCTGGACGGCGGCTGCCAAGACCTGATTGCTGCGCGCCTGGCGGCAATGGGGTTTGTATGCGAAACCATCGTCAGCGGCCCAGCCGACTTCTCGGTGCAAAATTTATGGGCAAAACGGGCTGGAGCCCTCGTGAAACGTGCGCAAGCAGCTACTGATTCAATAGCAAATGCTGTACCCGCTGTATCTGCTGCGCCGGGCAAGACCTTGGTATTTGCGGGCCACACCGATGTGGTGCCCACCGGCCCGGTCGCCGAGTGGCGCAGCGCGCCGTTTACCCCCACCCACCGCGACGGCAAGCTCTATGGCCGGGGCGCCAGCGACATGAAAACTTCGCTGGCCGCTTTTGTGGTGGCCATTGAAGAATTCTTGGTGGCCAACCCCAACCCGAAACTGAATATTGCGTTGCTGCTGACCAGCGACGAAGAAGGCCCCGCCAGAGACGGCACCGTGGTGGTGTGCAAAGCGCTGCAAGAGCGCGGCGAGGTGCTGGACTACTGCATCGTGGGCGAACCCACCGCAGTAGAGCGCACCGGCGACATGATCAAAAATGGCCGCCGTGGCACCATGAGCGGCAAGCTCACCGTCAAAGGCATTCAGGGCCACATCGCCTACCCGCACTTGGCCAAAAACCCCATCCACTCGGTCGCACCCGCGCTGGCCGAGCTCACCACCATTGCCTGGGACGCAGGCAACGCGTTTTTCCAGCCCACCAGCTGGCAGGTGAGCAATATCCACGGCGGCACCGGTGCCAGCAATGTGATACCGGGCACGGTGGTGATCGACTTTAACTTTCGCTTCTCGACCGAATCCACCCCCGATGCCCTGCAACACCGCCTGACCCGGGTATTAGAAAAGTACGAACTCGAATACGACCTGACCTGGACGGTAGGCGGCCTGCCTTTTCTCACCACACCGGGCCCCTTGGTCGACGCGGTGCGCAGTGCTATCCACGCAGAGACTGGCATCGACACCCAACTGTCGACCACCGGCGGCACCAGCGACGGGCGCTTTATCGCCCAGATCTGCCCCGAGGTAGTTGAGCTAGGCCCACCCAACGCCACCATCCACAAGATCAACGAATACGTGGCCGTGGCCGACATCGAGCCGCTGAAAAACATCTACCGCCGGGTGCTCGAAAACCTGGAGCACCAGTTTGCCGTATGACGCTGCTTGAACTGATCGAATCCAACGCCCAGCAGTTGGAAGCCGCCCAGGTGTCCTTCGGGCACGGCACCACCAACGCACGCGACGAAGCCGCCTGGCTGGTGCTGTGGAGCCTGGGCTTGCCCCTGGACACACCGCTGGACAACACCAGCGACTCGAAAAATTCAGTGGCAAATAGGCCGCTAGCCCTCGCAGACATTGCGCGAGCAGCTACACTTTTGGAAGCACGCATCACCACCCGAAAGCCCGCCGCCTACCTGACCAAGGAAGCTTGGCTGCAAGGCATGGCGTTTTATGTGGACGAGCGTTGCATCGTGCCGCGCTCCCTCATTGCCGAGCTGTTGGTCGACGGCGGCATGGACTACTGGCTGACCGAATCCACCCACCGGGTGTTGGACCTGTGCACCGGCAACGGCAGCCTGGCAGTGATCGCCGCCACCGTTTTCCCTGACGTGGAAGTGACCGCCAGCGATTTGTCGACCGACGCACTGGCTGTAGCCCGCATCAACGTGGACAAGCATGGTCTGCAAGACCGCATCATGCTGTTAGCGTCCGACGCGCTGACCGCCCCCGCGCTGCAAGCCCGTGGCCCGTTTGATTTGATCCTATGCAACCCGCCCTACGTCAACGCCGACAGCATGGCTAAATTGCCCCGCGAATACCAAGCCGAGCCAGCGTTGGCCCTGGCCGGTGGTTCCGACGGCATGGACTTTGTCCGCACCCTCTTCAACCAAGCCCCGGCCCATATGGCACCGAGCGGTGTTTTGGTGCTAGAGGTTGGCAATGAGCGCGACTTTTTTGAAGCGGCATTTCCCACGCTAGATGCGGTTTGGCTGGAAACCAGTGCGGGGGAAGACCAGGTATTGCTCGTGACCAAGGAGGCCTTGGACCGAAGTCAAACGGCTTGAGCATGTGACTTCGTTCGTGTCCCCCGGCCTTCGGCCTCCTCCTTTACCTCACTGCGCCACACGCCCAACCCATTTGACTTCTCTGACCATGGTCATTTGTATTTGAATTTGAATTGACAGAAACATGCACACCAACCCAGCCCGCAAGGCAGGAGGACGGGGCGCTGCGAAGCGCAGGTAAAGGAGGAGGCCGAAGGCCGGGGGACACGGAGCTTCGCAGCGCCCCGTCCTCCTGCCCACCCCGTCACTACTGACCATTGCGCCCCGCACCCACCAACAAAACACGCCAATAAGACGTCGTGAAGATTTTTAGAAATAGCAAAGCCGAATCATGATTACCTTAAAAAATGTCACCTTGCGCCGCGGCGCCAAGGTCCTTCTGGACGGTGCAACCGTCACCCTCAACCCCGGTGAAAAAGTCGGCTTGGTGGGGCGTAACGGTGCGGGCAAGTCGTCGCTATTTGCACTTTTAAACGGCGGCTTGCATGAAGACGGCGGTGAGTACTACATACCGCACCAGTGGCGCATGGGCCAGGTCGCCCAGGACATGCCAGAGACCGACCAAAGCGCTACGGAATTTGTGGTCGAAGGCGACACCGTTCTGCTGGCCGCCCGCCTAGAAGTTGCCGCCGCCGAGGCCACCGACGACTACAACCGCATGGCCCACGCGTACACCGAGTTGGGCGACGCTGGCGAACACGATGCACCCGCGCGCGCTCAGGCATTGATTTTGGGCTTGGGCTTCAAAACATCTGAGTTGACCAACCCAGTCAACAGCTTCTCCGGCGGCTGGCGCATGCGCTTGCAACTGGCGCGCGCACTGATGTGCCCCAGCGAACTGCTGCTGCTAGACGAACCCACCAACCACTTGGACTTGGACGCCCTGGTTTGGCTAGAGACTTGGCTCAAAAAGTACGAAGGCACCATGATCGTCATCAGCCATGACCGCGAGTTTTTGGACGCCGTGACCAACGTGACGCTGCACATCGACGCCGGCAAACTGGTGCGCTACGGTGGCAACTACAGCAAGTTTGAAGACCTGCGTGCCGAGCAAATGGCCTTGCAACAAGGCGCCTATTCCAAACAGCAAGACAAGATTGCCCACTTGCAAAAGTTCATCGCCCGCTTCAAAGCCAAGGCCAGCAAGGCCAAGCAGGCACAAAGCCGGGTCAAGGCGCTGGACCGCATGGAAAAGATTGCACCGCTGCTCTCTGAGGCCGACTTCACGTTCGAGTTCAAGGAACCCGCCAACCTACCCAACCCCATGCTCTCCATGAGTGGCATCAGCGTGGGCTATCTGCCCCCAGAAGACGCACCCGAGGGCACGCCACCCACCACCATTGTGCGCAACATCAGCAAGTCGGTATTGGCCGGCCAGCGTATTGGTATTTTGGGGGCCAACGGTCAGGGTAAATCGACCCTGGTGAAAACCATTGCGCGCGACCTGCCCATCTTGGACGGCGAAATCACCGAAGGCAAGGGCTTGAACATTGGTTACTTCGCCCAGCAAGAGCTGGACGTGCTACGCCCGTCCGACAACCCGCTGGAGCACATGATTCGTCTGGTCAAAGACATGACCGCCACAGGCAAGATTGCCGGCCAGCAAACCCGCGAACAGGATCTGCGCAGTTTTTTGGGCACCTTCAACTTTGGTGGCGACATGGTCAAGCAGGCCGTGGGCAGCATGAGCGGCGGCGAAAAAGCCCGCTTGGTGCTGTGCATGCTGGTGTGGCAGCGCCCCAACCTGCTGCTGATGGACGAGCCCACCAACCACCTGGACCTGGCCACCCGCGAGGCGCTGTCCATGGCGCTGAACGAGTTTGAAGGCACCGTCATGCTGGTCAGCCATGACCGGGCACTCTTACGCGCGGTGTGCGACGAATTCTGGATGGTGTCGCGCGGCGGCGTAGAGCCCTTTGACGGCGATTTGGACGACTACCAGAAATACTTGCTGGACGAAGCCAAACGCCAACGCGAAGAGGCCAAAGCGGCTGCCAAGGCGCCGGCCAAAGTGGTCACCCCGGTTGCGGCACCTGTGGCCAAGGCCAAAGGCAACACCTCACCCAAGCTCAAAAAAGAGCTTCAAGAGGTCGAAAGCCGCATGGAAGTGCTCAACGGCGAAGGCGCCGCGCTGGAGAGTCACCTGTCGACCAACCCGCACCCGCAAGAAATTGCCGAAATTGGCAAACGTTTGAAGTCTGTTAATGATGAATTGGCACAGCTGGAAGAGCGTTGGCTTGATCTGAGCAGCCAATCGGACGCAACCGTGCCATGAACGCCGCATTTCGCCTGCTGGTGGGCGATGGGTCTGGCGAACACTTTACGGCGCTGGCCTACCGCATCTCGGCCTACGCCTTGATGAACCTGGGCGATGACGTCGCAATATTGGCCTTGATGTTTTGTTAACCCCTTAGGAGAGCGGTATGCGTATTTTTGGATGGATTTTGGTAGGCGTGGTGGTGATCGCCATCGCATTGGTCGTGGCCGGACAGATGGGCTTGCTGCGCGGCAAAACCCCCAACGGCATCGGCATTAAAGACGGCCGCCTGAAACCACCAGCACGCACTCCGAATAGCGTGACAAGCCAGGCCGACCTGTACCCGGACCACCCGCAGCGGCAGTTTGCACGTATCGACCCGATTCGCTTTAACGGCGCGCCCGAGCAAGCCATGGCGCGCATCGTGGCCATTTTGAAGGCCACCGACGACACCGTGATCGTGACCAACGAGCCCGACTACCTCTACGCGCAGTGCACCACCAAACTACTCAAGTTCACCGACGACATTGAGTTCTGGCTAGACCGCAGCGCGGGCGTCATCCAAGTGCGCTCGGCCAGCCGACTGGGCAAGAAAGACTTTGATGTAAACCGTAAGCGGGTTGAGGCAATCCGGGCGCAGTTCAATAGCCAGTGAGGGGCGTCACCTCGCGCACAGTCAACAACTCGCGAGAACAATTTTTACCTATAAGACTGTACCCATGCGGGGCCCACCAAAAAAAAAGCCCTCCGAAGAGGGCTCGGCAAGCTATTCTTCAGTGAATTAAACTGAAATGCTCTTTTTTGCTTGGCGGCGGCGCGCTATGGCACCGACCAAACCTAAACCAGCCAACAACATGGCGAAACTTTCTGGTTCTGGCACGGCTGGGGTGATGGGAACACCAGCAACGGTGATACCGTCAAACGCCAAACCGGTGTGGTAAGCGGAGTCGCTCCAGTTGATTGCGCCAAATTCCAGAATGTAACTGCCGGCACTGGCAATGTTGTAAGTGGAAGAAACCCAACCTGTAAAGCCGCAACCGCCGCTATAACAAGTGCCGCTGCTAGTTCCCAGTGCACTCCAGCTCGGTGCGCCGGCGGTGATAGGTGAAGGGGAAACGGTAGCTTGTGTTGCAGGCAGACCAAAACCAGGCACAGTATTGCCGCTGGTGGTGGTACGTGCGGTGAACAACAACGCAGCTTGGGTCAGGTCGGCGTTCAGCAAACGAGCCCAGCCGTAATCTGCATAGCCTGCTCCGTCACTGGTGACGTAGTTGAAGTTGAAGTTCAGAGCGTCACCTGCGCTTGCGCTAAACACATTGGAACGCAGGTAGGAACCAGTGGTGTTGGCGCCAAAGGCGAAGGGGCTCACACCAGTAGAGCCGTTGGCCGTGGAAACATAACCGTACTTAGACCCGCCGCTTGGCGCCAAGGTAACTACGCCATTGGCGCCCATAGCACCATAGGTGCCAACACCAGTCCAACCGGCGGGAATGCCGCCGCTAAAAGATTGTGCGGATGCCGCTTGGGCGACTACTGCGATAGCTGCTGCAGCGAAAAGTTTGGTAGTGAGTTTCATAAAGTATCCCTAAAGTTAAGATTTCATTTTCCCAACGTCACAGTTGGGGCGCAATAGTCCAATTGGACTAACCGCGTATTGGCTGAGTGCCATCCCCTTCGCAGCTGCGTCGTTGCCGCCAGAAAAAAGGGCCCGGTTCAAGTAGAACCGGGCCCTTTATGGCTGAGCCACACAACAAGGTTCGTTTAGCCTGCAGTAGCCTCTTCGGGTTTCGATTTGCCCTCT
>JBBRNS010000161.1:0-9246 GCA_038230175.1 Burkholderiales bacterium
CCGGCAGTATTTTCAATGACCAGCGGTGCACGGTTGAGTGGTCGACAAAGACCCCGCGCTCCTGCATCATCTCTTCCAGATGTCGAAAGCTAAGCGGGTAAGCCGCGTAACACCGCGCGCAAACCAGCATCACTTCCAGCGGATAGTGCAGCCGTTTGAGAACCTTGCGTAGCTCACTTATCATCGCCGTTGGAGTTGTCTTGGTCATGCTGTCATTGTCAGGCACGGCTTAATGCGACAGAACCTTTTCCAGAGCATAGGACTTCTCGTGGGCCTGTACTTGATTTTTCTGATCGTCGAGTTCCCGGTGACAGCTGTGGTGGCAATACCGACGCTGTTTCGCATTGGTCTCTTGCTAAAACGTCCCTCATCAAAGGTGGCAATTGATCCCTCAAATTGATTGATCACACTCAGGACTTCCTGAAGGAACTCGACAAGGACCGTACTGAGAAGGGTTGCGAATATGCGGTGATGGTCTCCCTGCTCGAACCCGACAGTGAGCTTTACAACACCGGGATCATCGACGTTTTCCACCGGTACCCGAAGATGTACATTGTCCGACCGCAATTCTTCATTCCGATGATTGCGCTGCTGCGCAATGCGGCAATGCACTCCCTCAAGTACAAGTCAGAGCTCGCCCTAGTGAAGGCTCAGAGCATTGACATCACGAATTTCGAAACCGAGCTCGATTCGTTCAAGGCCGCATTCGCGAAGAACTACGACCTTGCTTCCAAGCGCTTTCAAACGGCGATTGATGAGATAGACAAGTCAATTGACCACCTGCAGAAGACCAAGGAGGCCCTGATTGGCACCGATCGAAACCTTCGGCTTGCAAATGACAAAGCGCAGGACGTGACGATCAAGAAGCTGACAAGGGGCAATCCGACGATGGAGGCTAAGTTCGCGGAGCTCAATAATCCTGGGCCTTCCGATGCTGGTTGAATCAGGTCATCCATGCCGTAAGCGCTATCGATCTGGACCGTAGAGGGCCGCTACGACTTTTTCCAATACTTCAAGGACTTGTGACTGTGGAGTTGACGCGCGAGGCAAACTGGCCAGCACCGCTTGCCCAACGATCGTCAATGAAGTACGTTCTTTAAGTCCTGCAAATTGCTGTCAGAAGACCAAAGTGGTCGAGACTAAATGTGTTTACGACTTTAAATTTGGGTGTTGTCAATTTGGTACGCCGCAAACCCGCATGGATGCTGGGCCCGTGTTTACGACTTTAATTGCGCGGAATACCAGCACATAGCTAAAGACTCACTTGCGGATGCGGTGCCCCGTCTTGAAAACCCACCACACCACCGCAAGACAAGCCGCCATGAACCCGAGCGTCATGCCCACGCTCACGCCAATGTGCACATCGGCATGGCCGTAGAACGCCCAGCGCAGACCGCTGATGAGGTAGACCACGGGGTTGAACAAGGACACGTTCTGCCACAGCGGCGGCAGCATGCTGATGCTGTAGAACGCGCCGCCCAAGAAGGTAAGCGGGGTGACCACCAAGAGCGGGATGATCTGCAACTTCTGAAAGCTGTCGGCCCACAGGCCAATGATGAAGCCGAATAGGCAGAAGGTAATTGCCGTAAGCACCAAAAAGCCCACCATCCACAACGGGTGCGCGACTTCGTAAGGCACAAAGAACCGCGCCGTTGCGAGAATGAGGAAGCCCACCATGAGTGATTTGCTCACCGCAGCGCCCACGTAGCCCAGCAGCACTTCGACCCAGCTTACCGGCGCACTCAGAAGCTCGTAAATGGTGCCGGACCATTTGGGCATATAGATGCCAAAGGCAGAGTTGGAAATGCTCTCGGACAATAGCGAAAGCATCAGCAGCCCGGGGATGATGTAGGCGCCATAGCTCACGCCGCCAATGTCGCCCATGCGCGAACCAATGGCCGAGCCGAAGACGATGAAATACAGAGCCGTGGAGAGTACCGGCGCAATCAGGCTTTGCATCCAGGTGCGAAACGCGCGGTTCATCTCAAAACGGTAGATGGCTTTTACGCCGTGCAGGTTGAGGCCGTTCATGCTTGCGGTGCTTTCGTTTCGTGAACCAGGCTGACGAAAATGTCTTCGAGCGAGCTTTCGCTGGAATGCAGGTCTTTGAAATCAATGCCTTGTTCACCCAGTGCCCGTAGCAGGGCGGCAATGCCAGTGTCTTCTTGCTGCGTATCAAAGCTGTAAGTCAGCTTCTGGCCATGCTGCGACAGTTCAAGTGGCCAGTGTGCCAAGGCGTCTGGCACGCGGTCCATCGGTTGCTGCAGGGTGAGTGTGAGCTGCTTCTTGCCCAGCTTTCGCATCAGCACGTGCTTGTCTTCCACCACGATCAGCTCGCCTTTGCGGATCACGCCGATGCGGTCGGCCATGTCTTCGGCTTCTTCGATGTAGTGGGTGGTCAGGATGATGGTGGTGCCGGCATCGCGCAGCGCGCGCACCAGGCGCCACATGTCGTGGCGCAGCTCTACGTCCACACCCGCGCTGGGCTCGTCCAGGAACAAAATCTTCGGCTCGTGGGACAGGGCCTTGGCGATGAGCACCCGGCGCTTCATGCCACCGGAGAGTTCAAGAATTTTGTTGTCCTTCTTGTTCCACAGCGACAGGTCTTTCAGAATTTTCTCGATAAACGCCGGGTTCGGTGGCTTGCCAAACAGTCCGCGGCTAAAGCTCACCGTCGCCCACACCGTCTCAAACGAATCCGTGTGCAGCTCCTGTGGCACCAGGCCAATAGTGGCGCGCGCAGCGCGGTAGTCGCGCACCGTGTCGTGGCCGTCGGCCACCACGGTTCCCTCGGTGGCGGTACTCATACCGCAGATCACGCTGATCAGCGTGGTTTTGCCCGCCCCGTTGGGGCCCAGCAGCGCGAAAATTTCACCGCGCCGGATGTCCAGGTTGATGTTCTTGAGGGCTTGAAATCCGCCCGCATAGGTTTTGCTCAGGCCGCGCACGCGGACGATGGCGTCCTCGGCGGATACGAAGGTGGCAGTAGTGGGCATGCAGGGCAATGGTTGAAAAGGTTGTCGAGAACCAGGGGGGGCACTTATTGTCACGCCATCTCCATATCGGCGCAGCCCAGGGGCTTATTGGGGCGGTCAATGCCGCTGCATTTATGGCGTCCCCCTAGAACCCTGACGTTCAAATTGGCATTGGCAATAACGTATCTAGGGTGCGACCTTCAAGTCTGCCTGACAAATGGTACGGACATGCTGGCGAAGCCAACGGTGCACCGGATCAACATGATGACGTACATGCCATTTTTGGGACACTTCGACGGTGGGCGTCTTTACTGGCAACTTAAAACTTTGCAATCGATGATGGGCCATTGCCCACTGAACAAACGGCTCTGGTACTGTGGCGATGAAGTCGGATGTCACCACCATCACCAGGGCTGCCTGAAAGCCCGGCGCAACAATGATCACCTGACGGCTTAACCCCACTTTCTTTAGCGCTTCATCGATACGACTGGATGTTGGGCCTCGCCTTGGTGCGGCTATGTGTGGCCACGCGACAAAGCTTTCCGGACTGACATGCCCATCAATTTTCTTGCGGAACAAGGGATGCTTTTCTCTGACCACTCCGACAAAAGGAGCGACAAAAAGTTGTTCGTTATGAATTTCGGACTCCGGTGGTCCCGGAACTCCGATGTCTAAATCAACGACACCGCTGCGCAATGGTTCAATGTCCTTGCCCGCTCTGGGTATGAAATTCAAAGATACGCCTGGCGCCTCTGCCGCCAGCGCTGACGCCAGGCGGGTCGCCCACACCCCTAAAAATCCATCATTTGCACGCAAGGTAAAACTGCGTTGAAGCGTTGAGAAGTCCACGTCGTCGGGGGTGAAAACGCCACGCACCTCCTCGATCGTCGTCTGGACGCGCTGCTTTAAGGCGAGCGCACGCTGTGTGGGAACTAGGCCTCGTCCGGCAGGGACAAACAAGGGGTCTCCGAGGGCGTCCCGCAGCCGTGTTAGCCGCCTGCTCATCGCCGGTGGACTCAGGTGCAGCGCACGCGCAGCACCCACCACGCTGCCCTCACGCAGCAAAGCATCCAAGTCCAACAACAAATTGAAATCAAGATGGCTTAGGGGCGGGCTTTTCATCTGTGCCTTTCGTGCGCGTTGGACTCATAGATGCGTTTGCTGCATCAATTGACTGCAAATATGTCACTTTACGCAATGATTTGATTGTCGGACTATAGCCCTGACCATTCACACGCAACCCCAATAGGCCCTTCATGCAAACCCAAACAAAGGCCCTAACAGCCTTAGCGCCGCCCTCCACCGCGGACTTTTCCATCTTTCCGTTGCTTGCGGTCCTGATATGGACTGGCAACACGCTTGTCACCAAGATGGCCGCTGGCGCCATTGAACCCGCTGCCATTACTTTCTATCGCTGGCTTCTGGCTGGCACGGTACTGACGCCGTTTGTATTGCGTGCAGTGTGGCAGCAGCGCGCCATTGTGCTTGCGCACTGGCCTAAGTTGGCATTCTTAGGCCTTCTGGGCATGGGTATGTACCAAGGCCTCGCTTATGAAGCAGCCAAGACCACATCGGCCATCAACATGGGCGTTGTTGTGGCACTGATGCCGTTGATGTCCGCCATGTTGGCGAGTGTCTTCGCGGGTGAAGCCATTACGCGCTCGCGCATTGGCGGTGCATTGCTGTCGCTTGCAGGCCTGGTGTTTCTCAGCACCCGTGGTCACCCCAGTGAATTGCTCAACGGGGCAGCGCACGTTGGTGATGCCATCATGCTCATCGCTGTAGCCTCCAACGCACTCTATGGTGTGTTACTTAAACGCTGGGCTGTGCCCCTGTCAACATGGCAACAGCTCTACGTGCAGATTGGCTTTGGGTTGTTGGTGATCTTGCCGTTCTGGGTAATGGCGCCATCCTCACCCATTAACGCCCACAACGCTCCGCTCGTTCTTTACGCTGGGATCGCTGCTTCCATCGGTGCGCCTTTTTGCTGGATAAGTGGCATCAAAAAGCTTGGGCCAGCGCGTGCCAGCTTGTTCATGAACCTGCTCCCCATCTTTGTGGCCTTGGCTGCATCCACCTTTCTGGGTGAAGAGTTGCACAGCTTCCATGCGGTCGGCGGTTTGCTCGCATTGGCAGGCGTGTGGTGGGGGCAACGCAAATGATCGATCTCCGTTATTGAAACAACCCACACGGGCACAAGGTCGCGAGCCAGACGCCGGCACCGGGCACGACAAGCTGGTGGTGCGGGCGCAAAGCTTTAGCACCACCTTACGGGGCTGAAATTAAGTGGCCCGTCGGATCAGTAATCACCCGCTTTACATGCAGTAATAGCCCATCACACGCGTCTTCCACCAAATCCAACACATGCTCAAACCCCTGCCCGCCACCGTAGTAGGGGTCGGGCACGACCTCGCCCTGTTGGTGAACGCGAAACTTTATGAGTCGGTGAACTTTTGACTGGTGCTGCTTGGGGAATTGCTCTTGGATCAACGCCAAGTTGTCCCAGTCCATGGCCAAGATCAAGTGATGGTGTTCAAAATCGAGATCCAGTATCTGCCGCGCACGCAAAAGGGACAGGTCGTAGCCCCGCTTTTTTGCATGCATTTGTGAGCGCTCGTCCGGTGGGCATGGGTTCTTGCTTCAGAGGGCAATGGTCTGAATGGCGGACTCGATGATGGGTCGGCACAATATCTTGTAGCTGTTGGCATCAAAGCTGGCATCGACCGACACCAGAGTCTTGGCGGCTTCCAATGTCTTAGCGGTGCCAAGGTAACACCAGTTTTGAACCACATGGACGTCTTGCATGTCGTCTTGCTGCTCCACCAGGGCTACCGCTCCGGCAAACGGCCAACACACCACATTGAGGTTTTGCAAAGCCCGCTCTAAGCGCGCGCGGTGTTCGTCCACGGTTTCGCGGCCGCAGCAGGCGCCCAGGCATTGCTTGAGCTGCGCCCGAAAGCACGGGCGGCCGGCAGTTTGCTTCTCTAAACCCAGCAAGCCGTAGCACAGGCCTTGTTCGTCGGCCAGATTGCGCAGTTGCTGCTGTGCCGCGTGGCGGCTGGCGTACAGGCCAAACAAGCCGCGCTCCCGTGCAAAGTTGACCTCTTTGGCATTAACCAGTGCGGGCACCCCGTCGGTAAACCGCCAGGCAAACAGCTGCTTGCTCATGCGCAGGCGCTGGTTATGCAGTGGGTGCAAGGTCTTGATCAGGCGGGCTTCGAGCAACAAAGCGCCGATCTCGCCTGCGGTGCGGATGCAGCTAATGCGCCGGGTTTGGCGCAGCAGCCGGGCTTCGTCCTCCGTGCGCAGGTGGGATAACACCCGGTTGCGGATGTTGACGCTCTTGCCGATGTACAGGGGCAAGTCGCCCTCTTCGCCATGGAAGGTGTAAACCCCGGGCAAGGTGGGCAAATCGGCGATGGCCTCACGCAGGTGGGTGGGGTATTCGTAAAGCCGGGCTTCGTCAAACTCGGGGTGGGTCTTGCGCCGCCGCCTGCCCTGCCCGCGGTCTTCGTCAGCCTGCTTGGCTTGGTCAGATGGACTCATGTCTTGTGGACCTTGATGCGGGCCGCCACCACACCATGCCCAAGGCGTGGGGTGCGCCCCAGGGGGATGGGTGCGTCGACGGTTGATAGAGCGGGATGCATTGCGGCACTGTTGTTTTGCACAGTATATGGCGCTGTGCCGATTCGCCGAGTATCAGCCCATCAGTGGCAAGAGCACAGTGCGGTCTTTATGCGCATTGCGCAGGCATTGTTAAAAACGGCGAAGTGCCCCAACGGCAATTGGACAACTGGCTGTCAATGCCTATCGCTATCTACGCCTTTGATCCGCGCAGTTGCTATAAAAACGGGAGCTGCTTGCGCACGTTCCACGAGGGCTAGAGCACTATTTTGCTTGTAACCTAGAATGCTGCGCTAGGGAGGAGAGCAAGGTATGACGCCAGAGCAAAAAGCCAGAGTCAGCATCGACGCACTGCTAGTCGCGGCGGGCTGGCACGTGTGCGGCGTAGCGGATGCCAACATCCATGCCAGCACCGGCGTCGCCATCCGCGAATTCCCCCTGAACAACGGTTTCGGCTTTGCCGACTACCTGCTGTATGTCAACGGCAAAGCCTGCGGCGTGATCGAGGCCAAGAAAGAAGGCGCTACGCTGACTGGCGTCGAGGTGCAAAGCGGCCGTTACGCCCAAGGCCTGCCCGCCACCTTGCCCGCATGGCGCAGGCCCTTGCCTTTTCTGTGGGAATCCACCGGGGTCGAGACCCACTTCACCAACGGCCTAGACCCCGAGCCCCGCGCCAGAGGCGTGTTCGCGTTCTTTCGCCCCGAGCTGCTGGTGCAGTGGCTGGCCTACATCCCGGCCAATGCCGAGCCCAACACCGCGCATGAAGCTAGCGGCACCTTCCTCGCCCGCATGCGCACCATGCCCAAGCTGGTCACCGAGTGGGGCACCGGCGGTGCCAGCTTCAAACTGTGGCCCGCCCAAATCACCGCCATCCAGAATCTGGAAAAGAGCCTGGCCGCCAACAAGCCAAAAGCCCTGATCCAAATGGCCACCGGCAGCGGCAAAACCTTCACCAGCATCGGCTTCATCTACCGCCTCATCAAGTTTGGCGGCGCCCGCCGCGTGCTGTTTTTGGTAGACCGTGGCAACCTTGCCCGCCAGACCAAGAAAGAGTTTGACGCCTACGCTTCGCCCTACAACGCCTACAAGTTTGGCGAGGAATACATCGTCCAGCACCTGCAGAGCAACCAGATCGACACCAGCGCCCGCGTCGTCATCTGCACCATCCAGCGCATGTTTAGCATGCTCAAAGGGCGCGAGCTGCCGCCCGATGCCGACGAAGAAAGCGTTGAGGGCATGGAGAGCCTGTTCAAGCAGGCCGACCCCATTGGCTACAACCCGGCCATCCCCATCGAGAGCTTTGACATAGTGGTGACCGACGAAGCCCACCGCAGCATCTACAACCTGTGGCGCCAGGTGCTGGAATACTTTGACGCGTATTTGATTGGCCTAACCGCCACTCCCAACAAACAGACCTTTGGCTTCTTCAACCAAAACCTGGTCATGGAATACGGCCACGCCCAGGCTGTGGCCGATGGCGTGAATGTGAACTACGACGTCTACCGCATCAAAACCGAGGTAACCGAGGCCGGTGCCAAGGTAGACAAAGGCTATTGGCTGGAAACCCAAGACAAAGCCACCCGCCGCAAAACCGCCTGGCAGCTGGACGAAGACTTTGAATACGACCCCGCCGAGCTAGACCGCGCCGTGCAAACGCCCGACCAAATCCGCACCGTGGTGCGCACCCTGCGTGACAACTGGCAGGCCGACCTCTTCCCCCAGCGCCAAGAGCTGCCCAAAACATTAGTCTTTGCCAAAGACGACAACCACGCCGAAAAAATTGTGGAGATACTGCGCGAAGAGTTTGGCCGGGGCAACGAGTTCGCGCAAAAGATCACCTACAAAACCACGGGCGCCAGCCCCGAGCAGCTCATCAAAGACTTCCGCACCGCCTACTACCCGCGCGTGGCGGTGACGGTAGACATGATCGCCACCGGCACCGACATCAAGCCGGTCGAAATCGTCGTCTTCATGCGCAGCGTCAAAAGCCGCAGCTTCTTTGAGCAGATGAAAGACCGTGGCGTGCGCATCTGCAACCCCACCGACCTGGCTGCGGTCAACCCGGGGGAGGGCGTCAAAAAAGACCACTTCGTCATCGTCGATGCCGTAGGCGTGTGCGAGCGCGACAAAACCGACAGCCGCCCCATGGACCAGAAGAAAAGCGTGGGGCTGGACAAACTGCTGCAAGCCGTGAGCCTGGGCAATGTGGAAGACGACGTGCTGAGCAGCATCGCCGCCCGCCTGGCCCGGCTGGACCGCGATGCCTCTGACGCCGACCAGGCCAAGGTGATGGAACTAAGCGGTGGCAAAACCCTGCGCGACCTGGCGCGGGGCTTGGTGGCGGCGCTGAACGCTGCGACCGATGCCAGCGATCTGTTCCCAGACAATGCCGTTCGCCCTGGGCTTGTCGAAGGGCTGCTGCGCGACGCAACCAAGCCCTTCGCCTCGCCACCCTTGCGCGAGCAGCTATTAAAATGAAGCAAAAGGCCGACATGGTGATCGACACCGTGAGGTGTGGGCGGTTTTCGAGAAGCGTGCCAATCTGGTCGTGAAGAGAGATCTGGGCTATAAAGTTGCCTTCAATGGAAAGGGCCCCTCCGGGCCCTTTCTCTACTACGATTGAATCAGTTTCACATCAAAACGGCTC